>CAKZMO010000332.1 GCA_937128595.1 uncultured cyanobacterium | reverse complement strand
ACATAAGGGTAACTGCTCATTTATCACCTGGGGCGCAGCAGTGCTTGCGCCCCTGAGCCACCCCATTACAGTTAACCCAAAATTAACTTTCTTTTATGAAGATCGGGTAAATTCTACTTTCTTTATAAACCGAAACAAAATATAATGAATTTGTAACAATAGTTTATCAAATCAGATTTACGAAGCGTGTGAATTATGCCAAATGTACTTGTCATCGATGATGACCGTAATTTAGCCAACCTCGTCCGAGAGGTGTTGGAGATGGATGGCTACACCGCCATTTTACGCCATTCCGGTCCAGATGGCATCGCCTACGCGCTCAAGCATACGCCAGATATTGTGCTGTGTGACATCAACATCCCTGGTGTGGATGGCTATGGGGTCTTGAACAAACTGCGTGCCCACACAGGGACCGCGTACACCTACTTTTACTTCCTCACTGGTGAGGTTAACCTACGACCCCACACCGCCGATGGCGTCATCGCCAAGCCCTTCCGCGTGGAAGATCTGCTGGATACAATCAGTGGGCCACCGCTGGACCGCCGCCTAGCCTGAACCTAC
The DNA here is from genome assembly GCA_937128595.1 of uncultured cyanobacterium. Taxonomy (GTDB): domain Bacteria; phylum Cyanobacteriota; class Cyanobacteriia; order CAKZMO01; family CAKZMO01; genus CAKZMO01. Next base: position 3,417 of record CAKZMO010000332.1, on the reverse strand, counting down.
CACTCACCCGCATTGCCGACTAAAATAGCCCCACTTACCGTTATTACAGACCATTTCAACATGACTATGTGTAAAAAGTGGTAAGTCTTTAGCTTTAGGTTTTCAGTTTTTGATCTATTGTGATAGATCCTGAACTATCGTAACAGTTCTTGAATACTTATAACTAAAAACTGATTTCTAAAAACTAACCGAAGGTTACAATAGTTAGCAGATGTTTTTATAATTTTCTCATTCTAATCATAGCAGACGTGTTGAAAGATGCAATATCTGAAACCTACAGGAGTATTTCCTACATAGACTACGCCCAAGCTGATGACAAACGTCACAATTTTGACAAATCTTTAACACCTCCTTAAAATTTAGAGAGAGATTAAAATAAATACATCTCGACACTTAGATTTTTACCGGAGGTTACACTCATTATGAACGAGTATACGTCAGATAAGCTCAGAAATGTCGCTTTAGTCGGCCACCAGGGATCAGGCAAGACGTCTCTGGTGGAAGCCTTATTGTTCAATACCGGGGCGATTAATCGCTTGGGCCGGGTCGAAGACGGTACCACCGTCTCCGACTGGGAAGAAGATGAACATGCGCGTGGGATTTCAATCTCTACATCGTTGGTGCCTTTAGAATTCGAAGGACATAAAATCAACGTGCTGGACGCACCCGGCTACACGGATTTCCAGGGTGAAATGAAGAACGCCATCCGTGTGGTGGATGCAGTGATTGTTGTGGTGGATGCGGTAGCTGGCGTCGAAGTCGGCACGGAGTTGGCCTGGGAATATGCGAAGGTCTACCAACAACCGATTATTGTGGTCATCAACAAAATGGACCGTGAAAATGCAGATTTCGAAGGTACGCTTGAGCAGTTACGTACCTCATTCGAAGATCATAAGTTTATTCCAATAACGTTACCTGAAGGCCAAGAAGCTGATTTTAAGGGTGTGGCCAATGTGCTGACCCAGAAGGCTTATTATGATGCGGGTGCGGATCGGTCTGATTTGCCGGAAGCGATGACAGACGAATTGGAAGAGGCGCACACTGTGCTGGTAGAGGCCGCCGCTGAAGCAGATGACGATTTGATCGAGAAGTATTTTACCGAGGGCAACCTGGAAAGTGCAGAAATTCGCCAGGGTATGCGCAAGGCAGCCCGTAATCATGAGTTGAATACTGTGCCTGTATTCGTAACCTCCGGTACAAAAAATATCGGCACAGTGCCGTTGATGGAAGCCCTGGTTGCTTACACATCACCACCGACGGTACGTCGGGTCGGTGTGTTGCGTGGTGAGAGTGATGAAATCGAATACGTCACTGCACCACAAAATGACGATAAACCGCTGGCCGCCTATGTATTCAAGACGATTAACGATAAATACGTCGGCACGCTGAACTTCTTCCGCATTTTTGCTGGCAAAATCGAAACGAACGACATCTGCTATAACGCGACCAGTGAGACAGAAGAACGCTTCAACTCGCTGATGACGATCAAAGGCAAAGATACGGACTCGGTTGCCTCATTACACGTCGGTGACATTGGCGTGGTCGCCAAATTGAACAACACCAAAACCGGGGATACGTTCAGCACCAAAGCTGACCCCTACACGATTGTAAAGCCGGATTTCCCAGAGCCGTTGTACATGGTGGCGGTCTCACCGCGCACACAGGCTGACGGCGCAAAGATGGGATCCATCCTTACCAGTTTGACGGATGCCGACCCGACCCTGCAATGGCGGCAGGATGCCGATACCAAGCAGATGGTACTTGAAGGCATGGGCGACGCCCACGTTTCTGTAGCTATCAGCCGGGCGGAGCAACTGGGCGTTGGTATTGATACTGATATGCCGCGTGTGCCGTATCGGGAAACGGTGACCGCTGAAGCCGAAACGACCTATCGTCATAAGAAGCAATCAGGCGGGGCCGGGCAATTTGCGGAAATCTCGCTACGTCTATTGCCGAATACAGGCGAAGGTTTTGAATACGAGACGAATATTTTCGGCGGGGCGATCTCCAACAACTTCCTACCGTCGATTGAAAAAGGCATTCGACAGGTACTCGGTGGCGGTGTGATTGCAGGCTACCCGGTTGTGGATGTGAAAGCGGTTGTATTTGACGGTAAAGAACACCCGGTAGACTCGAAGGACATCGCTTTCCAGATTGCCGGACGTGAGGGCTTCAAAGAGGCATTCAGGGCTGCGTCACCAGTATTGATGGAACCGATCATGGATGTGAAGATCACTGTACCGGAAGCCATGATGGGTGATGTGATGGGGGATCTCAATACCCGTCGTGGCCGCGTACAAGGTATGGATACCGTCGGTTTGAAGAGCGTGGTCAATGCGCAGGTGCCGCTTGCGGAAATGTTGCGCTACGGCAATGATTTGCGGTCAATGACGGGTGGGCGTGGTATTTATGAGATGACGTTCTCCCACTATGACCGGGTACCCGCGCACCTGATGGATAGTATCATCCAGGCCCATGAGTTAGAGCCTGCATAGCCGTTTAGCGGGTTAAACTATCACAAAAAATGGGCACCTATCAGCATGGTAGGTGCCCGTTTTGACTCAAGGTGCGGTGCCCGATTACAGGATGGCGTTCAAGCCGGTAAGCTCACGACCCACGATCATCATGTTGATCTCGTTGGTGCCTTCGTAAGTGTAGATGACTTCGGCATCGGTCAGCCAGCGGGCAATGTGGTTCTCGGTGAGGATGCCGTTACCGCCCAGGGTCTCACGGGCCAATAGGGCCACCTGACGCGCCTTGCGGGCATTATTGTACTTCGCCATAGAGGCCATGCCTTCGGTCAGTTCATTGCGTGCTGCTAGTTCCGCCATACGGTAGCATATGAGTTGCATCTGGCTGACTTCGCTGGCCATTTCGACCAGTTTCTGTTGGATTAACTGGAAGCTTGCGATGGGTTTGCCAAACTGTTCGCGCTCTAGTGCATAGTTCAGGGCGGCTTCAAAGCAGGCGGAAGCGACACCTGCCGCTTCCCACGCCACGCCATAACGCCCGCCAGAAAGTACCCGTGTCGCATCACGGAAGGATGTGCCGAGTGCGAGGCGGTTTTCTGCTGGCACGCGCACATCGGTGATGGTGATGTTGGCATTCAATACCGTGCGCTTGCCAATCTTGCCGGGGATGTCCTCAATCAGCATGCCTTCGGTTTCATTCGGGTTTTCCACCACGAAGCCGCCGAACTTACCCTCTTCGTCGCGTGCCCAGACCACAATCAGATCAGCAATAGATGCGTTGCCGATCCAGCGTTTGGCACCGTTGAGGATGTAGTGGTCGCCGTCACGACGGGCCGTGGTCTTGATTCCGCCCGCGTTAGAGCCAACAGTCGGCTCCGTCAGACCAAACGCACCGATCTTATCGAGCTTGGCCATATCCGGCAGCCAACGTTGTTTCTGCTCTTCG
>CAKZMO010000331.1 GCA_937128595.1 uncultured cyanobacterium | reverse complement strand
CTCACCAATATCTAGGGAATTCGCTATTCTAAGTGAAGGCGATCGCACTACACGGGCACACGCGCAAATGCCCAAACACTTCAAGTTTTTCTCCGTCCTTATGAAGCCTGTTTCCCCCTCTGCCTCACCCAACTCGACACCCTCTTCCTCGCAGTTCTCTAACCATCAGCATCTGACCGCTAAAGGAACCTACACTTGCCCGGTCTGTCGGCATGGAGAGATTGAGCAACTGGCGCTGATGGACGCATTTGCTTGTAGCTTTTGTCGTCACATCTTCGAAGCTGATTTTGAGCAGCAAACTATTCGAGTCGTTGACCGATCTCAATCGATGATCTGGCGCTGGAACGGTCGTAGCTGGCGATCGCGACGAGTTTTAGACAGCAATCTAACCTTATTTCTCTGGATCATCAGTGCTGCCCTCGTTACCCTTCCTGGCAGCATGATTGGAGTCTCTCTCTACATTTTTCCTCCGCTAGAAGGAAACCAGTTGTCGTGGTTTCCGATGGCGTGGGCAGCCTCTACCTTTGTGCTCCATCTGCTGCTGGTGGGCTGGCTCTTGGCTGAACATTATCAACCTGCTCTCTACGTCATCTCAAAGCTGAGAATCAGCCGGCTCATGGGTCGTTTGATGGCTGAAGCTTAAAGCGAGTTTAAGCGAATGGCTCTCGGGACTTCGATCAGTAGCGAATGCCTCGATAACGAAGCCGTGGTTTTGGGGATTGAGGCTGAGTGGAAGTCGTCGAAGTGGAACCATTAGAGCGATTTGAAGAGGAGGCGATCGCCTGTTTTCTATTGCTGACTGCGGGGTTAGACACGTCTAGTTCAAAGTCTGTGCCAATCATTTCGTTGCTGTTGTACTCTGCTCCGATGCTCCGTTCTGTCTCGCTTCCATCCAACGTCTCATCAATTAGACGGCGATCGCGCTTTTCTTGTCGCAACTCTAGTTCTCTGCGCAGCTTTAGCAAAACAGCAATTAAAGCACCTTCGTTGAGCTGAGGTTCGCCCAACGTCTCCAGTACTCGCTTGATACCTGCAGTTGCGCTGGAGACCATGTTGTCTCGCGGAAACCCAGGCAGCAAATCGGCAGCCCCTTGTTGAATCGTCCAATCTCGCTCGGGAGGAGAAATTTCTCGCTGCGTGCTGTGAGTCAGAATTAGCTTTACTTCGGGATAACTGGTGCGACACCAACGACAAAATTCGTACGGATTTTCGCCCAAGCATCGTCTGTCGAGTAACAGGAGAGAAGGAAGTGTCAACCCTGCTTGCTTGATTTGCATCAAGTTGTCCTGTAAGTCAGTACTAGGAGATTCCCATATTACAGACACATTTTGAGACTTCAAAATCGACTTCCAGATAAATCCCTGGAGACGATTGGGTTGAATCATGAGGACAAATTTCTGCGCGTTTGTCATAGATACAATCTAGTGAAGGATCAAAGATATCGACACCGAACAAATGCCGCCAACGACTCAATACCCACAACTCATCATCAATGAGCTGAAGTAGAGTTCACAATACAAAACACACTCGACAATCACGTTTGCGGATTTTACGGAAAGTATCCGGACGTTCCCTTCTCAAACAGCACGAGATTCACACAAGTTTCATCTACGTAAGTAGAAATCACTCAGTGCCTTACTTCAAGTTCATCTAGTTCTCATTGGTGCAACCCGCTCATGGATTCGACCCACAAATCCCTATCTGCTAGAACCCTCTATGTTGTCGGGACGCCGCTTGGAAACCTAGAAGACATGACGTTTCGGGCGATCGCCACTCTAAAACAGGTTGATGCGATTGCCGCTGAGGATACTCGCCACACGGGTAAGCTGCTGCACTATTTTCAAATCTCAACCCCACAGATTAGCTACCACAACCACAACCGCCTCAGCCGCATTCCCGAAGTACTGGATCGACTCCAGCAAGGACAGGCGATCGCCCTAGTTAGCGATGCGGGAATGCCGGGAATTTCTGATCCGGGCTATGAACTTGTACGAGCCTGCCACGAGGCAGACATTCCCGTTGTTCCTGTTCCAGGGGCAAGTGCGGCTGTGACGGCGTTGAGCGTATCGGGACTCCCCACCGATCGGTTTGTATTTGAAGGATTTCTGCCAATCAAGGGGAAAGAACGGCGCGATCGCCTCGAAACGCTCAAATCCGAAACTCGGACGCTGATCCTCTACGAAGCTCCCCATCGAATCGTGCAGACACTCGCAGACTTTGCGAAACATTGGGGGGGCGATCGCGCGATCGTCATCGCTCGCGAAATCACTAAGCTCCACGAAGAATTCTGGACGGGCACGCTCAACGACGCGCTGACTATCTATCAAACCAAAAAACCTCTGGGCGAATACACCCTCGTAATTGCCGGGGCGCAACCGACCCAGATCGATTTAACGGATGAGTCTTTACGAAAAGAACTGAAGCTGCTCCTTAGTCAAGGAATGTCGCGCTCTCAAGCCAGTCGAGAGCTAGCGAACCGTGCTGAACTCTCTCGCCGCCGTATCTATCAATTGGCGCTCACGATTTCAGATCAGGACTATCTCGAATCCGCAGCGGATATTGCTCCAAACGATTAATCATTAGCGGCTTCTGTAGGTTGGTGTTGAACGAAGTAAGACCCAACGATAAAGAGTGTTTTGTTGGGTTTCGTTCCTCAACCGCAACCTACAGCTTTAGAGATGTCGCGCCACTACAACAGCGGCTTTTATAGGTTGGTATAGTGCTACGCGCTGATATGAAGTCAATAGATTATGGAGAAGCCGCGCGGTGCGCGGCTTCTCCATAAATATCTGTCCTAACCTATCTGCGCATTGCTATA
>CAKZMO010000330.1 GCA_937128595.1 uncultured cyanobacterium | reverse complement strand
CACCGCGCGGCTTCTCCATCAACGATTGGTTTTATATCAGCGCGTAGCACTATAGATGTCATCAGCGCTAGGATTTAAGGCTACCTGAAGGTTTGAAGTCAGCCCTGGCTGCCGAACAAAAATTCTGACGTAGATTGATTGGGGTTGAGCGACGCGTAACCCAACGCCGGAAGCGGTTTCGATGGGTTAACTTCACGTCACCTCGCTTACGGCAGAGTAGGGTTTCCAAGAGTTTCGTTAGTCAACTAAATCAGCCTAAAAGATCAATCAAAGCTGACTAAAGCCGACGCTGGTCGGCATCTCGACTCAGTCGCACATCTTGCCAAGCAGACCCAATCCCCTTAATCACACCTCTGACGATCAGCCCGATTCCTCGTCCTAGCACATCGGTTAACACATAGATAAATCCGCTGCCGACCCAGGAAACTACCGAGCGAAGCTGAGGCGCAACCGCATCGCGAATTTCTAAGGCTAGGGTGACTAGGAAAGGAAAACCTTCGAGGGTTTCTAACTCCTCGTGGCGGGGCGCATAGATCGCGATCGCCCGAATTCCTCCCCCGCTGAGAGTAAACAATCGATATTTGCTTTCAAAAATAAGGGTTGGAATTTGCACCAGCTCATCTGTACGATAGCGCCACGACAGCATGTTTCGAAATCGAGTAATTTCTCGGCTTGAGATGAGGCTGCGATCGTAGAAGGTTTGCTTGATCTCTTCAACGTCACCGAGCTGATTGAGCAACGGCTGAACAATGCTGTTGCCAACTTGCACAATTAAATGGTCGAGCAACTGTTCGGCGCGCATCATGGCTTCGGCAGTGCCGGGTGCATAGGCAACGCTGTTTACTTGCAGCGGCTCGCGAAACAGCAAATGGGTGAGTAGTTCCATGCTGTAAGGAATGGAGTTCAAAATACTGGCTTGAGCCGTTTCGACTTCATCGCTCAAAACGCTCACCACTTCGATGGTTGAGGTTTCTGTGGGAACCGCGTAGTACCGACCAAAAAATTCTTCTGCAACGCGCTGCCACAAATCTCGTAGAACCAGCGATCGCCGCTGAAACAACTGCTCTGACGTAATTTGAGCCAACTTCAAATCTTCTAGCAGCTCCATCAACTGGCGCACTACCACGTACAGTAACTGCTGCTTTTTATCGGGATGCAAAATATCCATCTCCAACACAATTCCTGAGTGGTTGGTGAGGTTGCTCCTAATTTTGGTCATGGCTCCGTTGAACAGAGTCGCTTCAACTCCCGCCCCGACCAAAGCTCCACCGACTGTTTCCCCCGCTTCTTGGCGATCGCCCTCTGGATTTGGCTCAAGCTGCGTAGGAGATTGTCCGCGAGACAATCGTGCCTGTCGGTTGTCCTCGGATTCAGCTCGAAATGCCGATTTTGAAGACGGATGCTCATCTTCATCTTCTGGTAGGTGAGGTGTTGCCAACACATGTCGGACAAGCCATCGAGCGGTGCGCAGTTCTCGGTGGCGACCCTCAACAACGAATCGATCGAGTCCTTCAAGTCGGGGATGATTGAGCTGAGAAGTCAGGTCTGTTAAAGCAGCTTCGATTTGGCGAACTCCAGACTGTCTGAGATTGCGTCGCAGGAGTGCAAACGGTCGGGCGATCGCCCCTTTCGGAGTTGCCGGAACGGTAGAGCTAGAGGACTCTAAGCTAGGCGGCAATGGAAACGTAATCGCATCGGGCAATACCGTTTCTCCAGCAAGTATCCGTTGCAAGACGCGCAACCACTCGTCAGGCGGCGCAGATTTATGGATAAACCCGTTCACTGAAATTTGACGGAGATGCTCAAGGGCTAGTGCATCTAGAGTTGATGCAAACATTAGGACTGGCAGGTTAGGATAGCGCCGCTTTAGAGTTTCTGCAAACTGTGCTCCGCCAATCGGAGCGGCTGGAGTTAAGGTCTGCCCTAGCGATAAATTGGCGATCGCCACGTAGACCGTTTCAGATTCTTCCGGCTCTGCGGTCTGAGTAGAGTCTGTGGAAGAATTGAGCCGATCTTTCTTCAGAGTTTGCTCAATCAGTGTTAGAGCGGTGCGCTCTCGATCCGCTTCTCCAGCAATCTTGATCTGAGGTTGCTGTGTTAGCCAAACTCTCAGCCCCGTGCGAAAGATGAAGTCGTCATCGATCAAAAAGACAGCAATGTTAGGTTGGGGTTGAGATTGGGCGGTCATAGTGCCTTTCAGCTAGTGCCTTTCAGCTAACTCTACTGTCGTCTCTGTACTTTCATCTCTATGAGGTCTGGACTAAATCTGACCTGTCTCTCCACAAATGTATACGTTCCAACCCCAAAAAATCTATACCTCAAGGGCTATCGTAATATCGGGAGTCAAAATATCCGTCGTAGTTGCCGTTGGACGGCGGAGCTGATGAGGGTTGTGGCGGAGCGGAAGACTGCGATGGGGCAGAAGGCTGTCGAGGAGCAGGGGACGACGAACGACTTGGAGTAGAGCGAGTGTTGGTCGGAGCCGGAGTCGGCTGAGGAGCCTGACGCGCGCGTATCGCCTCCCGCTGTTCGACCCATTGGTTGATGGCAGATTGGGCTTCGTTGTGCAGAGGCTGTCCCGGCTGAATTTGGCTGGCGGTGTTAATCGCGCTGGTCAGCCGTCGTCGCTCAGCCATCGATCGCGCTTCGGCTAGCCATCGCTGATCAATTTCGAGCTGAAGTTCGCTGCGCCACTCGGCCATATTACTCTGAGCAATATCGTGAAGCGATCGCTCAGCCGCAATCGTTTCAGCTTTGGCGATCGCCTCTTGCCATTTGCCGTCAGCCGCAAGCTGCCGAGCTTCTGTCAAAATCGGCCCATCTTCGATTGCTTGAATCTGCTGAGTCCATTGAGAAATAGCTTGTTCAACTTGGGGAAAAATAGCTCGTTCGGGACTGATGGACTGAAGCTGGGCGATCGCTTCGCGCAAGCTATCTATTGTCCCGTCTTCAGCAATCGCCGTTGCCTGAGCCAATAGCGGACGGTCGAGAATTCGCTGGCTTTCCTGTCTCCAGTGCGCAATCAGCGTTTGTGCTTGAACTCGACGGGGACGACCCGGTTCGATAGCTTCAGCCTGTAGTGCAGCCAGGTCTAAGGTATAGCGATTCCCTGTGCTGGCAATCCATTGAGCCATTTGAAGCTGGGTCAAATCTTCTAGCTCGCCCTGCCATTGAGCAAGGGCGTCTTGAGCCTCGCCATACAGCAAACTCTCAGGAGTAATTGTTTCCGCAGCGGCGATCGCCTCCATCAGCCGCCAAATTCCTATAGGATTTGTTTGCCAATGAGAAGCGTCTAAATCCGCGAGTTGTTGAGCCTGACTGAGCTGAACCAAATCCTGAGCAATGGGCTTGTCAATCTGGGCCACAGGAATGGACTGTACCAGCTCTAATGCTCGATCCAAATCCCCAGTTTCTAAGGCTTCCATACCGTCAGCAATGAGAATTCCTGCCCATTCTTGAACGAGTACCTGAGCCTCATCCGACACCAATGTTCCCGTCGCAACGCTTTGCAACTCCTTCAATGCGGAGACCAGCTGGCTTGGGTCATCTTTCACTTGCTGCTGAGCTGATTGCAGTATCTGATAGGCTTCTTGCTCATGCACAATTTGCAACGACAAATCGGTCGCCCGCTTCTGCTGCCAATAGGGCAACTCAAGCTGTCCCAAGGCTCTAATCTGGTCGGATGCAACTCCCCAAGACTGCTGAGACATTGCAGCGATCGCCTTGTCGTAGATTTCTTCCCCTTGCTGCCATTCTTGTTCCCAAGCCTGGATGCGTTCCTGAGCTTCTTCGTAGAGAGGACTTTCTGGAGGAATGTGGGTTGCAAGTTCTACAGCCGGTTCTAGCCCTTCTTCTTGCAAAACCAGCTTGGCTTCGTTGAGTAGAGCGGCTGACCACTCATTCATCGAAACCTGAGCTTTTCGATACATCGGATGACTGGGCTGCCAATCTTCGATCAGCTGAATTCCTGCGATCAGGTCGGCTCTTTCGCCCGATTTTGCTGCTGCTTGAGCACAATGAAGCCGCTCACCATCCGATGCTAGCGGCGACATCCCTTCACAGTTGGTGGCAGGAGGTAGTTGTGTCAAAAGGCTGTATGCGATACCACCCATGCTACCCACGATCATTAGACCCAGAATCCAGGTCATTGACCAGAGGCGCGATCGCGCTTGACGCTGAAGCCGCTCTTGAGCAAGCGCTTCGAGCTGTTCTGGGGTGAGCGGTGGCGGCTCGACTGGTTTTGGAGCTGCAGGCTCGAGAGCAGGCGTGACCTTGAATTCGTTTCTTTTAGAGGGCTTGAGCTTACTAAAGTCGAGTTTGCTCAAGCCCAGCTTGCCGAAATTTGGCCGCTTGAAGCTGGGCCGTTTGAAGCTGGGCCGTTTGAAATGGGGTTTCAAGGAAGGACGCAGCGCTGAAACCTGACGTGTCCAAGTTTGATTGTGGCGCTGTCGTCGTTCACGGGTTAAACGTCGCCGTTTCTGTCTACGAAGACGCCGCAAGGCAGTAGGATTCGGATGAGGTGCTGGGGCAGAGTCTAGAGATCCCTGGGGAGAAAGGATAGTCTTTGCTACTGTTCGTTGATTTTGCGGCGATTCTTGACGCAGCGCTGGCTCAAAAGCAGGCAAAGTTGGAGAGTCAGACTTGAGCGCATCTTTGAGCAAGGCGATCGCCGGATTTCTGCTTTCTCTTGGCAGTGCTGTTCTCTTGATTTCTGGACTGATGGTTTCTGAACTGAGACCATTAGGAGCCGTGTCGGGCGATCGCCTTAGCACCTTGCCCGGAACGCTGGGCTGAATATGAAAACTGTAAGGGTTAGAAGGCTCAGGCGCGACGGGGTGTGGAGACTCCAGTCGTATTGAGGAGGACGGCTGCGTCGCTGGAGACACTTGGCTTGAAGCCGAGTGAAAGCGCGGAAGATTGATTTGGTGCAGATGCTTTTTCATCACCATAATATGCTCTCGCCCATTCGCCCCTGCTTGTTGGAGAATCTATAGCCCAGTTTTTGGATTGTAACCAGATTAATTCAGATAGCGGGAATCGTCTGTGCATTTCACCCCATTTTTTGGAATTTCACCCCTAAATCTGCAACACTTCGTTGCATTTGATTCGTTGCATTTGAGTCGTCGAATTTAAGGTTAGGTGCAGCAATCCTAATTAAGGCAGTCTTTTTCCACAGCTAAATGGGTTAGTATACTTGGGTGAATTTGCTGTTGCCCCAGACATAAGCTATGACCCAATCCGTTCCGCCCGATCCCCAAAACCGGAATGAGCGTCAAGATGAACTCATTGCTGTTTTCTTGGCTCTTGCTGCTGTAGGCGGAATTTTGTTTTGGGGGATGTCGCGGGGAGGCGATCGCTCTTTTATCGCAGGTTTGCAAGAAGATGCAGGCGATACTTCCTCATCGGTCATAGAGGCTGAACCCGATGGTGAAGGAACTCGATCAGCAACCATCGGCAGGGACAGAGACGATTCAGATTCTGTTGCTGGGGGACTCGACTCGTTCTTGGGTGGAGTTTTTTCAGGTGGAGAGGTAGAGAATGAGGAGACTTCTCTACCTCGATCCAGAAATCCATCTCGATCCGACCGAGACGGGCGGGTAGCAGGGGCGATCGCTCCGTTGGGCAGCGCGAATATAGATCCCACTCCATTAGATGAGACTGATGCTGCTACGACACAGGGTGAAACGGGTTCCGTAGGAGTTAGTCCTGATGCTCCAGAAGAGGTTCCTGTAACTGGAAGCAATAGCCTACCGACTCCCACTGACTTTACCGACATCGGGGCAGATTTTTGGGCAAAGTCGTACATCGATAGAATGAGTCAGCTTGGAATTGTTGAAGGCTTCCCAAACGGAACGTTTCGACCCGATGCTGACGTTACCCGTGCTGAATTTGCCTCAAGTATTCGCCAAGCATTCGCAGAGTCAGGCGATGTCGAGTCAGTTGAGTATGCTGACATTTCTACGGACTTCTGGGCGAAAGAGTCGATTGATAAAGCATCGCAGTTGAATTTTATGTCAGGCTACCCAGACGATTCATTTCGTCCGACTAATCCAGTGACTCGATTAGAAGTAATTATTGCACTCGCTACAGGACTCGATCTCGATGTTCCCAACAATCCAGACGCTATTTTGGAAACCTACAGCGATCGAGAGGAGATTCCAGAGTGGGCGATCGAAAAAATTGCTGCTGCAACATCTGCAGGAATGGTGATAAGTCATCCTGATGTGAATCGATTTGAACCGAATGCTCCAGCAACTCGGGCTGAAGCAACATCTATGATCTATTTAGCGCTAGCGAATAGCCGACAAGATTTGGAAGCTATCCCGTCTTATTATCGAGTCGAGCCTTAAGTCGAGCTTGAGAAACAGTTTGAGGCTCAGGGTGAAACTTAGTAACTCTATTGTTCGGAAAAATCGTTGAGTTCGTCAACTCTGCTTCGTAATCGGGCACTCTGTATTTATTAAGAACAGGATGCTTTAGAGAGATCGACTTAAGGTGCAGTACCACGATCTTCAAGGATTTATCTTCGGAGTTGTGGACAACCATTGCGGTTGTTCATTCCCTTAGTGCCTTCTTTGTATTTTTTCTCTAAGGGGGACGCAAAGTAGCGACGTGACCTGTCTACGATAGAGAGGTTAAGCCAGAGAATAGCGGAGAGAGCCGTCCTAGCTGGAAGCGGCGCTACAGAGAAGGGCTTCATGCATGGATGCATCCAAAACACAAATTTGATGAAACTGAGCGAATTGACATAACTTGAGGAAACAGCAACGAAAGCTTGTTGGGATGCTCAAGTTCAGACCAAGTGGCGATCGCAACATCTACACTTAAAGCAAATTTATGAGTCGTTCGGTAAGCTATTACAGAGTGGCGTGAAGCAGTTTATAGGGAACTTGCTTTTAGCAACTTTGCTCTCATTGTCTTCCTGTCTCGAGCAATCCTCTAACCCTGTGCAATTCTCCCCGATGATCACGATGGGAACACCCTAACTCACTCTCATCGAAGCACTGTCTCGTTCGTAGGACCTGTAGGAATATCTAGTCATGCCGACTGCTGCACCCGATCCAAATATGGGTCGAAAACTTGCGAATCGCTACGAACTAGTGGAGCGTCTGGGCCAGGGCGCGATGGGCAACGTATATGGAGCGAAGGATCACCTCCTTGGCGGGGTGTCTGTTGCCATCAAGTTTTTGTCACAAACGCTGCTCAACGAAAAAATGCGCGAACGGTTTGAGCACGAGGCAATGATCTGTGCCAGGCTTGGGCAGCGCAGCATTCACATTATTCGAGTTACAGACTACGGCATTGATGAGCATGAAATTCCCTTCTATGTGATGGAATATCTGAAGGGAGATAGCCTAGCAGGAATGATTCATCAGCAAAATGGGGCCATGCCTGTTCCACGTTTTTTGTGGCTCGTCCGTCAAATTTGTCTTGGCCTCCAATGTGCCCATGATGGAATCAATGTTGACGGTAAGCTCTATCCCATCATTCATCGCGACATCAAGCCTAGCAATATCTTTATCACGAAAGATGATTCCTTAGGTGAGTTGGTCAAGGTGCTGGATTTTGGTATTGCTAAAACGATGCAAGCTGAAGATGTTGACCAAACTCGCACATTTATGGGGACTCTTGCCTACGCTTCACCAGAGCAGATGGAAGGGCGAGAACTCAACATCCATTCTGACATCTACAGTCTCGGCGTAGTGATGTTCCAGATGCTGACGGGACGAATGCCCATTCACGCAGATACACACACATTTGGTGGATGGTACAAAGCTCACCAAGAGCAAATACCCCGCGCTTTTCGGGCAGTCCAGCCTGATATCCAGATTCCTAGGCTGATAGAAACCGTGGTTATGAATTGCCTGTCGAAAGATCCGAGCGGCCGGCCTCAACGAGCCTCCGACATCATTGAAACCCTCAAGACTCTCGACGAGCGCTACAGCCCAGGTATTAGCCTCTACAAACGACTAGAAGGAGTTATTGGCACAAAGCCTGTACGCCCAAAACCAGACGATCCGACAGCACTTTCCGCTGACGACATCTGTCGCCTTAAGTCATGGCCCAAAAGCAAGCCTATTGCCGCAATTGTTTTTCCTCACATTATTAAGACCAACAAGGAAAGACTAGCAACGCTTTGGACGATGTTCTCAAAAGAAACGATTGCTGGATTGGCATCTAGCATTGCTTACAACAAGTTTATGTTTATGCCGACTCCGCACCCCGTTATGTTGTGGATCACAGTACTTTACAATCGCGAATATGGCGCGCGGTGGTTGCCCTGCTATCTCGATCTGAAGAAACCTTCGGATCAGCGTATTCTTCGACTTCTTGCAGAAGCTAGACATTATCGGCTCCTCTTTTTTGCCCAGGAAAATCCTCAGTTTTGTGCGCGCGTTATGTCCTTGACAATCACCGAACCTGCAACCCTGGTTCGTAGAGATTTGGTAGAACAGCAAGCTCAACACCTGCTCAAATGCGCACAATTAGCACAAACCGGGCCTTCTACCCAGCCCAGCCTCAGCAAGCCTTTTCTCAAAGCAGAACTGGAAAAGATGAAGCCTAGTATTCTCCAAAAACTTGAGGCGATTCGCTAAACGAGCTTTTTCGTTAGCAGGAAGCTGGAGATTTGGGGCCAGAGCGGCTGGCGTTGCACAGCATGGAATGATGCGGAAAGATTCAACTCATGGATGACCTGCTGTAGGGGCATCGCAATGCGATGCCCCTACCAAAATCATTTTTCGAATGTGCAACGCCGGCGGATGAGAGTCTTACAGGGATGCCGCTGCTGGTTATAACTCATGAAGTGAGTGGGAGTACTACTATTTATTCAGTTGAGTGATTTCAAATCTAGCTTTTGCTATGGCTCTTGGCGATCGCGCTATTAGATTCAGAATCCTAATCTTGAGAGCCTCACCATACCTGTCTTGATGACGCGTTTGAGAGTCTTTAAACAGGCATGCTGAGGCAAGGCTTGCTAAAATCCAAATCTTTTATAAAGGACGATAGACTTGGTAGTTGACGTTGGGGAAGATGTTGTCGATTGCCTCTACTTTTTCGAGCCAGCCAGAGTCGATCTTGCCCTCTAAAATGTCGTCTCGCAGCTTGTTGAAGCGCATCAAGTGCGATCGCGTCCGTCGCACGGCGTAGGGAACCATTGTTCCTGTTCGCATGATGAATGCCCAGTCTGATGATTGAGCCAGCAGTAGCTCGCGCGCAGCCTGGTTCAGTGCTCGCCACTCTAGCTGATCAGTGGGTTCCCGCTTGGCTAGGTCAATCATCCGCTCTGCGGCTTTGTGAAGATGAGGATAGATCCACGTATTTGTCTCGTTGAGCCAATATTCATGGAATCCTTTATACCCCCAGCTTGACTGAGACGGACGACAAACCTGCTGGTTGGGGTTGTCTTGCAAATAGTCTGCCAGGTGTGTCATCGCGAAGGTGTCTTGATCATGCCAAGCTTTGCGGAAGAAGTAATCAATAAACCACGGCCCTTCATACCACCAGTGACCAAATAATTCGGCATCGTAGGGAGACACGACGATGGGCTGACGCTGCATCACTCCGTAGAGGTGGGACACTTGCTTTTCACGGTTGTACATAAAGTTGCCCGCATGTTCCGCCGCTTTTTCCCTAGCCCAGTAGGGATCGTATAAGTCTTTGTCGCTGAGTCCTAACCCTTTGCCTGTAATTTTGTGGTACTTGATGCCCGTGTTTTTCCGCTGGCCGTTGGGCATGACATAGGGCTTGATGTATTCATATTCAGCATCCCAGCCTAAATCCCGATAGAACTCGCGATACTCAGGAGAGCCGGGATAACCGACTTCAGAAGACCAGACTTGCTGCGATGATTCATGGTCTCGACCAAAGGCGGCAACTCCAGTTTCGGTATAGATGGGAGTGTAGGTGCCAAACCGGGGACGAGGACGAGCGTAGAGAATGCCGTGTCCATCGGTTAGAAAATAGCGCAGACCTGCATCTGCAAGCATTCGTTCGACGCCTTCGTAGTAGGCACATTCAGGTAGCCAAATGCCGTTGGGTGGACGCCCAAAGTTTTCGGTGTAGTGCTCGCAGGCCACCTGAATCTGAGCCCAGACCGCTTCTGGGTACATTTTCATCAGCGGCAGATAGCCGTGAGTCGCACCACAGGTGATGATTTCTAGATTGTTGGAGTCTTGAAATTTCTTAAATGCCGAGACTAAGTCGTGGTCGTAGCGCTCCCACAGATCTCGGACACTGTTGAATTCTTTGGCGTAGTGCTCTGCTAGATAGCGTAGGTGACCGTTTTTGGAGTTGCGCTCAATTTCGAGTTCCGTCAGCTCTTCAAGCTTGGCAAGATGATCATCGTAGCGTTCTTGCAACAACGGATCTCGGAGCATCGCGACCAAGGGCGGAGTCATGCTCATGGTGAGCTTGAACTCAACGCCGTCTCGTTTCATCCCTTCGAAGGCGAGAAGTAGGGGCACGTACGTCTCAGTAATAGCTTCGTAAAGCCATTCTTCCTCAAGCACATAGTCACTTTCCGGGTGGCGAACAAAGGGAAGATGGGCGTGCAGGACGAGGGCAACGTATCCAATAGTCATGTGAGATGAACCTAAATTGTGTGCTGGCTAATAATGGGCAAAATGATCGACAAATTTGTAGATCTGTGAAGTCGCTTCCATCGCCGCTCTTTAAAGCTGTGATAGGGCTAGATTGAGGAACACCCGAAGCAAAAATGAATATTAAAGTTTGACTGTCTGTGGAATGATTGTAAATCACCAGTGCAGCACATCCAGTATTCTGAGCCATAGAAAATTCGACGATAGAAAATTCTGACGCTTTATCCAGATAAACTTGACGGTCATGAACCAGTAACGGCTGAGGAATTTTGTGGCGATCGCCCCCCGTCTTGACACGCCTCTACACGTCTCCCTGTCGCTTAAATTTTCCTCTCTCTCGGCAGCTCATGTTCTCTTTTAAAGCGAGACCGATGTGTAATATTCA
This sequence comes from uncultured cyanobacterium, assembly GCA_937128595.1. Classification (GTDB taxonomy): domain Bacteria; phylum Cyanobacteriota; class Cyanobacteriia; order CAKZMO01; family CAKZMO01; genus CAKZMO01. Next base: position 5,499 of record CAKZMO010000330.1, on the reverse strand, counting down.
GCATCGTGGTTAATATGAGCATAGCCAGCAAATGTCAGGTATTCGTGTGTGGCGGTGATTGAATGAATGAGCCTAACCTTCTGAAGCAGGCAAAAGAAGGTAATCCCTCTGCTGTTGCTGCTTTGATGAACCAGTCTTTGAATCCCAAGGGGATTCAGGCAAAAGCGGCAGCTCGGGGTGATTGTCTACTGATTCGTCTTGAATCTCAAGCTCCTCCTGATCAAACGTTGTTGACAAAGTTTGTGCAGAGTGGTGTTCAGAACCTTAATCCTGCGACATTCAAAACGGTTGAAGTCTCTGGAAAATCTTTAGCTGGCGATCGCCCAGCTTGGACATCGGTGATCGATCTGGTGCAGCGCTCGGTCATGCCGAAATCTCCTCAGCCCGTCTCTGGTATTCCAGCGCCGCCGCCGCCCCGTCCAGCATCGTTTTCAACAGGCAGTCAGATTACGAACCAAGGGTTAGGCGAATCACCAGACGGTGTGGACGACCAGCCTGAACTGCCGCGAACTCGTTTGCAACAGGATACTTTCGTACCTGGCATGAAGGAAGAGTTGACTGAAGAGGAGCAGGAATACTCCTCTCAATCTCCTGAATCTAGCGATGTTGTTGACGAGAGTGATGATAGAACTTTTGATGAGCGCGGTGAGCTGAGTCAAGATGACGATGCATTTTATGCCGATGAACCTGAGCTAGAAGAATCTCAAATCGAAACTTCTGATTCTGAAGAGCGATCGCGCAGTCTAGTGCCAGCGGAAATTCCTGAACCGATTGACTTTTCTACTTCGCCCTCCTCTTCGAAGTCTTCTGCCCTCAGCGGTATTTTATTTGCTGGGGTCTTGCTCGTCTTGCTTGGTGTGATAGGCGGACTCATTGGCTATGCTCTATGGTCATATTTCGATGAAGGGGGTTCGATTAGCGACCCAGGATTAGCCCCTACTCCATCTGTTGAGGACGACGAAACCGATGAGCTGCTTGAAGATGCTGAATCTGAAGCAGAATCTGTACCCGATCCCGCTGAGCTCCTTCAAGAAGCGAATGAGAAAGCAGACAGCGCGACGACCCTAGCTCAAACCGCACAGTCTGGTGATGACTGGAACTTGGTTGCGAGTCAGTGGCAGCGGGCGCTGACGCTGCTGGAGTCGATTCCTGAAGGAAGCCCTGAATACAACGACGCCCAGAATCAATTGCCCAACTACCGTAACCAGCTCGCGAATGCTCAGCAGCAGGCAAATCGTTTGGCGAATGCAGCGAGTTCGCCACTTCCCTCGACTGTTGTTACCCCCAATCAAGAAGCAACTCAATGTGAAGCGATCGCCTCTGGTGATAATGCTCAACCGCTGCAACTTTCCTCGGTTCGGTTTAGTGATGGGGGTGGCGATGGGGCACAACCTGTGGCGGGCTGTATTACCAACAACAGTGACCAGGCGATCGCCAGCGCCACGATAGAGTACACCACTCCTGGGGCTTCAGACGCTGAGGCGACGCCTGAGGGGGAAGGTGAACCTGCCGCTCCTGCAACCACTCGGACGGAGATTCAGTTTTCCGATTTGGCACCGGGAGCAACTGTTCCTTTTTCTGCCAGTTTACAGGTTCCGGTTGGTCAGTCTGGCGTGCAGATTACGAGTCTCTCTTGGACGCCCGCCGGGGCATCAGAGGCTCAGAGTTTACCTGTTTCTGTACCGCTATCAGCCACGGAATAGCAGGGGATTTGTTTTCAGCGTATTGACAGAAGTCTTGTGGGCGATCGCCATGACTCTCTTCACGGGAGACTCAATCTGAGCGATGACGCAACCAGGCCAGCATCGACTGACTCTGCTGTGACGGAAGGCTCGTCATGACAAGAATTTTGACCAGCATGGTCGTCATTAATCGGGTTTGTGTCTTCAACAACGTAGGCTTGTAGCGAACGACATTGGCATAACAACGGGCCAATGTGCGCCCCAAGCGAGGCGAAGAACGTGATTCCAAACCCCGTAGAACCAAATATCGATAGAGCGTCGCCAAGCTTTCAGTCCGTAGGTATTGGTAGGCTGACGGAGCCTCAGCAAACGTCCGCTCATAAACACGCAGGGCTTCCTGTTCTTGTCGTTCGATGTTAGACGAAATTGAGTTTGACGCCATAATGCGATAGAAAATCTGGTATCGCGGCACAGTCACAAACGGATATCGAGCCGCCAAGCGAATGTAGAGATCCTGATCCTGACTGCTTTTTAGCGACTCATCAAAGCCGCCAATGTCTAACAGCGCCTGCCGCTGAATCAGAGGATTTGATCCACTCTCTAGAACGTTGGTCACCAGCAACGCTCGGTAAGCACTGTCTTTCTCAGAAACATTGGCGATGAACTTGCACCCTTGGGAAAACACTTGCCCTTGCTCATCGACAAATTGCGTCCAGCTATGAGCCACAGCCGCTTCGGGATGGACTTGGAGAGCTTGCCACTGGGCTGCGAGCTTGTCCGGTGTCCAGTAGTCATCAGCATCGAGAAATGCCACAGCTTCCCCTACGGCGTGCTTCACTCCTCGATTGCGAGCTACAGCAGCTCCCCCGTTGGCATAGCTAAACACGCGCACTCGCGGATCATTCACCTCTTGCACCCACTCCAACGAACCATCCGTAGAGCCGTCATCAACGACAATCACTTCGAAGTCATTGAAGGACTGAGCTAGCACAGAGTTCAAGGTCTGAGGCAGCGTTGCTCTTGCATTGTAGAGAGGAATGATAACGGAGATGAGTGACATGGTGTGAGCGGGAATCAGAACTTACTTCTTCACCATCTAAAGCACTAGGATGCAGAGTTGGACTCCGACGTTGCAGATGTTTTTTGAGAAGATGAAAGAACTCGTATTGAAGGCGATCGCCCCGATTGTAATAGTCGCGCTGTTGCCTGTTTGAGATAGTAAAAAGGGCTGACTACGTTTCCCAAAAAGAAAGAGAAATAGCAGGCGATCGCCAAATTATTAAACACCTGATTCCGATGCTGTAAACCATGGATGATGACCCGCTTCAGATTTCCAAAAAAGCTACGAGAGAGTACTAGGGGGCGCTGCCAATTTGGAGTGACAAGCATCAGCAATTCACAGGTACAGAGACCATAGCGATAGGCGAGAGCTTTGAGATAGGGCGGCTCTAGTCGTTGGGGCGGAATGCTGTGAGAAATCACCATCTCAGGACAATACCAAATTTCCCAGCCCCGCTGATGCATTCGCAGAGAAATCTCGTAATCATCGCCGCCGCCGCCAATACAGTGCAGTTGGGCAGGAACGCTGTCTCGCCAAGCCGCCTGTTGTACGACCAGACCTGCGCCAGCCGGGAGTCGCAACTGTTTGGGCTGAAACCTCATAGGTTCTGAGCCATAGCGACGGATAACGAGATAGGTTTTGATGCGGTCAAATCCAGCGGGCACATCTGTCGTAAATGCCCCCTTCACTTCTCCACCAAATGCCCCCGCCTGGGGATGAGCGCTGCCAAACTGCACTGCCGCTGCGACCCAATTTGCCTCCGGCCAGTTGTCATCATCCAGAAATCCAACCCAAGCGCCTTTTGCCTCAACAACGCCTCGCTCACGGGCGTAGGCTAATCCCTGTCGTGGCTCAAAACAATATCGTAGAGGTACATCTTCTCGCCACTGGGACTGATAGTTTTGAATGACCTCGGCTAAGTCGTCAGAACTGTTGTTGTCCACGACCACGACTTCCCAATGAATTGCCTCTAACCCGGTCTGAATGTTGAGGCGATCGAGCACTGCTGAGACGCGTTCGGCTCCGTTATACACCGGAATCACAACTGTGAAATCTAGAGGCATCAAGACTTCTCCTAGCGCTAGCTGCGAGACGGGGTTGGCTGCTGTAAAGACGAGTTGGGAGACGAGTCGGCAGAACGTCGTTTGAGATAGCCTTTGCGCCAGAGATAAAAGGGACTCTCTAGACTGCTGAGAAATAGCTGGAACTCGCAGGCTGCTACCAGATCAGTCCGCACCTGCTGTCGATGTCGATACAGATGCAGCAGAACTTTTCGCCCGTCGTTGAGAAAATGAGCGATCGCCAACATCGGTCGTTTCCACGGTGCGACATTCAGCATCCGTGTTACATGACGGCTGAGGCCAATGCCTCGAAAAAAGGGCAGCAGATAGTCTCTCTGAAGTCGATGCTGAGGAATTTTGTGGGTCAGCGTCATGGCCGGGTTGTACCAAATGTCCCAACCTGATTGTTGAATGTAAGACAGCATCTCAATGTCTTCACCCGTCAACATGCTGCCTTCGACTCGACCACTGAGCACGAGATGTTTGGGCATGATGCTGAGCCACGTTTGACGACGGACGACCAATCCTGCGGAGGGCGGTAAAATTCGCTGCTGGGGGTGATACAGGAGGGGCTGATCTCCTCGCTGAGTTATCGCTAGAAAAGCTGAGATCCGGTGGAACTGTTCCGGTGGCTCCACTTCGTAGTCTGCGTAGATGCGACTGGCGATCGCCCCAGCTTTGGGGTGAGCTTGGGCAAAGTGATAGGCCGCTGCCACCCAGTCAGCCGCTGGAATGTTGTCGTCGTCGAGAAATCCAACTAGGGCACTCTCGCTCTCGTGAATGGCGCGATCGCGAGCATAGGCGGCTCCCTGACGCTGCTCTAGGACATACCGGACGGGCACAGCACTGGTTTCTTGACACTGCTGAACCACTGCGGCGGTTTGGTCGTGACTGTTGTTGTCTACGATCAAAATTTCCCAGGAGATTCCATCTAGCCCGGTCTGCGATCGCAGCGCTTCAAACACGCCCGGAAGTCGATGTTCGCCGTTGTAAGTCGGAACCGCAACTGTAAAGTCAACCATGATTCTGTAGTACTCTCTATCCTGATTGACTGACAAACGTTCGAAGGCTGGCGGTTGTTCGCAAAGCGTCCCGCAGGGTAACCGCGCCTAGTCGGACAAGATCGGCCTGCACCGACACGAGAGTTCAGTCTTCGGCTTCCGATATTATTGCATCACCATCCAGCGATTTCTCAGTCACTCCACTGCTCAATCCACGCCAGCAGCATGGGAGGAATGTCAATGCGCCGACGCTCCCTTGGCTGAATAGTGACATGACGAGTCAACGCTGTTGCGGATGCTCGCTTGTTCGCCAAGTCGGATGCGTCCTCCTGGGTGAAATCCTCAGAGACAATCCGTATTGCCTCATCTGCCTTAAACGACTGGTAAGAAATCGAAAATTCGTTCACACTCTCTTGTTGCGGCGTCAGCATAATGTCATAGATTTCTCCACACTGCATCGGGCGATGGAAGTCGCAGTTGGAATGAACAATCGGAACCGCAAGATCGTCTACCCGAAAAAACTGCCGGATATCAATACCCGATGCGGCAAGTGAGGCTTCGTACGCTTCGTGAAAGAAGGACAAGATATTTGAGAAGAAAACGACGCCTGCTGCATCAGTATCTCGGAAATGAATGCGATGCTGATATCGAAATGTCATAGACAAATGTACTTACTTCTTCTGTACTTACTTCTT
>CAKZMO010000329.1 GCA_937128595.1 uncultured cyanobacterium | reverse complement strand
GGCCGCAACGAATCGCTGAGCAATCGCGGCTCCGATGCCGGACGCGCCTCCCGTAACCACTGCAATCTTATCGTTTAGAGAAAACATAGACACACACTGAGCGACGATAGAACACTAAGTTATCATCAATTATTCACCAGCTAATGATGCGATTGGTTCGTAGGAAATTCCCGCATCCGGTTCCACCATTTCGTTATTCAGCCCAAACTTGACCCACCACTCATTCGTCAGTTTCCAATGATTCGTGATTTGACCGTTTTGCCATTCCAGTGGTGGACTGCCCTCGGCCACGCCCATAAATTGCGCGGCTTCTTCTAGCCCGAATACATAGAGTCCATCTTCTTTCGGTGTGCCATCCGCGCCAATCACCAGTTCAACGCTGTCGAGATCAAATTCCAGGGCATCTGCAATAATTTGATTGCTCTCTTCGGGGTTGTTTTTCCAGTAATCCACCGCTTTAAAATAGGCATCCATTGTTAGGCGTGCCGCTTCGGGGCGCTCCTCCAAAAACTGCTGGCTCATATACATCCCATCTCCCAACAGCGCCGTCTTGATCCAATAGTCTTCATCAGATGTGGCTACAACCCTGGCTCCTTCAAGGTTATCCAGCACTTGACTACCGAAGGGTTCCCAAAAGGCACCCGCTGCAACATCGCCCGCAATCATGGCCGACACAGCATCATCCATAATCACATTCACGAATTCCACATCATCAATGGTGAGTCCATTTTCTTCTAACCAAATGGCGACATAGATTTGGCTCAATCCCCCTTCAAGTACTGCAATCTTTTGTCCCCTCAGATCCTCTGGTGAAGCAATATCTGGGCCCACAATAATTTTGTCGGTGCCGTAGGAGGCGTTGGTGTAGGCGACTAATTTAACGGGAATCTCGTTTTCGGCAGCGATCGGGCCATATTCCACTGTGCTAGAGGTGACATCGAGCTGCCCCGAACTCATTAACGAAAAGCTTTCGTAGGGATCTTCCAAAATAGACACATCTAATTCAAGTTCGGGCACCAAATTTTTCTCTTGGGCAATGAACCAAAAGCCGTAGCCCGGCCAAGAAAATAGAGTGACGCTGACGCTCTCCGTCTCTGATGAGGCGGGCGCTTGAGCTTCTTCTGGGTTAATAGTGGGTGAGGTATTACAGGATGCGATCGCAACAATGGTGATGAGCCATAGACTTAGAAACTGGAATCCTGTAGAAAAACGCAATCTCATAAAATAAACCTTTTTCAAGCAAGCACGGCAAGGATGAAAGAACAGTCACGTGATGAACGTGAAAAATGAACAACGGCAAGCTACTGCAAGTAAGATCAAGAGTCTTAGCCGTAGAGATGTCGATCTCAGTCGATCTATTCAGCCGATCTAAAAAATATGCGGTTTGGAAATTAGGAAGGGAAGTCATGCAGGGATTTTTGGGAAAAGGGAGGTCGCCCACAGTACCCAAACCCCCCGGCAATGGAGGACTATCGGAAATGAATGAAGAGAAATGAACAATTTGAAACCCTATGACCGACAAGGCGCTGTCATAACAACGCCTTGTGGAGACGGTAGCGAATCCTTTAAAGAGAAACTGTTTGTTTATATACAAACGTAGCGATCGCCTTTTTGGGTTAAGCTAATCACAACAAAAGTGTTTTGTCTTGACGGATATCGTAATGATCACCTCGGTCTATCATGCTGAGTCTTTCTTGATGACCTCATATGGCAGTAGCCATTTTGTTTAAGGCATGGGATTGTTTATGGGATAGCTGAGCTGTCCCATAAACAATCCCTAAGCTTTCTGCTTAGCGCCATAGAAGGTTGGTGATGGCGACTCTGTCAGCGATTGAGCGATCGCTGACAGTCTTTCTGCCCGATCCTTTGCCCCTTGCAGGTGTCCCTCGCAATAGAGTATGGTCTCAAAACAAATCGCCCCTATTGATATGTGACTGCGGGGACGATAGGCGCTAGGGCGATGCAAGTTATCGGTCAACGACTGATTATGCCCTGAAGCGTTCAGATAAAATCGCGGAAGTAGTCATTACCTATCCACTCGCTGTCGAGGTTATTTTGAAACTCTTTCTTTTACGTCCCTATTGGACTGGCCCATCAGACTTAAATGCGCTGATGCAGGAAACAATTGAAGGTGGATTTGATGGCATTGAGGGCCCGATTCCGACCGATCCGCAACGACGGGAACAGTTTCGGCAACGGCTGAAAGCCCATAACCTTGTCTACATTGCCGAAGCGACAACGGGAACGAATCCAGGCAGCCCAAGTGATTGGTGGATTCCTCAGCCCGATCGCACGGTTGAAGATCATCTCAATGATCTAAAAACAGTTGTCCAGCAGGCTGAAGAGATGGGCGCACTCTTTGTTTCGACCATGTGCGGATATGATGCCTGGTCATGGTCGCAAAATATGGATTTTTTCGGGCGAGCTTTGGAGCTAGAGCAGCAATCGGGAGTTTCGATTGGTTTTGAAACCCATCGCAGTCGATCGCTTTATAATCCTTGGACAACTCGTGATTTACTGAATGAATATCCACACATGAAGCTGACCTGTGCTTTTAGCCATTGGTGCGGGGTG
>CAKZMO010000328.1 GCA_937128595.1 uncultured cyanobacterium | reverse complement strand
AATGGGCCTGAATGAGCCAGTTTATGTGCAGTATGCGGTGTTCATGAGTAAAGCAGCCACGTTTGATTTCGGTGAATCTACCCGTTACCAACAACCTGCGATTGATATGGTCCTGCAACGGCTACCCAATACTTTATTGCTGAGTATGAGTGCCTTAGGCTTGGCGATTATCGTCGGGGTGCCTGCCGGGATCTATTCGGCACTCTACCAACATCGCCCCAGCGGGGTGATCGTGAACTTGATTGCAGGTGTTATGCAGTCTATACCGAGTTTCTGGCTAGGACTGATCTTGTTAATCATTTTCTCTGTGCAATTACAGTGGGTGGGCAGTGTTTCCAATTTGGAAGACAACGCCTTCAAACGTTTGATCCTACCGACAGTCACGCTATCTGCATTTTATATGGCACGTCTCGCACGTTTGGTGCGCACGGGTCTCATCGAAGAGATGGGTGCTTATTATGTGCTGACTGCACGCGCCAAGGGCCTGCCTGCACGCCGCGTGCTGTTCATACATGCCTTTCGTAATGCCATGATCCCGGTTATCGCATTCATCACACTTGATTTGTCATTCCTCATAGGTGGTTCGGTGATTGTGGAAAGCCTGTTTTCTTATACCGGTATCGGGGATCAAATGGTGCGGGCTATTTTCAACCGGGATTACGCTATCGTACAGGCGACGGTTTTTATCATCGCGCTGATGGTGGTACTGGTTAATTCCTTTTCTGATTTGCTGTATCGTCGTCTTGATCCACGCATCGTATAGGTATATAGATGAGCACACGATCTGTCACAGGTATTTCAACGCTTTTTCATGAAGAAGAACCGCGTATTGCTATCAATATACGGGTGAATTGGCGTTGGCTACGTAAATATGCGGATGGAATTATCGGCGGAGCCGTACTCGCTGTGCTGCTGTTTGCGATTGCTTTTGCCGGGCAGGTTTCCCCGCATGAACCAACCGGGGCGATGGACTTGATGAACCGTTACACGCCGCCATTCTGGATGGAGGAGGGTACACTGACCCATCCATTCGGTACCGATAACCTGGGGCGTGATGTCCTCTCGCGTACATTGCATGGAGGGCAAGTATCACTCCGTGTTGCACTGATCGCCAGTACAATCGCCACCCTTGGTGGTGCCGCTTACGGATTGGTGAGCGGGTATGCGGGTGGTTTGCTCGGTAAAGCCATGTCTCGCATTGTTGATATGTGGGTCGCGTTTCCGTTTTTGGTGCTGGCACTTGCTGTTATAGCTGCCGTTGGCAATACGCAGACCATCTTGATTATTCTGCTAGCAATGGCAGGTTGGGTGTATCCAGCCCAGGTCACACGGGCGCAGACGATGAAAGTGCGTCAGCTCGATTATGTGAAGGCATCCGCCGCTATCGGTGGTTCGCGCTGGCACATTGTGCGCCGCCATATTATTCCGAGTGTTATCCCAGTCAATATCGTCATGTGGACCTTTTCCGTCGGCATGATGGTTGTTGTAGAAGGTAGTTTGAGCTTCCTGGGTTTGGGCGTTAGTCCGCCTACGCCATCATGGGGCAACATGCTCAGTGATGGGCGTGTATACCTGCAAGATGCCTGGTGGCTGTCGGTTTTTCCGGGGATGGCCCTGGTATTAACCATTTTATGCATCAACGCCCTGGGTGATGCCCTGCATCGGCTTGGCACACACCAGATAAATGAATAAATGAGTTGGCACAGCCGAGGAGGTTCTCGCAATATCTATCTTTTTATCCATGTAGTAATGAGTTGAAAACACAGACTCCAAATCAACTAATTGTATGAATTTTCGACAAAAGGGGGAACTTATGTCGAACCAAATGAGCCGTCGCAACTTTTTGAAATTAGGTGCCGCAGCCGCTGGCGTATTCGCTACTGGCCAGGCATTTGGCGCACCGCAGCATGCATTCGCAGGTGCGTTTAGCCAGCAGAATCTGGCTACACATATTACCGTTGGCAACACCAGTATTCAATCAAACCTGAACCCGTTCTATTTCACTTATTTCCAATCCCGCCAGATTTACGATACATTGATTGACGTTTCGGCTACGGGCGAGCTGGTCCCTGGCTTGGCGACTGAATGGAACCGTGTGGACCCGCAGACTCTGGAAATCACCCTGCGTGACAACGTGTATTTCTCCAATGGTGAGCAGTTCACCGCGAACTCTATTGCCTA
>CAKZMO010000327.1 GCA_937128595.1 uncultured cyanobacterium | reverse complement strand
GGGGGATCAGTCTTGTTCCAGCGTGTTGTCTAATACTTTTCAAACATCCTCTTAATCGTAGGTAAGGTATTGCAGAAACCGTATCACTCATTTGGCATGGAATAGAGATGGGTATAGTTGGCTGAGCGTCTGTCTGAAGAGTGAAGTAGGGACATGACAATACGTTGGCAGTAGCGGTTGATGCTGGTTTTCGGAGGGGCGATCGCCTACTATCAAATGAATCAAATGAACGTTTGGAATCAGTTCTCTTGACTCCCATTCTTGATATTCGCAACCTATCGGTTCGTTTTCCCACCCGTTCAGGCGTTGTCCATGCAGTGCAGGATGTTTCTTTGGCGCTGATGCCTGGAGAAACATTAGGCATTGTGGGCGAGTCGGGGTCGGGCAAATCCGTGATGTCGCTGGCAACGATGGGATTGCTGATGCCAAACACCCAGATTGATGGAGAAATTTGGTTTCACGAGAGTGGGACAGGATCTTCGCAGCCTGTGAATTTGCTAACCCTGTCTTCTGATGCGAGGCGGCGCTATCGGGGGGGCAAGATCTCGATGATTTTTCAGGAGCCGTTGACCTCGCTGAATCCGGTGTATACCTGCGGACATCAGGTGGTAGAAGCACTGTTGCTGCATCGAGATCTCGATCGCCAACAGGCGCAACAAGAGGCGATCGCCCTATTTGAGGAAGTGCAGCTCCCTCAGCCCCAAGAGATGATGACTCGCTATCCTCACCAGTTGTCGGGAGGACAGCAGCAACGAGTGATGATTGCGATCGCTCTCAGCGGCAATCCATCAGTGCTGATTGCGGATGAGCCGACGACTGCGTTGGACGTGACGATTCAGGCCACAATTTTGCAGCTGATGCGGGAGTTGCAGCGATCGCGAGGCATGGCTGTAGTCTTTATTACCCATGACATGGGCGTGGTTGCAGAAATTGCGGATCGCGTTGTCGTGATGTATCGAGGGCGTCGAGTCGAAACAGCTCCGGTGTATGACCTGTTTACCCGTCCCCAGCATCCCTATACCCAAGGGCTGCTCAACTGTCGTCCGAGTCCGACTCAGCGACTGCGACGACTGCCTACCGTTGCTGATTTCATGACCGTAACAACCAACGCTAATGGCGAACTAGACATAGAAGCCAAGGTTCATTCGCCTGAAGAACAAGAAGCTCTGCTGCAAGATATTTCGACTCAAGAATGGGGCGATCGCGCCCAGCAACTCAGCCAGCAAGACCCCATTCTTCGGGTCGAAAAGCTTGTGAAAGCCTTCCCTGTCCGTCGAGGTTTTTTCGCGAAAAAAGGGGAGTTTCGCGCAGTGGATGAGGTGAGTTTTGAGGTTTATCCCGGCGAAACTCTGGGACTGGTAGGCGAGTCGGGCTGCGGCAAATCGACGTTGAGCCGCTGTTTGTTGCGGCTGATTGAGCCAACATCAGGAGATGTGCGATTCGAGGGGCAATCCATTTTGGGGCTTAGCGAAAAGCAGCTTCGTCCCCTCCGACGCAAGTTTCAGATCATTTTTCAGAATCCTTATGGATCGCTCGACTCTCGCCAGACCATTGGTTCGGCTCTAATGGAACCGATGGTGATTCACAATTTATATGACTCCGAAACCGAGCGTCGCGCCCAAGCTGAGAGTTTGTTGGAACGAGTAGACCTCGACCGCAGTGCTATGAGCCGGATGCCCCACGAATTTTCGGGCGGGCAACGCCAGCGGATTTGTATTGCCCGCAGTTTGGCCTGCCGTCCATCGTTTATTGTTTGTGATGAGTCTGTGTCAGCACTGGATGTGTCGGTGCAGGCGCAGGTGCTGAATTTGCTGAAAGATTTGCAGCAAGACTTTGGATTGACCTATATTTTTATCTCCCATGACCTAAGCGTGGTGAAATTTGTGAGCGATCGCATCATGGTGATGAATCGAGGCCGTATTGAAGAAATTGGCTTAGCGGATGAAATCTACAACAATCCTCAACAAGACTACACGCGCCAGTTGATTGATGCGATTCCCGATGCCGATCTCGACGATATTCGCCGCCGCCAAGAGCAACATGTCGCTGCTCAAACTTGAGACCATAATGGACTGAGTCTATAGGCTGTTGGCAAACGGTTCTGACTCAATCTGCTGGGGTTAAAAACCCAGTTCTAGACTTGCATTGATACTCTGTAAAATAAGTCATTTAGAAAAACTTCGAATCTGACTACCAGCCTATGAGACCCGAATCGTTCTATTCCCGTTCTGATGATTCTAGGCGGCTTCGCAGAAAAAGACCTGGTCAAAAACGGTCGTCTCAAAGAGTTGTAAAGCCTAAATCTCGATGGTTATGGGTGTTTGGATTGTTAGCGCTGTGGCTGGTATGCACAGGAGCAACCGCATTTCAGCCCTTGAGCTATCGGCTAGAACAATTTCCTCAATGGCAGACGAAACCTCCAGTGGAAGCGGCGCGAGGTGACTTGACCTATCCCGACTGGTTTGAAGGGGATTGGACAGTGACGACAACGCTGCAAGAACTTTATGCTCCTCTGGCTCCAGAGGTGGTAACGCCAGGGTTCGACAACAATCAAGATTATCTTGAAGAACCTGTCGTGTTCAAAGCGCGGTTTCAGAAACAGGAGGCGGGTTCACCTCGATTGCCCTGGGTGCGATCGCTCTTTCCTACTTCTGAACAGCCTGCAATCGTGGCTGATCGAGCGCTCAACGGCCTCAACTTGGCACGCGCCTACTTCAACCAGGCGAATGATGGGTTGGGCGATCGCCTAGTGCAAAAAGTAACTGTCGATCCTCAAGACCCCAATCGCCAAGTGACACGAATGCGGGGCGATCGCCAACTTATTTCGACGGTCATGGGTCGCCTCACCGAAGCTCCAGACCCTGACCATTATTTAACTACAGAACTATCACAGCAGGTGTTTCGCGGCATTCCTCAGCCCTATTTAAATGAGGTCGAAACCACCACAGATTATTATCACCAGTCTGAAATCAATGCAGAGTCTGCCATCGTCGCAGATCAGATCACCGCTATTTACCTTTCGCCTCAAGATCCCGACTACTTCAAAGCGGGCGATCGCCCTGTTGCTCTCTACCGCTATCGTCTGGAATTTGAGGGGAACTCTTTACCATAGGGTCTATGAGTCAAATCTGTTCTGATGGGTACTTCTCGCCACAATTCTTCTACAGCATTGCCATTACGACTTGATGATGTTCCCTTGACGGGCGATCGTCCTCCCCTTGTGCTGACTGCGTTTACCCGACCAGATTTGTTGAAGTTCGTGATTCCGGCCATTCAGAAACAGAGTCTTTTGCCGTCCAAACTGATCGCCTACATCGATGGCGCACGTCGCGAAGCTGATGTTTCTCTGATCGAAAAATGCATTGCGTTGTTTGAGTCTTGCACCTCTTTTGTTTCTGTAGAAATTATCAGACGAAATCATAATTTAGGCTGTGATCAAAATGTCATTCAAGCCTTTACAGAAGTCCTTGAAACCTATGATTCGTTAGTATATTTAGAAGACGACACGGTTCCTAATCCTTTCTTCTATGACCGCATGTGTCGATTGCTGCAAGCCTATCGGATCTCGCCTCAAATTTGCTCCATTAGCGGTTATGCCAATCTTTCTAATGAGTATAATCCCGAGTCTGATGCCGATTTTATTGTGTCAAATCGAGTGTTTTCTTGGGGGTTTGCAACTTGGCGCGATCGCTGGAAAAAGTTTGATTTAATTCATCAATCTGGTCAATATAATCCTTTTGGAGAGTACTACAGAATTCCTGCAACAGCTCAAACAAAATTAACCTTAATCAATCAGTTTTGGATTGAGAAGAATCACAATACGGATTGGATGATTACATTTACCCTAACGGCTCTCTTTCATCAGCAATATCATCTGGTTCCTACACAATCGTTAGTTTGCAATATTGGCTTTGGTCATCCTGAATCAAAAACCTACCGAGGCGAAGAACCAACGTGGGTCAACCCTCGATATGACTCAGGGTTTTGTCCCAATCGCTTGCCCTCTACACCCAATATTTCACCCACTCTAAATTCAGTTTTGAAAGAAACGGAATGGATTCATTATCTGAAGGCACAAAGTTCGCTTTGGTTAGGGCCAAAAGCGTTTCTTGAATTGTTGAAAACGACTCAAGAAAATAGGAATAAGTTGTTACTTTTCCAGCTCTTTTTAGCACGTTTGCCTTTTGTTTTAAAACGATGGCGTGGTGGTTTGCCAACCTAGAACTTGCTAGGTGTTGTAACAGCGAATCTGTAAACCAAAATGAGCAAACCTAGAGAATGGAAGGCAAAGCATGAGAGCGGTCAAAGAAACGTTTAGAAGAATCCTGAAGTCTACCCCTATTGACCCAGCTCTAGAACGACGATCGATTCGGAAGTGGTATCAGTCGAAGCGTCAGTCTGTGCAAACCATCGAGCAGGCCATTCTCTCGATCCAAAATCGCTGGTCAATACAGGTTGAGGGCGATCGCGCAGAACCTATTTTCATCTTTGCTTCAGGTTGGCGATCGGGTTCGACTCTGCTTCAGCGCATCGTCAACTCTGATCCAGATACTCTACTGTGGGGAGAACCTTTTCCTGATAGCAGCTTAGTGCAGAATTTAGCGAATTCTCTGCGGCCTTTTCGGGAAAGCTATCCGCCAGACTATAACTTTTTGGACTCTAAAAACTTTTCAGAAAACGACAGTCCTTTGTCGAGCCGCTGGACAGCAAATCTCTACCCAAATTTTGAGCATTTGTTTTATGCTCATCGCGCTTTTTTCGAGCGTCTCTATGCTCAACCTGCAAAAGAGCAGGGGTGTTCTCGGTGGGGATTCAAGGAAGTCCGCTTGACGATGGATCACGCCATTTACCTGAAGTGGCTTTTTCCAAAGGCCAAGTTCCTTTTTCTCTATCGCAATCCTTACAAAGCCTATCGCTCTTGCTACGATTGGCGGAACCTTTATCGGCATTGGCCCCATGAACCTATTCCTGATCCAGAAACGTTTGGAAAATATTGGGTCAGTCAGGTCACTGAATTTCTCAATTGCTTTGAAAAAGTAGACGGATATCTCATCAAGTACGAGGAACTGTGCGATCGCACGGTCACTATTTCTCAAATTGCAGACTATCTCCAATCTGATTTGGATACGGAGGTAATCGAGTCTCGCATTGGTTTCTCCAAGGATAAAGAGCCGTCCCGATCGCTGCTCAAACGTCTCGAAAAAGTAGTTTCGCCTGTAGCTCGTCCGCTCGGTTACGTTCTAGACAAAAAATAAGAGAGGTGCAGACAAAAAGTTTTTTCTGATGTTTGCTCTCTGCTCTACGTTGTCTGAGAAGGAGCAACCTGGGATAGAGTGAAGGTCGCTGATTCGATGGTGATGGATTGGCGATCGCCTTCCTCCATATCCCGACTTCTGTATTCCGACTCCCTTGTCCTAATTCTTGTCTTTTTTTCTGCGAGTTCCTTAATAATGCGTTGGCAACGATTTCTTGTATTTTGTTTACTCGGACTCTGTCTGGCTTTTGGTGTCGCTTGCTCTCGTGATGCCAAAATATCCTCATCCGATTCTGCGGCTTTGCCATCCAGTGAGGTTGTTTTGTCAGAGGGCGAGCCGGATGGCGTTGAAGCTTCTGCCTCGGAACCGCTACCAGAAGCGACCCAGGCCATCATTGCCAGCGTCGAACCCAACGGGCTCTATAATCCGCCGCGAGGAGATGTGCGGTTGATGGCGATTAGTGACCTAAATGGCCCTTACGGTTCGATTGATTACGACCCTGAAATCGACAAGGCTCTACAACTGATTCCCTTTTGGCAGCCCGACATGGTGGTATGCAGTGGTGACATGGTGGCGGGACAGAACTTAGACCTGACTGAAGAGCGCATGAAGGCGATGTGGGCAGGCTTTGATGAACATGTGGCAACCCCTCTACGCCAGATGGGAATCCCTTATGGATTTACGGTAGGCAACCACGATGCATCAGGCGCTCGGAGCGCAAACGGTTCATTTGTATTTCAGAAAGAACGCGAGGTTACCCTCGACTACTGGCAGGCTCCGGAGCATGATCCGGGTGTCGAATTCATCGATCGCGCTGACTTTCCTTTCTATTACACCTTCAAGTTTGACGACATTTTCTTCTTGGCCTGGGACGGTTCGACCCATCTCATCCCTGAGGAAAAGCTGGCCTGGGTAGAACAGTCTTTGGCTAGCGAAGCAGCACAAAACGCCAAGATGCGAGTGTTACTTGGACATCTCCCCCTCTACTCGGTTGCGGTAGGTCGCAATCAGCCTGGTGAGGTGATGAACAATCCTGAACGCCTTCAAGCTCTGCTAGAGCGCTACAACGTTCACACCTACATGAGTGGACATCAGCACGCCTACTACCCGGCTCACAAGGGTAATCTGCAACTATTGCATGCGGGGCTTCTAGGGTCGGGGCCTCGTCCTTTGATTGACAGCAGTTTGCCCCCTCGAAAAGCGCTAACCCTGATTGACGTCAATTTTGACTCTCCCGAACTGACGACCTACACCACCTACGATGCGCAGACTCTGGAGCTGGTTCAAAATGAGCAGCTGCCCCGTTTGATTGTGGGGCACAACGGAGTGGTATTGCGGCGAGACGTAGAGTGGGAGGAGCTAAATCCTGCTGAAAAGTCACTATGTGAGCAACGGCTCGGACGAGAAAAATGCCAGGCGTAGAGTCATACCCGATCGCACAAATTCAAAAAATCCTTCTGCGATCGCCCTTTTTCTAAAAACTTCACCCTAAAAGCGGATAGAAATGACCCACAGGCCCCTGACCTTTGCCCAAATTTAGGCTGTACCTCAAGGTTTCAGTGACGTAGAGTTTTGATTGCTGAACAGCATCGAATGGCTCAAGACCTAGAGCCAAGTTTGCAGCGATCGCCGCCGATAAGGTACAACCCGTGCCGTGAGTATTGGAGGTCTCAACCGTCTCGGTGAAAAGCACATCAAGGCGATCGCCATCGAAGTAAACATCGACGCCTCGCAAATTACCCTCCATCGCGCCTCCTTTCACCAGCACGATGGTTGCGCCTCGTTGATGAATGGACTGGGCGGCGGCTTTCATCTCATCAAGAGTGTGAATGTCAGTCTTGCTCAAGATTTGAGCTTCATACCGATTGGGGGTTAAGACAAGAGCCTGGGGCAGCAGGTCGTTGACAAGAGTGGCGATCGCCTCATCATCAATGAGCTGGGCTCCAGCCCGAGACACCATCACCGGATCAACCACGAGGTTCTCAATGTCGCTGGCTGCCATTTGTTGAGCAACCGCCGAAATGATGGATTCGTTGAGCAACATGCCCGTTTTGGCTGCCTGGATGCCGATATCAGTGGCGATCGCTTCGATTTGGGCTGTGACTGCTTCGGGTGGCAGCGCATCGACTCGATGAACGCCAACGGTGTTCTGTGCAGTGATACAGGTGAGGGCACTGGTGCCGTGGACTTTATGAAAGGAGAAGGTTCGCAGATCGGCCTGAATGCCTGCGCCGCCGCCACTGTCTGATCCGGCGATCGTTAAGGCAACAGGAATACTTGCGGGATCAAAGGCGGTCATCGTTTGCTTTTCGAGAAAGTCTTCGTCGGTTGGCTCTCTGTCATATCGCGCAATCGGAGGTGATACCCATCTGCAGCCATAGCTTTCTGGTGGGATTACGCATGTAAGCGGACTGAGAAGGGCTCGGCTTGTAGGGACTGTAGGCGATCTGTAAGAACTCGTAAGGGCGAATGACCATTCGCCCTTACAGGCTTTACAAAGAGGAGGAAGTCACAGCCTCCATCATGTGCAAGCCGCTTTCAGCTCAAACATGAGCTGGGGCTGGGGCTGAAGTGTTTTTCACCCAGGTCGAGGTGCAAGGAATCTTCGTGCGATCGCATCGATCCGCATACTTCTTTGCCACTTCAGTCACCTCTAGCAGAAGTCCTTTGCTCAAAGTCGTGGGATGTAGTCCCAAGTCGATAAAGCAACTGTTGTCTACTGCCAGTTCGTTTTCGGCAGCTTCTTTGCGAGGATTTTCTAGGTAGGCGATTTCTGCCCCGGTGAGTTCAGAAACCAGTTCAGCCAGCTCTCGTACCCGGTGAGTTTCCGTCATCTGGTTAAAGATTTTGACGGTTTCTCCTTTGGTCGGAGCATTCTCTAGCGCTAGCTCAATGCAACGCACCGTGTCTTGAATGTGAATGAATGCGCGAGTTTGACCACCCGTGCCGTGTACCGTCAGCGGATAGTCAATCGCCGCTTGCATTAGAAAACGGTTCAGCACTGTGCCGTAGTCGCCATCATAGTCAAAACGGTTGACCAGGCGCTCATCCATGCGGGTTTCGGCGGTGTTTGTTCCCCAGACCACACCTTGGTGCAGGTCGGTGATACGAATGCCGTCGTTCTTATTGTAGAAGTAGAAAAAGAGCTGATCCTGGGTTTTGGTCATGTGGTAGACACTGCCAGGATTGGCGGGATAGAGAATTTTTTGCTGAATGCGATCGCCCATATCTGTGGGAATCTCGACATTCAAATATCCCTCAGGAATTTTGATCCCTGCTGTGCCATAGCCATAGACACCCATGGTGCCGAGGTGTAGCAAATGGACATCTAGACCCGATTCCACAATGGCGCATAGAGTGTTGTGGGTCGCATTCAAGTTGTTGTCTACGGTGTAGCGCTTATGACGAGCTGATTTCATGGAATAGGGAGCAGCTCGTTGTTCAGCAAAGTGGACGATGGCATCGGGCTTATAGTGATGCATCAACGCCAGAAAATGGTCATATTCTTGGGCAATATCGATATTCTCAAACTCAATGGCGTTACCCGTAACCGATTTCCAAGTGGAAAGCCGGACTCCCATTGATTGAATTGGGGTAAGGGAACCTGCCTCAAGTTCATTGTCGATGTTGCGACGAGACAGATTGTCGAGAATAACGACGTCGTGTCCCAAATTGGACAGGTGAAGCGATGTCGGCCAACCACAAAATCCGTCACCACCTAACACAAAGACCTTCATGAGCATTCACTCCTTGAACGGAATTAAACGTATAACGCTGGCGATGCAGCCATCGGGCAATCCAATCCATGCCGTTGGATGTGCCAAATCTGCTCGTCAGCCCAGCATCCCTAACAGCTTGAGCTGGGTTCGAGGACGAAGCTCAAGACTGCTCACTTCTCCTGTTAGAAGTGTTGCCGTCACTGTTGGCTAAGTCAGGATTAAGTCTGATTGTCCCATGCGCTGAGCCACTATGTAGAAATCACCTAGAAATCACTGGAAAAACAACGACGCTGGTTTAATTTGTGTTTTATGACCAGAAAGTTATTAGAATTTTGGCGATCGCTCGTTTAGTTTGTAGTCGCGCTAATGACGTGCTGTGGGTACTGATGCTGGCTGGCAAAAGTTTGGCGGTTAATGAGTTCGAACGAAGCGGTTAGGTGCTGAGTAGGCTACGCAACGCCAATCATTATTCTTTCGAAAGCAACCTATTACTTGATGTACTTGATGCGCTATTCGATAATTTGAAGCCGCATTTCGATGTGAGAAATTCCCGCTTCCACAAATTCGTCGCCTCGCTGCACAAACCCCATTCTTTTGTAAAACCGATATGCATGGGTTTGGGAGTTGATCTTCACTTCAGGAATCCCTCGATCGCGTAAATGAGCGATCGCCACATCCATCAGTTTCTTGCCAATGCCAAGTCCACGATGGCTTGAGAGCACCGCAACCCGCTCGATTTTGGCAAGGCGATCGCTCAGGAGACGAATTCGAGTGGTTCCCACGGGTTTCTGATCGAGATACGCCATCAGGTGCATCGCAGCTTCATCTTGCCCGTCAAATTCTAGCTCAGCGCTGACCTGCTGTTCTATCTGAAAAACGTGATAGCGGACAAACTGGATGTGGCGCTGAGCTTCAGCATCACGGTAAGAGACAACGTGGATCTGGAGGTTCGAAACATTGCTCTGTTCTGGAGATAAAAAAGTTGGAGTTATGGGCTGATCATCAGAAGTGGGATCGGTCATGAGTTCCGAATTGGGAAACTGTAGCTACGGTGAGTCCATTAGAACTTGCCGTTGGCATCAACAGAATACGTTAACTCACAACGTTAGATCGAGCTTGTGATGAAGAGAGCTTTCGGTTGATAATGGAGCCTTAGAGGATGTTTGAGAAGTCGTCAATGCTACTTCAGATCCCCCCTAGCCCCCC
>CAKZMO010000326.1 GCA_937128595.1 uncultured cyanobacterium | reverse complement strand
CATCATGATCGTGACATCTTTGTCGCTTAACAACCCTTGAATCGTGCAAATGTCATAGTTATTCTTACGATCTAGCCAGATCTGGATAATATGGAGAAAGTTTCTAGCGATCTAGCAAATTGAGATAGATATGTGGAAACTTTCGGCCTATCTATCCTGATAGGGACAATATGCGGAAACTTTTCTGTGGCAATTGTGGTTGTGATAGTACTTGGAGTTCGGAACATATCGTGTTAACGCCTCTCAAACCTTTGTATGATCAATTTGCAAAGAACACACAATACAAGGAACCAGACAGAACGCTAAACCTGGATTCAGATAAATACTCAGGCTGTGATTACGAAATTTGGGCATCTACTCCGGCAATCGTGTGGTC
The DNA here is from genome assembly GCA_937128595.1 of uncultured cyanobacterium. Classification (GTDB taxonomy): domain Bacteria; phylum Cyanobacteriota; class Cyanobacteriia; order CAKZMO01; family CAKZMO01; genus CAKZMO01. The sequence continues at coordinate 6,466 of CAKZMO010000326.1, read as the reverse complement.
AGCAGATCGCCCGCAGGAAAAAGGGATACATATTCATGTCAATGATAGAGCAAAACGCATTGTTGACGATACTTTCAGTGTTGTAACTCTCAACGGTAAAACTCTTGAGCGAAAGGATGTACTTCAAGCGATGTTCGAGCGCACGATTACATAAGATGAAGCTATTTAGTTGCAGAACAGTTCTGCAATTATGCGGCTATTAGTTTAACTAATTGGAGCAGAAGAACATTAAGAACTGTCCACAAAATTGGTATTGAGGCAATCTAATGTTGAACGTCACTGTTGATGAAATACAACGCGATCCCTTGAAATATCTGCGCCAAGTAGAGGCAGGTGAAACTCTCGTCATTGTTAGATCTGATAAGGCGATCGCTGAACTTAGACCTATTGCCAGTAACAAGCAATTGCGACCATTTGGTTTGTGTTCAGGCGATTTTACCGTTCCAGATGATTTCGATGCTCCTTTGCCAGAAGATCTCCTCAGTGCATTTGAAGGCAAATGAAGATTCTGCTAGATACGCACATCTTTTTATGGTTCATCAGTGGTGATACCAAGTTGTCAACAGATGTTCGAGATGCAATTCGTGATCCAGACAATGAGGTCTACCTGAGTGCAGTTTCTGTGTGGGAAGCAATTGTCAAATACCAGTTGGGCAGACTGCCTCTGCCAGAGTCTCCCGAAACGTATTTGCCCAAGCAGCGCGAGCTTCATCAAATTGGCAGCCTTGCTCTTGATGAAAGTAGTGTAGTTCAACTGGCTAAACTGCCACCATTACATCGTGATCCATTTGACAGAATGCTTATCTGTCAAGCCTTACAGAACAGTCTGACAATTGCGACAGTAGATTCAGCAGTTCGTGCTTACTCAGTTAGTGTCATGTAGCAGCGCAGCCCAACACTGCGTTGGTGCGGACGGAACGGAGGTTGTCAGTTGAAGTTCGAGGTTATCTGCCGCCGCACAACTTCACCGTTAGCTGGCTCCACAGAGAGGTGTCGCCTTCATTCATCTAGGCTTTGGTAAGGTTTGAAAGCGTAGGAGACTATCGGCTGTGGCAGTCAGAAAGAGCGATCGCCCCATCAACACACTGCAATTTTGAGAAGGGCGATCGCATAGTTGAAAACAGATGGCGATCGCTGAGTCATTGATGTGGAGTGATTGAGAAACGGTCGTACTGGGAACCGATAGGGGCGATCGCCCTCACCACTCCGACCTTCTATACTGAAAGCTAAGACCCTTGAAGCAAGGAGCGGTTTTCGATGTCAAACTACGAAGAAGTTTTACACCTTGCCCAGACTCTTCATCCCAACGAGCAGAGTCGTTTGTTTGCAGCATTGGCAAATATGATTTACAGCTCAGTTGAGGTCGAAGGCAACGACGATATCATTTCAGCCGACGAACTGGCAGAGAGTGATTTCGCTTTGCGGGCTTATCGCTCAGGCGATGATCCTGGTCTTTCAGCCGCAGATCTCAAGCTTAAACTCTTCGGACAATCCGGTGAGTAACTGGCAGTATGTTGTACTGAAGCCTGCCCAACGTTATCTAATAAGGCTTTCTACGGTTGATCAGAAGCGAATTGTCGCAGCACTCGACGCACTGTTAACTCGTTCTGAAACTTTAGACATCAAATCTTTGAAGGGACGCCCCGAGAAACGATTGAGAGTCGGAAAGTATCGTGTGCTGTTCGTTGAAGATCAGGAAACAAAAAGATTTGTAATCACTACGATTGGTTCGCGCGGAGATGTTTACAAATAGAACATTGGGCGATCGCTGAGCCATTGATGTGGAGTGGTTGAGGGGCGATAGCACTAGGAACCAATGAGGGCGATCGCCCCATCAACACGCTGCAACTTTGAGAAGAGCGATCGCCCTATCATCAATCAATCAATAAAGGCGCAATCATCGCCATCAGCTCAGGAATATCCTGACGAACAACATTCCAAACCACCTCAACATCCACCTTGTCATATAGCAATGCGCAGATAGGTTAGGACAGATGTTGATGGAGAAGCCGCGCGGTGCGCGGCTTCTCCATCAACTATTGATTTTATATCAGCGCGTAGCACTATACAGATGGAGATAACAGATGGAGATAACCTTCAGCAAGATGGGTTTCGCTGGGTTAGCATCAGCGAAACCCATCTTGCGACAGAATCGGGGTTTCGAGAGTTTTGTCAGTCAACTAGCCTAAATTTATCTCCCCTGGGAGAGAGGAACTTTGAATCTTTTTTGGCAGGCACCCCCACATTGTTTACTTGTAGCTGCCCACTTACGAGGAAGATTTCATTGTGGAGTGGATGGTTGTTGTTTTGCCCCAAGCACTTTCGATGACATCCATCGCTTGCATATAAGCCGGATCGTCATCCTGAACAGATCGCCCTTCCAGTCCATTGCTCTCATAGATAGACTTCCTTGCATTATCGGCAATGACTGCATTAACAATCAGCTCAACGGAGTCAGGCTGATCCAAAAGGGTCAATGCCTCTGCATACTTGCGGCTATGAACCGGGCGAACAGACTCTTGGCAGTAGTTGGACAGCTCCCGGCTTTGTGTCATTACTGTGTAGGCAAAAGCCTTCTCTCTTTCGTCACCATAAACCGACGTATAGAGCAAATTGATCATGGAACAGTCGTGCACAGGAATGCTGTACTTTTTGGTAATTTGTTTCCAATATCTCAGCGCTTTGAGACCTTCTAAAGCGCCTCTGTTCAGGTCAGCTTCGTCGCACCATTGACCAAACTCTTGGACATCGACAGGGCAGCGTTCGAGAGTTGCCATCAGATTTGCCAAAACCTGCCCCGCTTGAAAGTTTCGAGTGGGGCGACCAATCAGCGGCAACATCATACTGCCGTGGACATCAGCAACCATCGCTGTGAGCTGAGAGAAGGTGTGATCTCTTGCCTTTTCTACGTCACCGCCACGATTGAGAGTGGCTTCGATGCGAGGCACTCCATACCCCAACTCAGTTAGGGCGATGGGCTGACGATTGTAGAGCTTGTGGCGATCGCGCCGCGACATGGCTACTGTTGCAGCTTGGTCAATACACTGATCCAAGAGCAACGTCAGCAGAGTGGGTAGGATACCAGGATTTTCTCGATGATACTCATAGCCAAATCCAGAGAAAATGGAGGCCATGTTTTTAGCGGCTTTGATATATTGAGCCTCAACATTATGGATGCCCGGTGAAACCTGAATGTTGAGGGAAATCTTGTCCATGACGTGCGCCCCAAGCAGTGCGGTCAGCGCATCAGGATGGCAAAAATTAGCCGTGAAACTATCGACGGGGTCGCGCAACGCGCCATGACGGTGGAATCCTGAGAAAAAGGCTAGATTAGGTTCTTTCTCGCAGAGTACATAGGACTCGTCCTCTTCTTCATCGTGACCGAAAGAGCCTGCAAGACAAGCAATCACGACATTATGGCGGCCAAATCGATTTCGTAACTTACGAGCTTCTATCAGATCGGCTTCGACGTGATTACTATTAGAGCCGAGCACGATCAGATCGCAGTTTTGGATTAAATATTCGAAGGTATTCGGGACGGTCTCACCCTCCTTTTCGTGATGAGCCATTTGATACATGCTTTTGACATGGTCGGGATCCATCCCTTGAATCGCTGATTTAGAAAAAGCTCCCATCAGTTCGCGACCGGGACGCGGAGCCAATAGCACTGAGGCTCCGCCCGTTTGCATGGCTGCGTTGTAAGCGAGGGAAGCAGGATACAGGCCAATGCTGTAAAAGCCGACTGTAGCATTTTCTAATTCCTGAACTCGTCGCTTGATGTAGGTTCTATCCAGTGAGTCTTCAAAGAAACTGTTTCTCATATCGTTCTGCCTGTTCTTGTGCCTGTTAGTAGTGTGCTGTCGTCTAGAAACGAATTTCGGAATCTTCGAATATCTGGAATGTTTCAGGTGAGCTTGTCACTATTTTACGTGCAGGTTGAACTGTGTAGGAGACTCAAGGAGTCAGTCTTGCTTATCACGACCTTCTCGATTGCTCAAGACTCAGCCGAAATAAAGATTGTGGGCGATCGCCTATGTTCTAAACCTGGTTTCTAGATACTCTGCAAATTTCGGAGTTAAGACAATACATCTGTTTTTTGATCTAGGCGAATTGCCTGTTCGAGTGCGGCCTTCTCCGCAGCCCGTTGAATGTAAGGAGCGAGTTGATTCGCTGACCACCCGGTCAACATCACCATATTATCGAGACTCATGCCACGACTGATCATTTCAACGCACCAAGTATGTTGGGCTTGATCGAGAGTTGGCGGCTCCCCCAGCACGGTTGTTAGTCCTTGGGTGAGTCCTTGCCACAGATGCTCAATATCTGCAGTGACAACAGGTTCACCTGTTTCAGAGTTTAGAAAAAGAGCCCGCTGATCATCTTGCCGTGACCGCAGCCACTGAGTTAAGGGATTTTTGCGATATGACCCATAGCGCTTGCCCATAATCCACTGGTTAATCGGCACTTGCCGTCCCTGCCCCTGAGGGACATGCAAAATATGTTGAGAGCGATCGCTGATGTGGTGCGATCGCTCAAGTTGGGTCATCGCCTCTGGACTCAAGCCTGCGCCAAAGATTACGTATAAGACCGCGTATTCGCACGTTCCTTTTTTCTTCGCTCGTTGCAAGATTTCATGAACCAGGGCGGCAGACAAGTCATTGACTCGACGCACACTATGCTTACCATCAGCTTCCTCAGCTTCTTCAAAGTCAGACTCCTCAAAGCTTGAAGCATAGGACTCTAGACCAGGGCACCACACCGCACCGTTTTGGAAAAGAGGAATGAGATGGTCAACGAACTCATCCTGATTTTTCCAGAAATGATGGCTTTCACTCGTCATCTCGATGATGGCGTATCCCAACAATAGGCTATTCAGCAAACTGGAAAACGTATTGGACGAAAAGCGAATCGTCAAATTTCCCCGTTCAGCCACGGAGTTGAAATAATCCGCTACGGTCTGGTTGGCTTGCTGTAGACCTCTCCCCAGCGCGGCTCGATTGTCAAGGGGATACTGTCCTGCTTCCCCCACCATTGATCGCACCATCTCAGGCACTTGATCAATCACTCGCAAATAAGCTGTGGCATAGGCATGAATTGCTTCATCAAAGCGATCGGTTTTTGGCATTCGCTGCACGAGAGCTTGTCCAAGCTGAGCAAAGACGGCACTTTCTTCGATAACCGCAAACAGCAATCCATATTTATTACCAAAATGACGAAACAGAGTCACTTCGTTGACACTGGCTTGTTCAGCAATTTGTTTAGTCGTTGTGTCTGTGACACCTTGGATCACAAACAGCTCCAAGGCCGTTTGAATTAAGCGCTGACGAGTAGAGTTACGGGATGATGCCATATTTATTGCAAGTGCCACTTGCATTATTCACTCAAGTGCTGTTAAGGTGACAATGTAAGCAGCACTTGCATTGTTCTTTTCCACTGTAACGGCTTGCTTCGCAATCGTCTATTCTGCTCATATGTCACGACTCTACCGTTGATTCTCAAGCAGTTTCAACCTGCTGGTTTGCACGCTCAAACCGAACGTTTGTCTCATTTCATAAGGATTTCTGCATGATTACAACCCCTGTGAAGGCTTCTCCTCCAATGAGAGAAGTCGGTTCTCTGTCGTGGATAAGCATCTTGTTCTTTAGTGCATTTCACTTGATTGCATTGATTGGTGCGCCGCTCTTCTTTTCATGGTCTGCCTTGGGAGTGGCGATCGCGCTGCACTGGCTTTGCGGCAGTCTGGGAATTTGTCTCGGCTATCATCGGCTACTGACCCATCGGGGATTGCGAGTGCCAAAGTTTCTGGAATATACGTTTGCTGTATGTGGGGCTCTTGCACTTCAAGGAGGGCCAATCTTCTGGGTAGCAGGTCACCGCATGCACCACCTACACACTGAAGATGTCAACAAAGACCCGTATTCAGCTCGTCGAGGTTTTTGGTGGAGCCACATGTTGTGGCTGCTGTACACCGATGCAGATTGGTTCAAATACGACGAGTACAAGCAGTTTGCACCTGAGTTAGCACGAGATCCTTTCTATCGCTGGCTCAACAAAAACTTCTTGTTGCTGCAACTTGCCCTTGGCGCTGTGCTTTATCTCATGGGTGGGTGGTCGTTTGTCGTCTATGGCATATTCGTCAGAGCAGTCACGCTGTGGCACAGCACATGGTTGATTAATTCTGCCTCTCATATGCGTGGCTACCGAACCTTCGATGCGGATGACAACTCCCGCAATCTTTGGTGGGCAGCACTGCTAACCTATGGAGAAGGATGGCACAATAACCACCATGCTCATCCCAATGTGGCAAAGGCAGGCTTGAAATGGTGGGAAGTGGATGTTACCTGGTGGGCAATTTGGACATTGTCGAAGCTAGGTCTAGCCAAGCGGATTGTGCATCCTCCGGCATAGTTCTCAAAGTTGATTCTTCCATGTCATCGCTCATCCAGTGGGCTGAATGTATTTACAC
>CAKZMO010000325.1 GCA_937128595.1 uncultured cyanobacterium | reverse complement strand
TCAACGCTCAAGTGATGATTCATTTCCCTGATTTTCACCATGACCCAACCCAACCGAATCCTTGCCCTGTTTGCCCACCCGGCTCTACACAAATCTCGCATCAACAGCCAACTGATTCGGGCGATCGCCAATCTCGATAGCGTCACGGTAAATGATCTCTACGAACGGTATCCCGACTTTGATATTGACATCGAGCGGGAACAGCAGCTTCTGGTAAACCACGAGATTGTTGTTTTTCAGCATCCCTTCTACTGGTACAGCAGTCCTGCAATTCTGAAAGAGTGGCAGGATTTAGTCTTAGAACATGGATTTGCCTACGGTCACAACGGCACAGCGCTTCAAGGCAAAAAATTTCTTTCCGCCGTCTCGACTGGGGGCACGAAGCAAGCTTATTGCCGTGAGGGCTACAACTACTACACACTTCGAGAACTGCTAACGCCTTTTGAGCAAACCGCCCGTCTGTGTGGCATGGAGTATTTGCCTCCTTTTGTCGTGTATGGAACTCACGAAACCACGAACGCAGAGCAGATCGAACATCACGCGGATCATTACCGCACAGTCATCACAGCCTTGAGAGATAACCAAATCAACTGGGATATATTGCCCAAACTGCATCGCATCAATCAGGATTTGGAACGTGCCATCGTCACACCCGAGGTCGCCCCCCATGCATAACGAAGGGTTTTTCTTTCAGGCGTTCATCTATCTCACAGCGGCGGTATTGTCGGTGCCGATCGCCAAGCGACTCGGGCTCGGTTCGGTGCTGGGCTACTTGATTGCTGGGGTGATTATTGGCCCCTTTGTCTTGGGATTGGTCGGTCGGCAACAGGAAGACGTGATGCACTTCGCAGAATTTGGCGTGGTGATGATGCTGTTTCTAATTGGACTTGAGCTTCAGCCTGCCCTGCTGTGGCGGCTGCGAGGGCCGATCTTGGGGCTAGGCGGTCTCCAAGTTGTGGTGACAACAGGGGCGATCGCTCTCATTGCGTTTCTTGTCGGACAGCCCTGGCAGATGGCGATCGCCATTGGCATGGCTCTGGCACTCTCCTCCACAGCTATTGTGCTCCAGACTCTCAACGAAAAAGGGTTGATGAAAACAGAGGCAGGGCAGGCTTCATTTTCTGTTTTGTTATTTCAGGACATTGCCGTTATTCCGATGTTGGCGCTGATGCCGCTGCTGTCAAGAGGAGCATCAGAAACTGTTTTCGCTTCTAACGCTGTTATCTTGGTTGCCGCAGAGACGAGTAGTTCCCTTTCCGGATGGCAACAAACTTTGCTGGTGATCGGCATTGTTGCAGGCATCATTATCGTGGGTCGATTTCTCATGCGCCCTGTATTTCGGTTTATCGCCGATACTCATCTACGAGAAATGTTTACCGCAACAGCGTTGTTGCTAGTTGTTGGCACGGCTCTAGCGATGCAAACAGTCGGACTCTCCCCAGCACTAGGAACTTTTGTTGCAGGTGTTGTTTTAGCTGAAAGCGAATATCGCCATGAGCTAGAAACCGATATCGAACCGTTTAAGGGCTTGCTATTAGGTCTCTTCTTTATTTCCGTCGGAGCTAGCATCGACTTTAATGTGCTATTTCGCCAACCGCTATTCATTTTAGGATTAGTGCTTGGATTAATCGTTCTAAAAGGACTGATCTTATTCGTTCTAGGGCGATTTTTCGAGCAGTCTCTCAGCCAAAATCTCCTGTTTGCCACGGCCCTCGCTCAAGGAGGCGAGTTTGGTTTCGTTTTGTTTTCATTTGCCCAACAAAGCAATGTTTTACCGCCTTCTATCACTGCTCCGTTGGTGGTGGTGGTGGCGCTGTCGATGGGTCTCACTCCGCTGATGATGATCGTGAATGAGCAACTGATTCAGCCTCAGTTTCGGTCGCTGGGAGAGGGCGATCGCCAACCTGATGACATTGACGATGGCGAAACTCCGGTAATTCTTGCAGGCTTTGGCCGTTTTGGGCAAGTTGTAGGGAGACTCTTGATTGCCAATGGCTTTCGGGCAACGATTCTCGACCATGACCCGTCTCATATCGAAATGCTGCGGAAGTTTGGCTACAAGGTGTTTTATGGTGACTCATCGCGCATTGATCTGCTCCATGCCGCCGGGGCGCAAGACGCCAAGCTTTTTGTAGTTGCCATTGACGATCCCAACAAAGCGCTACACACCATCGACATGGTACGAAAACACTTTCCCCACCTTAAGATTTTGGCACGAGCTATCGATCGTCGTCACAGCTATGAACTGATTCGCAAAGGAGTTGAGGTGATTGAACGTGAGACCTTTGAGTCTAGTCTGATGATGGGGATTGAAGCACTCAAGCTGTTGGGCTATCGCGCCTATCGAGCCCATCGAGCCGCACGCACTTTTCGAAAGCACGACATTCAAGCCATGCATGATATGGCTTACTTGCATGGAGATGAATCAGGGTTAGTCGCGCGATCGCACCAGCTATCATCTGACTTACGAGAAATTCTTCAGTCAGATGATTATGACCTGCCCCACGAAATCGACCATGCATGGGACACAACCGATCGTCAACAAGACGTGTCATAGGAGTACACGTGGTTCAACGAGAGAATCTAAGTGTGTTTGATGCAACGCAAGACCGGAGACAGAGAGGGGGCGATCGCCCCCTCTCATGAGCTTTATAGAAGAACTAGTGGAGCCGGATGATGCTTAGTGGGCTCCCCACGAAACCCAGCGAGGAGAAGAGTCATGTTGAGTGCGATGATCGCTACCTGATCGAATTCGGCTCAAATCGGTGCCCTCAAAATCGGCAGATTCTACGTCCATGCCATCAACACAGGCGCTCGTTAGATTGATATTGCGAAAGCTGGCTCCACTCACCTTAGCTTTGGTCAAATTTGCTCCGCGCAGATCAGCTTGTTCCAGTTCAGCCGTGCGCAAATCTGCACATGTTAGATTGGCACCAATCAAGCTTGCTTCGCTCAAGTCAGCTCCAATCAAATTTACCTCTTCGAGCTGTGCGCCGCTGAGGTCAGCCCCGGTCAAATCAGCATTCGTCAAATTAGCAAAACTGAGTTTGGCACGAGTCAAGTCGGCTCCACGCAGGTTTGCGCCGCTGATGTCGGCTCGGCTCAAGTCAATACCAATCAAGCAGCGTCCGCTGAGATCAACACCGTGGATCTGCAATCCAGAGAAATTACGATCGCCCTGGTTATATTCATGCAAAAACTGTTGGATATTCATAATGGTCTACCTTATTGTGGTGCGAAAGGAAGTGGACTTTAAAAAAGCTGAGCTGAGACGATATAGACGCCTATTGTGGCTAGATTCCACTTTAGAAGACAGTTTAGTTAATGGGTTCAAGCCTGTATGTGCTACAGCATGGATGAAGGGTCGGCACACAAAACTGTTTGCGCACAGTGTGTTTTGTACAATTATGCACTTTCAATTATCGCCTACTCTGATTAGGCTGAGCAAAATCATTCACAGAAAGCAAGGAACCGCTCGCTTTCTGTTTTAAGCCTACATTTTTAAGCCTACATATAGTAGTACTAAATTGCTTGTGAACTGCTAGGTGAGAGGAGGGACGGGCTGAGCGCGCCCCTCCTCTCATAAATCATTTGAGCTTGCTATAGTAGATCTCTTCTCAAGAAGTTTTAGGATCACGGCTTTAAGTTTTTGCGTAAGTAAGCTCACACGAGCAAAACGAATATCCTCATAGCGGTTGGGGTAGTGAATGAACATGCAGTGCTTTCATGTCAGTGCCATTCCCTTTTTTCTAAAATGCGTCCACCATGATGTAAAAATGGCATGATCGAAAATTACTCACTATCCTGGTTGAAGTACTGAAATCAGACAAGTCTCTAGCCACAACTCAAAAACACTGCGATCGCAGCTTCCCTCACAGGTCTAGCAAATAAACGTTCTTGTTGTTGCAAGACGTGATAATTTGACAAATGTTGAAAGATTCAGTGCTATGGCTAGCGTGCGACCATATTAATGGTTCAATATTTTCCAAGCAGCCCTGTATTTCGTATTTATACGGTCACGATATTTTCAAGAATCCGGTATCAATGTTGATACTAGCGAAAGCACTCACACACTCATGCCTCTGGAGGCAATCCAAATGGCTCTTGATCCACACGAATTTATGTCTTTGATGTCTCGTCGGATTGGTTTTACTGAACATAACAAGTCAGTGCTTCAATCGAGTGAAAAGTGGGGCCTCGAAATTGCACCAGATATGGCAACTGTTTTTTACGATTTCCTAGGCAGAGACGAGGAAATGAATGCCATCCTCAACGAGTCAGATGGACGTATCCATCGTCTCCGCGAAACATTTGTGGAATGGTTTCATGAGATGTTCACAGGTATGGACAACTGGGGTAATGACTATGCGGATCGCCGCTGGCGTATTGGTCTCATCCATGTGCGGGTTGGAATTGGCCCTCAGCATGTTGTTCCTGCCATGGCGATCGTGAATCAAGAGGCTAGTCGTCGCCTCAGAGATGCGGGTCAACCAGATGACCTGAAAGAGGCACTGGAACGAATTTGCATGATTGACCTTGCCTTCATTGAGCAGGCTTATGTAGAGGTTGCTGCTGAGGCTGTTTTGAAGGAAACAGGATGGTCTGCGGGGCTGTTCAGACGTCTCATCACCTCGGGTGCTGCTGCAATGTAAAGGCTTAAGCTTCTAACAGAAAATTGACCTTTTCAATGGGTTTCCAATTCTCATTTGCGCGCTTCGACATTCTTAAGAGGATAGATTATGGCAATCAATGTTGAGAAAATTGCTGGGATCTTGCAAAACTTTGTCAATTCTGCTTCTGATGTTCAGGGTGCCGCATTGGTCACCCCTGATGGATTACCATTAGCTTCGACATTGCCCTCGGCAATGGATGAAGAACGGGTCTCCGCAATGTCTGCCGCGATGCTTTCTCTCGGTGAACGAATTGGCAGCGAACTTGCTCGTGGCACCATTGAGCGTCTCTTTGTGGAAGGTCAGCAAGGATATGGCGTTCTAACCAGCTGTGGCGAAGATGCTGTTTTTTTAGTTCTAGCAAGTCAACGAGCTAAGCAGGGTGTCTTGATGTTAGAAATTAAGCGTGCCATTAGTGAGCTGAAGCTGGCTCTAGGCTAACTTTTTCATCTCGATATGAACATGTATCTCGTTCAACTATCTGTTCAGGACTATGGAAACGATGCGCCTGGTCGTCACAGGGCCAGTTGGTGTAGGTAAAACAACATTCATTCGTACCATTAGCGAAATTGAAATCGTTGATACGGATCGTCGTGCAACTGATGAAACCGCGCAAGTGAAGGAAAAAACCACGGTTGCTCTAGACTTTGGGCGACTCCAGTTCACTCCTGATATGGCGCTTCATTTGTACGGAACCCCTGGACAATCGCGGTTTGATTTCATGTGGGATATTTTGATTCGAGACGTACATGCCTATATTGTGTTGGTTGCCGCTCATCGTCCCCATGAGTTTCGCCATGCTCGACGGATGCTGACATTTATGCAACAGCGATCGCCCGCCCCTTTGATTATCGGAATGACCCATGTCGATATGCCAAATGCATGGGAATCTGAGAATTTGGCGATCGCCCTCGGTTATGTTGGCAAGCGGACTGCACCTCCCATCGTGAATGTGAATGCGACTGACCGCGATTCTGTAGCGAATGCGCTGATTACGCTGGTCACACATTTCATGACGTTTCAGAGTAATCTGATGGGCACGACTTTGTAACCAAAATGACGCTTGGGTGTTAGGTTTTGGCGATCTCGCTCAGTTGGTCGTTCTGAACCGTTGTGACTATCGACACATGCTGTCTAAAAACTATCCTGCTCTGGTTCACACTTTCTAAAGACGAAAGTTGTATCATTTGGTCGTTCCTGTATCTCCTGAATCAGTTGCTACACCATCTTGTAGTTAGGATGAGCTGACTGTGAACGTCACAGCGTTTTGTATCTCATTTTTACGAGAGGACACAATGATAGTGTTGCGACTTCTGACTTGGGTGTTGGATGGCATTGAGTTTTTAGTGTCTCCTTTCGGCTTCTTTGGTGTGGTTATTTCCATCTTTTACGGAGCGACGTTGCTCAGACCCGAGCTTGAAGTCTTGTTTGTCGAAGTGCTCATTGCGATAAGTTTGATGGGTCTTTACCGAATCCTAAACGGATTCGCAGACTGATTTGACCGCTCTCGGTGCTGGAAGCATCTGCTTTGAAAGGCACAGCAGTCAATCGAGTTCGAGAAGACAAGCATGTCAGAATTGCCAAAAACGCCTGTTTTTATGAACGAAGAAATTGATCAATATCCTGTTTGAAAGCTTTGAGAGAATTGATATCGAGATAGAACATGTGGCCAGCTTCGTAGAGCTTGGTTTGGATGTTGTGGCGGAGCTTGGCGTCAAGGTTGAGATGGGAAATCATGTACTCGGTGGCAAAGTGAGGAGTGGCTAAGTCATAGTAGCCCTGCCCTACAAACACTTTCATGTAGGGATTTTTGGCGATCGCCCCCCGCAACGTTTCGCCAGTGTTGGGTAAGGAACCCTTTTCCCAGGCCCAATTTTTATTGACCTCAAAATTTAGAACTTCGTAATTCAGGTCGGTTTCGACGGCCAATTCACAACGCACATAATGATTGAATGTCGATGTGTAGGGGGGCTGAATCGCTAGCATAGACGGATCAAATTCAGGGCTTTCGGTGACCGTTAGCGCTTCTATGCCTTGAAAGCGAGAATCGAGCCGCCCCACGCTCCGCTTTTCTGCTCGCAGCAGCTCTTTGCAATACCGAAAGATATCGACTCGAAGATTTGATCCCAGCACATAGTCTGGCTCAAGTCCGATGTAGCGGGCTAGGGTTTCGGCAATATGGGTGCGATCGCCATCTGAGATACGATCGCCTTTCATGAGGGCCAGTGTCAGATCGCTTTCGGCCCAGGCTTCGACTTCAGAGAGGAAATCAGGGAGCGATCGCTCTTGCAGATCGGGAGCGAGTTTTTGGTGGTACCAGGCCGTAGCAGCATAGGTGGGCACAAAAAGAGGAAAGGGCAAATCGTCGCCCTGACCAAAGAAAATGGGGCGCAAATCGAGAGCCGAAGACAGAAGAATAATGCCGTTGAACGCAATGCCCTTATCTACGAGATGGCCGGCCAGCCCTGCCACCCGAGTGGTGCCGTAGCTTTCTCCGGCCATGTAGAGGGGAGACGCCCATCGCTGATAGCGGGTGAGATAAATCCGAATGAACTCCCCAACAGATTTGATGTCGCCCTCGAAGCTCCAAAATTTTTTGTCGAGAGTGTCGTTGATGGCGCGGCTGTAGCCTGTGCCGACGGGATCAACGAAAACTAAATCGGTTTGGTCTAACCAGGTATAGGGGTTGGCCTCTAAACGATAGGGCGGTGGCGGCATCCAGCCTTCCGGCTCCATGCGTACACGGGTTGGCCCCAAAGCACCCATGTGGAGCCAGATCGATGAGGAACCAGGGCCACCGTTGAACACAAAGGTGAGGGGGCGATCGCCACTATGGGGAGATTCAAGCTCGTAGGCGGTGAAGAAGATTTCGGCTTCCGTCTCGTCAAACTCATCCTTCAGCGGAATGACGCCAGCACGGGCGACGTAGGCAAAGATTTGACCGTCTAAGGTCATGTCGTGGTGGGTTTCGACTGGCTCAAGACCGAGCAGTTTGCGCTTCTTTTCTTTGCTCTCTTTCACCTGATTTTTATCATTCACAGAGTTGTCATTTGTGGAGTTGTCATGGGTAGAGGCATTGTCTTGGCTCATGATGGCAGGTTGAGATGGGTAGGAAAAGAGAAATGTTTTAATGGAAACAGCATTGAACGGGATTCATGTTTCGTAATCGTTTAGCTAAACAGCATTCATCCAAACGTAAACAGCATGGCAACAAGCCTAACCGATGGCTGCTAGGTTTTCCATTATTGACCCGCGTGGTGATTTATGGAGGGTTGACCTTATCTCTAGGTATTGCGATACGACAGCAGTTTACAATCTTTCGACCCAGTTCCACTCTTCGTTCCAGGGACGCGATTTTCCAGAGAGCCTTGAAGCTTGCCGCACATTCCTACGAAAATTCGAATATATTTCCTGCCGCTGAATTCGTGAATAGTCCAGGTTCACATCAGTTGAAAGTATGGACAGCGACTGTGCCGGATCAGCAAGGCAGCGGCCCTCAGCAAGTGATTGCAGGCCAACCCTTGCTGCCCCATCGTGGGGAAGGTGTGATTTTAACGATGGATACAGAACGACAGCACTTTCTGGGAGCCGCTTACGTTGGAGAGAATCATGAGGTCATCAGAATCGTCTCCTGTCAGGGCGATCGCCCCTTTAAGCCGACTGATATTTCTGTGACTGCTCTCAAGCAAGGGGAGTTTATTGACTGTCCTGAGGGAGCCACCCGACTTGATTTAGACTGATGCAGATTATAGCAATGCGCAGATAGGTTAGGACAGATATTTATAGAGAAGCCGCGCGGTGCGCGGCTTCTCTATAAACTATTGGTTTTATATCAGCGCGTAGCACTATTAAGAGGGTGGGTGTACAACTTCGAAGTCAAAATCAGGATTATCGAGGCGAAGGCGAACTTGTTGGGGGCGATCGCCCGTGTCAGCCGCACTGTCTGTAGATTCAGCCGGGGATTCATCTGATGGCTCAGGAATCCGATAGCGACACCAGAGCTGAAGCTGCTGATTTTCGGCCAACACCAGCGCTTTGCGGGTAAACCCGTCTAGGGAATCTCCGGCTGAGTTGAGCAAGTCACAGGTTGCATGATAGCTACCGTCTGGTAAGTTCTTCACATCGACAACCGTAACCCATTCCCCTTCAGTCGGAAGGGTGGGCAGCGTCGAAACCGGATCGACGGACGCTGTGGAAAGGTCAATCTGGCGAGCAAAGGTTATCGTCGATTCGGGAGTGAGTTGTTCAGATTCGATCAATGCTGCTGTTGGATTTAGAGTTTCGATGGCGGAATCAAAAGATTTGTCGGCGTTAAGGGGAATGATAGTTCGCCAAAGCTCTTGCCCAAGCTGATTGAGCGAAAGACGAGAGGTAGACTGGAGGGCGATCGCCAATCCTGCTATGGCTAATAAGCCTCCGAGACCGATTCCAGACAACATCGCATTGACAGGGAAGCTGAATGTTGGGGACAACTGAGAAAGCTGGCGCAACTGACTCTGGGCGGCGGCAGCGTTGGAGTAGCGATGGGCAACTTGAGGCTGAGTCAGGGTTTCGAGCCAGGTGAGAAATTCTGGGCTGAGATGGGAGAGGCGATCGCGGATCTGAACCCGTCCGGCTTCGTCCATCAGCATTCCGACTTCTGTTGCCGGAACCTGAGTCAGCATACAGATCAGGGTCATGCCCAAGCTGTATAGATCCGATGCGGCAGACAGTTCTCGGTTAAACAACTGTTCGGGTGGCATAAAACCCAGAGTGCCTTTAACCACACTGCTGACGGCAACTTGTCCGCCACCCAAGCGGGCAAAGCCAAAATCGACTAAATATACATTCATCTGGTCATCCACCAAAATGTTATCTGGTTTCAGATCTCGGTGGATCACAGGAGGAATGCGCTCTTGCAGATACTTGAGAATGTCGAGAATGGCGATCGCCACATGTCTTACCTGCTCTGGTTTCCACAATCGCGGTTCAGCTAGAGAGGGTGCATGTTTATACTCCTGCACCATGCAAAATCCATCGGGAGTCTGAAAGGAATCTAGATAGCGGGGAATTTGGGGATGATCCAGTGTTTTGAGAATGTCGATTTCTCGCTGACAGGCATCATATTCTTCCCAGCGATTTCCTCCAGCGAACTGGAACTGTTTGATGACGACCGTGCGATCGCCATTGAATTCCCTCGCGAGATAAGTGATGCGGCCTCCTGCACGATTGTGTCCTAGCTCTTGCCGTACCTCGTATCCTTCCGCCGAAAAGTTGGGGAGGGCGATCGCCTGTTCAGATGCAGTAGAGCTAGAAGAATGTGGAGAATCTGTCATGAGTCCAATCAGGATTTAATACGGTGAAGCTTCCAGTCAGGCTATTCGTCAAGGCTGAATGCGCTGGTGTCGTGTTCGATGGTATCGCTGATGAGCGCGGTGGTGGCGATAGATGGATAGACCTAGGCCAATGCCGATGATGCCCAGGGGAACGAGGGCAGCCAGAGACAGCCATGATGAGAGGAACGAAGCCCCTGTTGCGATATCCGGCGACTTCATCCACAACCCAACCCAAACTCCCAACGTCGCACTCCATCCGGCGGTGAGCAAAGGGAGGCTTGTCAATCCAGAAGAGTTTGGATGAGATGCGAGCCATGCTTGAGCGGCGTGTCCTAGGATTGTAAGTCCAATGACGAAGATAACTATGGGAAATAGGATGGCTCCAATGAATTGACCAATAATTCCTTCTAGGGAAGTGGCCGGAGAGCTATTGAGAAGCAGTTGAACCATCTGGTGAGGAGGCGAGAGGGCAATCGCGACAAAGCCGGAGAAGTAAAACAAAATGATGAGGCCAAGGCCGCCATAGCCTTGAAAATCCTTGTCGTTTGACCGAGTGGCGACAAAATCTTTGGGCAATTTTTTTCGTGCAGCCCATCCGGTGAGTGCCCAGAGCCAGCCCACCCCTACACCCATCAGGATGCTCGCTCCTATAAAAGATTCGGATTCATCAGATTTAGAAATCTGCTGCATGATATTGTTAAGGCTTGCAGGAATTTCGCCTTCCATTTGAGCAACACTATGGAGTAGCCCGCTTAGAACAAAGAGCGCTACGGCCCCTCCAAAGGCTCCAAAGAAAGGGCCGTAGAAGGCTCGCGAAAAAAACTGGAGCATTGTTTTACTCAAATGAACGGGTGATCGACTAGCGGCCCAGGTGAGTGCAAAATCGGCTCCAGCTACAAAAGGCATGACCCAAAGAACTGTAAAAACTATTGACAAAGGTGAATTGAAGGTGAGCCAACATCCCAGTCCGAGACCGATGGGACTGGCGATCGCCATCAGTCGATAGGGGAGCGGCGGCGGCAATGATGCCGTTTTTACCGTTACCGTTAGAGGCTCCGATTCCTGGACGGCATTGGTATACAGGCGAAGCTGGCGAGTGAATCGTCGGCTGAGTTCAAGTCGCTGGGTATCCACACGAATGCGACAGCGAACAAGGTTGCCTTCAAAATATTGAGGGGAGATGTGAATCCAGGGATGGGTGTCGGGCGTGTGGGGCGGATCGCTCGCATGGGGCATCACTTCCCAACGTCCTGATAGAACCGTGTCAGGAATAGAGTTAATCAGGGTGACGGTTTGCTCTAGGCGATCGCCCTGGTGGTTGGCTGTGAACTGTAAACTTCTTGGGTCAATTTTGAGTTTAGGAACTCGATGGATATCAAGCGATCGCAAGTCTAGCAGTGCAGCTTCAGCGGAACGGTAGCGATTTTCAGGGCGCGGTTCGACCAGCTTTTCGAGCCAGTTGAGCCAGCCTCGGTGCAGCGGCGGTACCAGTTCGCGAAACCGAATGCGATAGTCGGGCAAGATCAGGTTGCCGATGTTAGCAGATTTCGTCCCCGTGACTAAGCAAATCAGTGTCGCTCCGAGACTGTAGAGATCAGACGCCTTGGTCAGCTCCCGGTTAAACAACTGCTCTGGTGGCATAAAGCCCATCGTGCCCTTGACCATGCTGCTGGCGGCCAAGTCTTCTCCGCCCAGACGGGCAAAGCCAAAGTCTACGAGAAAAACATTGAGATTTTGGTCAACGAGAATATTTTCGGGTTTGATGTCGCGGTGGATTACCGGATCGGGGCGCGACTGAAGATACACGAGAATGTCGAGTAGGGCGATCGCCACCCGTTTGATGTCGGATGGCGTCCAACTGCGAGGTTGAGACAGAGAAGGTGCGTCTTTATACTCCTGCACCATGCAAAATCCGTCTGGAGTCTCAAACGCATCCAGATAATGAGGAATGCCGGGATGGTTGAGCTGCTGGAGAATGTCAACTTCCGCCTCATGAGCCTGCAACCCAGCCCAATCCGCTAAATTTTGGGCAAAGCGAAACTGCTTGATGACAACAGGCTCGCCCAATTTGGAACGATTTTGGCTAGAAAATTCGTGCTCAGCGGCTTTGGGTTCAGAACCTCTAGCGGGATTTTGGGATAAGCGCCGACGAGCCAGATAAGTGTAGCGCCCACCCAGACGGTTTTGACCTAACTCACGCTGGATTGAGTATCCGTGGGCTTCAACGTTGGGTAAAGTGACTGATTCAGACATCATGCTGGAGAGGGTTGCATACCTCCCCTCACCCTAACGGATGAGATGAGGCGATCGCCACTATCTACCTATGTCCAAAATGTCCAAAATCGAAAATCGGTATTAGACCCGCTTAGGTACCACCGATAAAACAGCGCGAATGAGCTGTGACATGTCAACAGGCTTAGCAATATGTTCTTGAAAGCCGCTGTCGAGAGCTTTCTGATAGTCTTCTTTGCGCGCATAAGCCGTTAGTGCGATCGCCGGAATGAGTCCACCTCGATTAGCGGGGAGAGAGCGAATCTGTTGCAGCAAGGCATATCCATCGACATCAGGCATGCCAATATCGCTCACGAGCACATCCGGTTGCTCGCTTTCTATCAGAGCGATCGCCCGATGTGCTGATTCAGCAGTCGTAACCTTTGCTCCATGTTGAGTCAGTAGAACTCTTAGTAATTGTCGGGCATCCGGTTCATCATCTACAGCTAAGATTCGGAGATCCGTCAAATCCAATTCAGGAAGAAAGCTATCGCTATCGGACGAAGGAAGAAATCCGCTGAGCAGCAGGGGAATCTGAACCGTAAATGTTGCGCCCAAGCCTTCGCCTGCACTGTTGGCTGTAATGTCACCTCCGTGGGCTTCGACCAGTTGCCGCACGATGCTTAGTCCCAGCCCTAGTCCTCCGTATTTGCGAGTAGTGGACGCATCTTCTTGATGAAACTGTTCAAAGATGCGGGGGAGAAATTCTGGATTAATGCCTTTACCATTGTCTGAAACCACAATATGGGCATCTTGCTCAACTCGTTGAATTGAGATTTCGACTCGGCCCCCTGAAGGCGTAAATTTCACAGCGTTTGACAGCAGGTTCCAAACGATTTGCTGAAGCCGAGCGGCATCCCCAGCGACTCGGCCAATACGAGGTAGGTCAGCGTAGAGAGCGATCGCCTTGCTGTCAGCCGCTGTTTGCACGGTTTCCATCGCGGCTTCAATGACTGAAACAAGGTCAACGGCTGAGACTTCTAAGTTCAGCTTGCCGCGAAGAATTTTGGCGACATCAAGCAAATCGTCAATCAGCTGAGTTTGTAGCCGGACATTGCGCTCAATCGTGTCTAGAGCTTCTGCGGTATCTGTCTCATCAAGCTTTTGCGTCTGGAGCAGTTGAGTCCAGCCCAAAATCGGGTTGAGGGGCGATCGCAGCTCATGGGAGAGAACGGCAAGAAACTCATCCTTGATTCGATTCGCTCGTTCAGCGGCTTCGCGTGCGGTTTGTTCACGGACAAGAAGCTGTTCACGCTCAACCTCTACTTGTCTACGCGCCTCTTCTGCTCGTTTGCGATCGCTCACGTCTTTGAACAAAATTGCGACCCGATGGGTTTCGGGCGAGCCAATCCGAAAGGCCGACACATCAAACCAGCGCTCGACTGCATCTGATGTATGCTCAAAGTGGATCGAGACGCCCGTTAGAGCAACCCTGCCATAGCGCTCGAACCAGTGATCGTCGACCGTCGGCAAGACTTCCCGAGCGGTCTTTCCAACAGCGTTCTTGAGACCTGTTAGCTTTTCAAAAACAGGATTGACCTCTAGAAATCGGTAATCGATGGGGTTGTTGTGCTCGTCAAATATCATCTGAACGACGAAAAAGCTGTCATTCATCGATTCAAACAGCAGCCGATAGCGTTCTTCTGAGCGCCGCAACGCTTCTTCCGTTTTTTGGCGATCGCTGATATCTAGGACAGAGCCGATGTATCCTTCTACTTTGCCCTCTGCGTCAAACCAAGGTGCCGCAGTATCCAGCATCCAGTGATAGCTACCGTCCTGGGATCGCAAACGATATTCAAAACGCGTCACCAACGAGGGCTTCTCTAGAGCCCCAACTGATTCATGGACTTTGGGCAAATCGTCTGGGTGGATGGAGTCCATCCATCCCGTCCCAAGCAACGCTGACTCAGGTCGCCCTGTAAAATCAGACCAGCTTTGACTCATGTAGGTGCAGTTTCCTTGGGTGTCTGCTAGCCAGATCATTACAGGAGCTTTGTCTGCCATGTTGCGAAAGCGGATTTCACTTTGCTGTAGAGCCTCTGCCGCTCGCACTCTTTCCGTAATTTCTTCGCATACGATGCTAATTCCAACAACGAGCTCTTTATTTTTGATGGGAACAAAGTGGCTGAGCCAGTGTCTCTCGATACCTGGCTGTGCAGGAGTTTCTCCGCTCACTTCTAGATTTGTTATAGGTTCTCCACTTGTGATTACACCGTTTAGTTGTGTTTCAAGCGACGTTTTTAGATCAGGTAAAAGCTCACCTACTGTTTGCCCTATGTGAGCCTCGATAGAAAAGCCGTTGATTTCTGCAAGTCTCTCGTTAATTCGCTTGTAACGAAGTTCACAGTCAACAATGGCTAATCCAATAGGCGCAGACTGATAGATGGCCTCAATTTCCGCTATTTCTTTTTGGAGCTGATCCTCGAGCTGATCATGATGAGTCGAGTCAGCAACAGATTGAGAAGAGGGAGGTGTGGCGATCGCATTCTGAATGGCGTGGTGTAGCTGCTCGGCGGCAGCGTCAACGAGATAGTCTGATGCTCCTGCTTTCAATGCCTGTACGGCATGTTCGACTGAGTCGTCTCCAATAACGATTAGAGGAGGATAGCGGCGGCTTTGAGCATCATTTTCATTGAGTGTATTGAATTGCTGATACAGGAATTTAAGGACTGAAATTTCTTTTTCGATAGATGTTCCTAATACCAAAACCACAACATCAACAGTTGGCGATCGCTCCAAAGTCAAAAGTAATGCATCGGACTTTACTGTTAAAACCTTGTAGGAGATGGAAAAGTCCTGTTCCAAATGACTTTTATAGCTCTCGGCACCAGTGCAAGAATCATCAACGACTAAAATAGTCAAACCTGGTCGAGACATAACAATAGTTAACCACAAAGGATTAAGAATAATACTGAGGCTCTAATCTACTTTATAGATTCCTTCCTTCCTCCTTCTTCCAAATTAGGATCAGGCGTCAGGAGTTTAAGCGAATCCTTTAAAGAACGCTAACTTAAGGATGGCTCAAAGCTTGGGTGTTGTTCGCTTGTCAGCCTGAATGCAGATTTTAGAACTGATCCCTTTATTAATAACGCAACTATCTATCAAGACGCACTTTCTTTTTTGTATCGCTATAGCTGTAGCCATAATTCCAACCAAAAGGGACAATTTCTATCTAAAGTTTTTATCTAATAGATGACTTGACGAGTATCGAACAAGAGGGAGTCGCACGCCAACATATGCCACCCCTTCTTGTTTTTTCTAAACTGCGTTAGGTTTGAAAACCAATTGTCGGTTTTCAAACCTAACGCAGCCGTTAGCGTGAAATTTTCGCGCATCCAGGGTCGGATTTGCTAGTTAACGAGTGCGACGCCCGCCAGGATTGCCCGGCCCCCAGTTGCCTTCATCATTGCTGCCCCCATGAGGACGTGAATTGCCCGGATCACACCCTTCAGAACCATTGCCTAATCCTTGATTACAGTTGCGACGACGATTTTCTCTATTCTCATCGTTGTCATCATCTTCACCGACGCATCCCAAATCGCAAGTGGTTTCAGTGACATTGCTCGACACGCCAATTTCGCGGTAGGTGGAAATGAGCGACGAGACTTCGTAAATCGTAGTGCTAGAGGAAATTTGCGTGATGCGGGTTAGATTACCAGGGATGGAAACCAAAGCTGGCGCTAGATTAGAGTTGAACGCTGAGAAGGTGTAGTCAACTAGGGCAAACCGTCCTCGACGCAGTGCTTCTGGATAGACACAGTTGCTGGCAGGACGAGATAAGCCTGAGACGACAAAGTTGCTCACGTCGATTTGACGAGTGCTTTCTAGGAAGCTAACTCGAGCTGTTTCGTAGCGGCTAGTGATATTGGTAATACGGGTGAAGTAGTCGTACACCTGAGTGGCGTCGTCTAAGCGGCCATTGCGATCGATATCGATGCCTGTGACTGTGCGCACCAGGCGATCGCCCACCGGATCATCCGACAAAACTAGGTTGATAAGAGTATGCTCGTCTAGAATCTCAAATTCGCTGTAGCCGAGAAAATCACCAGCGGTGTTGAACAAGCGAACAACGGCGCGATCGCCTGGAGTGAGTCCCTGCACAAACTGGACACGTTGACCAATGGGGTAGCGAAAATCGCCCACAAAGCGCTCGCCTTCGAAGCGATCGCCAGCTTGAGGCTTGAGAGAGATTCGCGCCACAACATCAGACAGCGTTTCGCGTGACTGAAGAATTGCGAGGCTAAACGACCCCTGCTCATTGTTCTGAACGACCGTTTCAGAAACTTGGAACTCTTCGATATAGGCGACTGAGGTTGCAGTAATAGAGCGGTTGTAGTTGGTGACAATGTTCCAACCTGAGACTTCTTCATAGTCAACCGTTACTTGAGACTCTACCGTGTAGACTCCAGCACCAGGACGTCCACCGCGAAAGGTAAAGGTAAAGCTGCCGTCGTCATTCATGAGGTAGGGAGATGCAGAAGATGGCCCATGCATAGAAGGCTCAGCAGTGTAAACGGACAAGCCGCCATTTTCGCTTTCAGCTCGCTGACGGGCATAGTTTTTGGCACGGTTGAGCACAAAGTTAGGCAGCAACCCGTCGCCGGCTTGACTCACAAGCTGTGGCTCAGAGCTAGCCACAGCAGGAGCTACCAACAAATTTAGAGCCGCAGATCCCATTAGGGTAGAGACGATGGTGACGATCAACAGGCGAATGTAATTCATATTCAAAATCCTCGTGGTTATCTAAGCCTCTGGCTGGAATTGAACACCGTCAGAACACGGGGGCTGAACGAAGCGACGAAAAACTAAAAACCAGGAATAGCGGCGGTTTTGTTGTGGGTTAGCACGGTCGCCCGAGCCCCGATTGAATGCAGTTCAGCGACTCCGAGAGGTGACGGTCAGTTCTCAGTCGTTGACTCATGGAAGGTCAGTTGTGTTCCAAGGAAGGATGTTCGGAATATTTCCTTGAGACAAGTGACAAGATCAGGGTTCCCACGGAGATATCTCTGGTATCCTGGGCACTGTCAATCCACATTTGTGTTGATGAGCCGCTATCACGGTGGATGAGTGGAAGCTTGTCATTGACTCCGCCTACGCCTGAGTTGACGGTGTATCTTCCAATGACTCAGAAAATGACTCAGATAGAGACTCCGGGATCGTGAAGGGCGATCGCCTGTCATCAACGAGCCGTTTTACCGAAGAGACTTGTTGCGAATGGGGTCGGAAGTCGAAGCCTCTTGAGAATGCTCAACGCTGATTGGGCCAGAACCATAGGCTACGATTAGGAGCAGTCCGCCGATAATCGATAGATTTTTCATGAATGCAGTCAACTGATCGGCGGCGGCGATGGGATTGTGGAACACCACCGTGGCAGAAACGAGAAAAATCAGCAAGAGTATTGCACCGAGCCTAGCCTTGAATCCGACGATGACAAATAAAGCGCCGATTAGCTCAAATGCAATCGTAAACACGGTGACCCAAAAGGCGATGGGAAGCCCCGCGTTGGCGATCGCCTCTTGAGTGCCGCCAAAGTCCAGGATTTTACTAATGCCTGAACGGATAAAAATAATCGCCAGAAATGTACGTCCGATCAGGGGTAGATAGGTCTGAAGAAATGTCATGGAAAATATCTCTAAAATAGGGTTTTTACAGGTTTGTGGGTTGAATCGCTGCCCAGCATCAGCCGCACAGCGCGATCGCCCCGAAGATAGGCATGAAGCCAACTGATCAGCACAAAGGCTCGATTTCGAAATCCAGGCAAATAGACCCAATGGACGGCCAGCCACATTAGCCAGGGAAGCCAACCGGTCAGTTCAAATGGCCCCACCTGACCCACCCCGCTGCCATTGCCAATGATAGCGAGGCGTCCTTTGTCAAAATATTGAAAGGGCTGAGGCGCTTTGCCTCGCAACTGTCGTTTGATATTGCGGGCGACAGCAACACCCTGCTGTAGGGCTTCAGGGGCAAGTCCTTTCAGCGGATTTTCCTTAAGATAAGCCACGTCACCAATGGCATAGACATTGTGATGACGAGTGAGCTGAAGAGTTGATAAGACTTCTAGCTTTAGCTTGGCTGCAGTATCAGGGGCCGGAGCCAGATCGGGCACGGTGGCTTTCTGGCCTGCTGTCCAAAGAATAGTAGAAGCAGAGTAGCGATCGCCATGATCGAGCTGAATTTGTTCGCCCTCAATGTGTTGAACTTTGGTGTTGAGCTGCACATCGACTCCCATCCGCTTCAGCTTTTTCTGAGTATAGATGCCAAGGTTTGGAGGCAAATGGGCAAGCAGGCGATCGCCC
>CAKZMO010000324.1 GCA_937128595.1 uncultured cyanobacterium | reverse complement strand
GATTGTGGGGGGTCGGATCGAAAAGCGCTTGAAAGAAGTGTCGCTGATGGATCAACCGTACATCAAAGACCAGAGCATCACGGTGCAAGAACTGGTGACGCAAAGTGTGGCAACGCTGGGTGAGAATATCCAGATTCGCCGCTTTGTTCGCTTTGTATTGGGTGAAGGTATCGAGAAGGAAGAGACAGATTTTGCGGCTGAAGTAGCGGCACAAACGCAAGCTAAATAAGCGTCGCCTGCTCCCGTGCCCGCAGCCCGTAGCGCTGAGGTACCGCCTGAATCGAAGCCGAAGAAAGTCCAAAAGTAGCGGCTTGTGGCTAGGGTTGTTCTATCAGTAGGACGATGATCTAGGTATCTCAGCCAATATTTTCTGAATTTTCAATCATATTCCCCTATCGCATGGAGTCATTGGGTCTCAGTTTTGAGTGCGCCCAGCAACACTCGTTAGCGATGGGGGGCTTTTTTATAATCGCGTTCGGTATTCCCGCCTAATGCCGATGCGTAGAGATTTTACCGAACTCGATATGATGGAGTAGGGCTGTTCAGATTGTTGCGATCGCTGATATTTGCATTCATGTCCTGTGAGGGAGGAGCGCCGCGTGAATTCCATGCTCGTCAAAGCCAAAAATCGGAAACTGGCTATTATTCTGGCCTTTGCCGGAGCCGTTGCGCCTGTATCCGGGTTGCATAAGTTTTATCTAGGTCAGCATTTTTGGGGCGTTCTCTATCTGCTACTCTCCTGGACGCCGATTCCGAGGGTTGCCAGTGCGATCGAGGGCGTATGGTACCTATCGCAGCATCCCCAAGAATTTGACTTGAACTTCAATACGGGCCTGTCGGAAGCATCAGCAACCGAACCGCAGACCGTGAACCCTGACCATATTGGCGCGATCGCGGATTCGCTACGACAGCTTGATCAACTGCGCCAGGATGGACTCATTTCAGAATACGAGTTTGAGCAAAAGCGCCGACAGTTACTCGATCGCATTTCATAGTCGGGGGAATTGATGATGAAGCGATCGCCCTGGAAAACGGCTCTAAACCGCTTGGGTCATCAACTCAAGTCCACTGTGAATGCACAGGTGCAACCGCTGCGATCGCGCCTGCTGAATGACCCCTACTATCGGTTTCAGAATTTAGACGAAGTAAAGTTGGCGGCCGAACTGGGCATCTCAATCGACGTGAACCAGGCCACCACCGATGATTGGCTGCGACTGCCGGGGATATCGATTCACCAAGCGCGATCGCTCGTTTCCCTCCAGCAGAGCGGCGTGCAGTTTCATTCCCTAGAGGATCTCGCGGCTGCTCTGAGCCTCCCGGTTCAGCGATTGCAGATGGTATCGCCGATTCTGAAATTCTGCTACTACGATCGCCAAAGTCCCTGTGTGATTCAGACCGTACCCATCAACACGGCATCGGTGGAGCAACTAACGCGGATTCCAGTGGTGGATCTCTTTTTGGCAAGAGCGATCGTGGAGCAGCGCCAGCAGGGTCGGTTCCAGAACATAGCGGACTTGCAGCAGCGCCTAGACCTGTCAACGGAGATGATTAGTGCGCTGATGCATTATGTGACAGTTGGTTAAGGAACGGGCTTTAAGCTGGACGCTCAGGAGACGGTAACTCAG
>CAKZMO010000323.1 GCA_937128595.1 uncultured cyanobacterium | reverse complement strand
AACGAGTGGAGTCGCCCCATGCCCACCGATCGCCCCGGTGAGATGATGTGCATTCTCACCAAAACCGTGCAAATTGAGTAAAGTCTAATCTCAAGGGGTGAGTGCATCAGTGCTCATCTCTAGGGGCGATCGCTTGCCTGGGCGTAGCCCGTAGCGCCAAATTAGAATGGGGGTAGTTCATTTCCGCTCGTCCCAAGCTTTCATCTTGCCGGGGTTCAGCAAGCCGTAGGGGTCAACCTTCTTCTTAAACTCAAGTTGAGCCACATCAACGGACTTGCGGCCTCCGTCTTCCAAAATGTAGGTGTGCGGATTAGCGATGAACGCGCCGTTTTCTTCGTGATATTTGATGATTTCGTTGAGTCGTTCGGGCGTAGAGTAGCGCACAAGCTGCAACGCCGCAGGAATAGCGCTGCCCCCAGTCCGCAGAAATTCCAAATGCATCAGCACCTCGTCGCCAAAGTGATCATGCATATGCTCGACCAGCTTTAGGTCAGGGTCTGCCGGAAACAGCGTTTGCAAGTAGGTGATGGACAGGTCAACACTGCGGGCGTGGAGCGTCGTGTGGTTCCAGGTATATTCCATCAGCATGGTGCCTTTGCCCAGGTCTTGAGCGGCTCGCTCATAGGTGATCGTGCCGCCACAGGCTTTCACGAGTTCGCTGAACGGTTCTTTGCAGGATTCGGAAACCATCAGCAAAGCGCAGTGACTCCCGTCGGGAATGTGCGATCGCAGCGCCGTAAAGTAGCCGGGAATCGGCCATGCATGGATGGACACCAGCTTTTTGATGATGCCGTCTGAGTCGCTGAGGGCTTGCCCAAAGCGAGCGGCGGTCATGAAGTCTGAGAAAGTGACGATAAATTCGCACCAGGGGTAGGCTGGCCCTAGGGGAATTTCGAGTTCGGTAATGATGCCGTTGGTGCCGTAAGCGTGGTTGACTTGCTGCACCTCGTCGCCGCGCAGCTCAATCACGCGCGGGGTGTTTTCCATGGTGACAACCCGCACGGCATGGAGATTGCCGCGATCGCGCAACTGACCATACATGACGGAACCAATGCCACCGCTGCCGCCGCCGATAAACCCACCCACCGTTGCCGTGCGGTAAGTCGAGGGAGCCATTCGCACTTCCCAGCCACTTTCTTTCGCTTGCTTATCTAGTGCAACCAGTTTTACGCCAGGTTCGACACAGGTGAGTCCCGGCTTGATCCACTTGATTTGCTGCATTTTGCTGAGGTCAAGAATAATGCCGCCTTGCAAAGGAACACATTGACCATAATTTCCTGTGCCAGCTCCACGAGTCGTGAGGGGAATGCGGTGTTTGACACAAACCTGAGCGACTTTTAGGACTTGGTCTTCCGTGACCGGACGCACGACCAAGTCGCCCCGCTTGTCCGACAACTGCTCCTGCAAAATGGGGCTAAAAGTGAAATAGTCCTGGGACAGCTTCGCAATTTGATTGGCATCCCGAATGACTTCGACACCGTCTAGTTCTGATACTACTGCGTCCCAATCGAGCGATTTTGATGCAGTCGCTGTCATTTCTAGCCTCCTTCCCCTAATATGATGCGCGAATTGTTGGAGCGACAGGCAGTTCTAATTTTGTCGAAATCGCTGCTGTCCAAACTTTCGCACGATTTAACGCGCACGATTTGAATATAGCGATACTAAATCGCTTGTGAACTGCTAAGTGAGATTGCTATAGATCAATTCTAATGAAAATGCAGAATTGAGAAGTTCGGGAAGAACAGTGGCGTTGGCTTGTCTGGGCGTCGCCCGTATCGCCAATCCAATGTCCCGTGCTTCCAATACATCCATGTTGAACGGGGGGCCAGACTAGAACTATCGACCAATCTGCGTCACATGCTGAGGACAATAGGTGTGAATCGCGGCCACATTAACAGCCGCATCGAAGTCAGCCGGAAGATCCGCTTCGACTTGAGTATCTCGTACCTCGTCCATCGTGACGCCGTCGTTGAGCAGGGGACAAATGGTCTGTCCGTAGTCAATCACGGCAGAAAGTTCGAGCGATCGCGCAAATTCGAGGGCTTCGTTGCTAGCAGCGGTACGAAATCGCAGCCAAAATTCTTGGTTGGGGGTCACCTGCTCAGGAGTGAGTGGTTCTGCAATCGGATTGTCTGCAATCGCCGCTAGTTCTTCGTCAAATGAGCTGACATAGGCATCCCAGGCATCGGAATCGCCACAGATTTCGCGGAGAGGAACCATCTGTCCGTTGCCATCGTGAACCCATCGTCCGGAAGTCTCATTCCTCAATGCACACAGCCCCGGACGGTCTCTGAAATTGATACTCTCCTCTGATTCTCCTTCATCCGCCACAGCAGGATGCACCGGAAGCAGAAGTTGGATGCACGATGCTCCTATCGTCAAGGCGATCGCCCATCCCAACCCCTGCGTCCAGATGCCATTGCCGTAGCGGCCTTGTGAATCGTCGCTCATGGCGTGCTTATTCGTTGATTTGCCCCGGCACTCCCCACCAAGCGAGGGCGTAGGGCTGCATCGGCGTGTTCACCTGATCGTCATAGACCACCCGAATTTTGTATTGTCCGGTCTCTGGAATCCGATGGAAAATGTGCTCGACACTGTCCACGGCACTCACCGATGACCAAAGGTTATCGTCAATGTCATCCGAATCTGCGGGCATCAGATACAGATTCAAATTATTGAGCCCCTCGTCTGTAAAGGTCTCACCCAAGTCGTAAATCTCGTTGCCGTTGCTGTCATTCAGCGTTACTTTCCGACTCCAAGACAATGTCGCGGAGAAGTAGCTTCCTTGCTGGAGCGGTGAGCCGATCACATAGTCCTGATATTCAGAAGCTTCGTTGGTGTTTGAAACAGTGTGATAGTCCCATCCCATCGCGGGCACAACCCCAGTCGAATTCCACTGACCTGCGCTGAACTGTTCGTAGGCGCGGTAGGCGTTGAGATGGCCTGTGCCCAAAGCAGCTGAGAGGGAACGAGTTCGGTCGGTGTAGGCATCTAGCTCAACCCACGAGCGGTTGCGATGATCAAACAACGTCCGAGCCATGCCTAGATTCAATCCATCTCCCAAATCTTGCAGTTTATCTGCCGAGTTCATCATGATGGCTCGCATCACCTGAGGGTTGCGAGAATCGAGACTCCAGTTTGCGGCTTGGTTGCGCAATTGGCGATCGCCATACTCTTGCAACAGCGCCACCATCGCGGTCACATGAGGTGCAGCAAAGCTTGTCCCGGTAGACCGAGTCGTACGACCGTCAGGGTTAATCATGCGAATGTCAGTCCCCGGAGCCACGAGGCTAATGGAACGGCGATCGCCCACGTTGCTCTCGGTGTCGGGCGATCGCCCGATGAGAATTTCTGGCTCGCTGCTGAGACTCGAAAAGTCGACCTTGTTAAACTGACCGTCAACTTCTCGCGAGTTGGACACAGTCATGCCGTTGAAATGGTCTGTTGGAATTGGAATTCCCCCGCGACCTTGGTTGCCTGCAATCACATACAGCACGCCGTGTTCATTCGATGACCAGTCGATACATTGAGTCAGCAAAGCATTGCCATCCAGTTGCGGATTTGGTCGCGGATCGCGAATCAGAGACTCCCCAAAGCTAAAGTTGATGGCGCGAACATCATCGCCATTTTGAGAAGCAACCGTTTGTGACGCCAAACACTCCTCTGGCTGACCGCTCCGTCCCAACAATCCAATGGCAGATGCATACAGCCTCGCATCAGGAGCAACTCCCGTTAGCCCTTTGTCTCGGCTAATCATGACGCTGGCGACGTTGGCGGCATGTCCATCGACGAGTTCGTCTGCACCTGGCAACGAATCCTGAAAAAAGACCTGATTGACTCGCACTACAAAGTTTTCAGGTGCGGCTTTGTCTAAGCCGAAAACTGAAGGACGACCAATTTCGACTTGACCGATTGCAATCTTACGACCCGTTAGGCCGTAGGGTTCGGCATGAAGGCGCAGGGCATCGATCCCCGCTTCTCCCACTGAGGTCATGAGCGCCATCACGGGATGAGCCGCAAAAATGGCGATCGCCCCTCCGGTAATTCCCATTGCCCATTGCATCACTTTTTTCGAACGTCGTTCTCCTTCAGAACCTAAACCGCTAGAGCGGGATTGAGAATGCTTTGATCGCCAAGCCACAGGCATTGTTCTCCTCAGAGGGTCAATTATCAGATGTTTAATCCTATGATGCATTCCGCTTCTGCAATGTGCACGAATTTAAGCGAAATCTGTAACTTGTCTGTAATATGCACCATTGACAATATGCGTCATTGACAGACGCTACAACATCCTTGC
Source organism: uncultured cyanobacterium (assembly GCA_937128595.1). GTDB lineage: Bacteria > Cyanobacteriota > Cyanobacteriia > CAKZMO01 > CAKZMO01 > CAKZMO01. Next base: position 470 of record CAKZMO010000323.1, on the reverse strand, counting down.
CATTGGCGAACGTTTCTACCTGCCAGTAAGCAACTCCCGTGAACTGTGCTTTGCAACTATGCAGGTATCCGTCATCAGGATCAAATTTGATCAATTTATTTAAGAGCAACGACACACTTTGTTAGCATTATCTTATGAGACCGACGGAAGCAGGAATAGCGAGGCATGTTATGACCCAGAACCAATCGACCAAAAAGACCGTAATCTCTCCATCAATTTTATCCGCCGACTTTAGCCGTTTGGGCGAAGAGATTCAGGCTGTTGATCGAGCGGGAGCAGATTGGATTCATGTAGATGTGATGGACGGTCGCTTTGTTCCCAACATCACCATTGGCCCTTTGATCGTCAGCGCCGTTCGCCCCCTGACTCAAAAGCCGTTAGATGTCCACTTGATGATTGTGGAACCTGAAAAGTACGTCGCTGACTTTGCCAAAGCAGGGGCAGATATCATTTCTGTTCATGCTGAGCAC
>CAKZMO010000322.1 GCA_937128595.1 uncultured cyanobacterium | reverse complement strand
AAGAGCCGTATGAAGTGGAAGGTATTCGAAAAGACGGCACAATATTTCCGTTACGTCTTCATGCAAAGACTATTCAATATCATGGGAAACCAGCTCGGGTCGTCGAGTTTCGTGATATTTCTGACATCAGAAAAGCAGCACAAGCATTAAGAGAAAGTGAAAGCTTATTGCGTAATATTATCAACTCTTCAACTGATTTGATTTTTGCAAAAGACAAGAGCTTGAAGACAATCTTATGCAACAACAAGTTTGCCCAAGCCGTTAATAAAAAGCCGTCTGATTTAATTGGAAAAACCGATATTGAAAATGGTTGGGATGCTGAACGGGTGAACGGAAACCCTGACAAAGGGATTACAGGATATCATGAACATGACACTGAAGTATTAAGCGGAAAAATTGTAAAAAACACGGTTGCAGCAATCATTTCCGGTGAAAAAGTTCTTTTTGATAGTGTAAAAATTCCTCTAAAAGATGAGAACAATCAGATATTTGGTGTGCTTGGCATAAACAGGGATATTACTGAACAAAAACAAGCAGAAAAAGCCCTGAAAGCTAGCGAAAAACAGTTCCGCACCCTTGTTAATGCAAGCCCGTTCCCAATTGTTGTTACGGATACGGCAGGCGAAAATATTTTGCATTGGAGTAAAAGCGCGCAAGCACTGTTTGGGCATCGGCCCAAAACGCCTGCCGAATGGTTTTCCCTGGCTTATCCCGATCCCCAATACCGCCAAGAGGCGATCGCTCGCTCGAAGCCGTATCTAGAACAAGCGCAACACTCAAAAACAGCCGTGAATACGGGTGAATATCAGATTACGTGCCGGGATGGATCTGTCAAAATATGCGAGATCTACGCGCAATGTATTTCCGACCACATTGTGTTGACCAATAATGACATTACCGAGCGCAAACAGGCTGAAGCAGAAATTCAGGCAGCCAGAGATTTTCTGAATACGCTGATTGATTTAAGTATGTTTGGTATGTGGATATCCGATCGAGACGGGACAATCATCCAGGTCAACCGTATTTTGTGCGAAACCATGAATATGACCGACGATCAGATCGTTGGCAACTATAACGTCTTTAATGACGACAACCTGAAAGCGCAAGGGGTTATGCCTCAAGTGAAGGCTGTCTTCGAGAAGTATCAACCGGCGCGGTTTACAATTTTTTGGCAGGCGAAAAAGATTAGCAATATTGCTTTTCAATCAGCACGGGATATGTATATCGATGTCTACATGTTTCCTATAATAGACACACAAGGAAATTTGAAGAACGTCGTCTGTCAATGGATAGACATTAGCGAACTCAAAAATGCGGAAACAAAACTACGTGAAATGGTTGAATTTGATGCTTTAACGCAAGTTTGTTCACGGCAGCATTTATTGGGGTTAGCCGAAAGACTGTTGATGCGTACCCAGCAAAACCAGACTTCACTGTTATGTATGATGTTCGATATCGATTATTTCAAATCCATCAATGATCAATATGGACACAAGGCTGGTGATCTTGCATTAATTGCTTTTTCAGAAATTGTCTCCAAGAATTTTAGGAGCAATGATATATTCGGAAGGCTTGGTGGAGAAGAGTTTTTAGCGGTAGTTCCAGAAATTTCATTAGAAGCGGGTAAGACGTTAGCTGAACGAATCAGACTTGAAGTCGAAAACACGCCAATTACAGCGGGTGCAGACTGCATCACTATGACAGTGAGCATTGGTATATCAATGTACGAAAAACCTACGAATTTGGCTACATTGGGTGAACTGATGGAACTTTCTGACAAGGCTCTCTACGCAGCGAAGAAGAGTGGTAGAAACCGTATTTGCGTTGAGAACACATAACCTATGCATCGAGCAATGTGCCAGTGCGATCGCCATCGCTGTAGATACTGTTTTGAGCCAGCCCTGTCAAGCAGGGTGCGTTTCTTAGCGCAGCTTTCCCATTTCACAAATAGATTTTCGGGAACGCACCATTCTTATGAATTCTCTAAAGCAAGCAATCTCAAGCTAACAACGCCCATGCATACCGACCGCCGAGAGTTGATCAGTTGTGATGCAGAGATTGTTTGCGGCGGGTGATGGGCAACGTTAGTCCGCTGGAGCAACTCGGCTAGGATTCGTTTAAGATTGATAGACTTAATAGGTATAGCGCCAGCTCAAAACATTGCAGGAGCAACTATGCCCATCGAATTGCACAACTTTACTTGGGAAGGTGTCCGTTTAGTACAAGTAGAAACCCAACCCCACCATATTGCTGGTGTGCTGTTCAACATTCGAGAGACTCTGAACAACTCAGATTGCGAGTGGGAAGATATTTACTCTGCTTACTACGACTCTGAGGAAGATGGCACTACTACCTTTTACGAAGGAGAGAGTGCGGAGGCTGGCAAGCCAGGAATATGGACGTATGTTGTTTATGATTGTGATCTGGGCAAAGAAGAGGTAGTCACTAATCTAGATATTGATACTTTAGATCCAGCTTTGAAACTAAGACGCATTGTCGCAGAAGTGATAGCTGCTGCTACCATTAGCAGTCCAACTGAGCAAGTTCAGAAGTTAAGAGATATAGCTACAGAAAATGGCATTTCTCCTGAAGTATTGTTCTCCTCCAAAACTGAGTTTCAGCAGAGCCAGTCTAAACATGGCTTTAATGAGGCAGCAAGTTATGTACTAGAAAAAAATGCTGAACTGTACCGCCGTCTGGCATGATCCGCTATCTAACGCTAGATGAAGTAATGAGTTTACATCGTCAGATACTCAAGCAATCAGGAGGAACAGCGGGAGTTCGAGATTTAGGTTCTCTGAAATCTGCCATAGCCCAACCTATGATGACGTTTGGGGGAGAAGATCTTTATCCAACGCTTGTTTATAAAGCTGCCGCTCTGGGATTTTCTTTGGTGATGAATCATCCTTTTGTTGATGGCAATAAAAGAACTGGACATGCGGCGATGGAAACTTTTCTAGTTATGAATGATTTGGAAATCTTTGCTCCAGTTGACGAGCAAGAATTAGTAATTTTATCACTAGCAGCAGGTTCACTTGACCGAGAAGAATTTACAAAGTGGTTAGAGTCACGAGTTAAAGCGGTCTAACACTGCGTTGGTGCGGCAGAGGTTGTCGGTGAGAGTTCAGGCTTGTCTGCCGCCGCACAACTTTGCCGTTAGCCTTCTTCGCTTTTGGGCTGGAACAGACAACGAGGCTATCGGTAGGAGTGTGAATGCCAGATTTGGTTTAAACACATCAGAGAAGCGATCGGAAGCGATCGCTGTGGCCTCTATTCCGATTAAACTTAGTGTCCAAAACGTAGGTAGCGAAGGTAGTGGTGAGAGGGCGATCTCTATTTTTTTAAGCCGTGCGATCGCCCTCTCTTTAAGCAGTCAACAAATCTTGTGGTACCAGCATCTCGATCGCTTTTGATGTGGCTGTTTGAGAATAATGCTCAATGGTAATGCCCACAGCACCAATCACAGCATCTCGCGATTCATCATTACGGCTGGCATCAACGACCACCAGTAGTGGATCGAAGAAGGCTCTGCGGCTTGCTGAAACGTGTCACCATTATGGTTTAGCGGGTTAATCCTGGCTTTTTCGTCATTCCAGACAAACGTGATGCCATTGAGAACGAAATACACATCCATACTCGTAGTGTGGGCAAAGCGTATTTACATTGTCAATATGTTTTGGTGCTGTAGCGGTATTGGTGCGATCGCACTTTCAGCCTGGATTTCGAGGATGATGGTCTGATGATGAGATGAAAGATCGCCTGTCTAGCTTGTCTACGAAGGGGCGATCGCCCCTTCGTTATCGCCTATTCACACTTAGTGTGGCGATCGCCCTTCTTCTCGACAAACAAAAACAAAGACTCCAACGGTGAGCCAAGACACGCTACGAAATTGGCAAATCAGAGTGAGTCGTTCCAGAATGGAGGAGTGACTTAGCACAACCTGTAGAGTTTATGACTGATCCTGCGACGATATGGACGGCTAGTGCGATCGCCTCCTTGGCGTTTCAGAAATTTATTGAATCAGGGGCTGGAGAACTGGCAAAGAAGTTCTCTACAGAGGCGATCGCCAAAATGGATACTCTGCTCAAACGCATTTGGGGCAAGCTACGTGGAAAGCCTCGGATTGAGGAAGTGAAAACCGCAGTCAAGCAAACTCAGAAGATTACTCCTGAGCAAGTCAATCAGATTGCCGCTTACTTGCAAGTGGCTATGGATGAAGATCCTCAGTTTGCAAATGACGTTCGCTTGCTGGCACAAGAAATCAATGCAGGTAAGCTGATTGATCAAAGTACGATGACCCAAAACAATTACGACCAAGCAAGGGGCTGGCAAACGAAAGTAGAAGGCGGTACTGCCTATATCGGTGAGATTCACATTCAGGGCAAGCCCGATTAGGAACAGGTGAGGATGTCTGACCCAATCGCTCAACTCTGTCAAATTATTGTTGAGACGCTGCGGGACAATCCCACGGTGTCTCAAGCTGAATTGGTTGAACAAGTGCAAAGGTCGATTAACCTAAATGCTGAATTAGCTAATGCATTGCGGTCTCATCAGCGGATACAGCAAGATAACCGAGATGGAGCAAAGGGATTCCAGACTTTTGCAGCTGATGGAAGCACAGTCTGTCTTGAAGGAACTCATTACCATCTCTCTGACCCTGAGAAGTTTGAGACAGCACTGAAAGCCATTCTTCAAAGATTCCAGACCTCTGAGCCGAAGACGATTGATTTTCAGCCCTATTTACAGTCCATCGTTGAGGACGAAGA
>CAKZMO010000321.1 GCA_937128595.1 uncultured cyanobacterium | reverse complement strand
TCAGAGTCAAAATACCAACCGCGATCTCCACCCAGACCCCAGCTCGAAACAGTTGACTGCGGCGATCGCCACTCAGCATTGAGGTGGTGACGCCAATGCCGACCATGCTGGGCATCGTGCCCAGACCAAATGCTCCCATCATCAAAGCGCCCATGATCGGATCGCTTTCCCCAGCGGCCTTGATTTGTGCCGCAAACAGAAACCCGCAAGGCATCAACCCCCAGGCCATACCCAACGCCGCAGGCATCCACGGGCGATCGCCCTTCGACACCTGCTGCATGACTCGTTCGAGCCAGTGATGAAGTTTTCCCTGAGCCATCGGACTCAACAGCGGCAGTCGCGGCAGCAGCCCCGGACAGGTCTGACGCAGACCAAACCAGATCAGCAACAATCCTGTAAATACTGCGATGCCTCGCCGCAATGCGCTGCCAACGCCAACCAAATTGCCCCCCGCGACCACCATTGACCCGACCAGTCCCAACACTGCGCCGACCAGCACATAGCTCACCAATCGTCCTAGATTCAGCAGAAGGTGAAACCGAATCTGATGCGCGCGAGCCGCCGAAGATTGAGTCTGGGGGTGGCTAGTGCGAGTCAAAACTTGAGTCTTAGATTCGGATCTGGAGGCTCTCGGCTGCGACGGATTTGTTTCAGATGCTGGAGGGGTCTTTTCTGCCGTCAGCGCAAATGCGACGCTTAGCGGCCCACACATACTGACACAGTGGCCAAAGCTTCCCAAAAAGCCCAGAGCAGCCATGAGCAAAAGTTCAGGCATGATTCTTGATGATGGCTCAACGTTGGTGTTGCTACTCTCTCCAGTGTAGTCGGCGGCGGGGCAGCCAAAGTGGACTCAACCCTCCTACGGGACTAAAGTGCAGGAGAAAAGATAAAGCGCAGATCATTTGCGATTGATGACTCACTTGCGGATGATCTGCTAGCCAATCATTTTTTAATAATATTTTTATGAGGCCATTGTGGGCTGATTTGATGATTTTCCTTGCATGATGAAGGGAAGGAACGTTCTTTCGGCTTTTTTATGCACTTTGCACCTTTTGAGAGTCCTTTCCCGACATCGGCTCCTAGCGTCACTCGCTTTCGCAGACTGTCTTGGCTGGCCAGCCTGATCGTCATCGGCATTAGCCTCCTCGTTTTATTGGGGTGGGCATTCGATATCGATGTCTTCACCAGTGGCATTTCTGGGCGGGTTACCCAAAAGCCCAATACGTCTTTCGGCCTGATCGCGAGCAGCGCAGCCCTGGTGCTGTGGCATTGGCGATCGCGGCGGTCTATGGGCCGACTCAAGCTGTGGCAAAAGGGGCTGCTGTGGGGGTTGCCCAGTCTGGTGCTACTTTTGGGACTGGTCACCCTAATTGAATATGGATTTCAAGTAGATTCTGGGATCAACCGACTGTCGTTTGAAATATCGTCTCAGGCCGTCGATCGCCTCGCAGAGGGGCGACCTGCACCCAATACAGCAGTCAGTTTTGTGCTGATCGGTTTGGCGTTATTGCTGCTGATTCGCCGCCAATATCGAGCCGTTCAGAGCTTGAGCGCGATCGCCTTCTTCGTTTCTGGGCTGGCGTTGACGGGACATCTCCATGCCGTTTCCGACTTCTATCAGGTGAGATCTGTTACAGGAATGGCGATTCCAACGGCTGTTTCGTTTCAGTTGTTATCTGTCGGATTGTTGTTTGCCACGGCCGATCAGGGCTGGATGCGCGAAGTGAGCAGTGATCTCGACGGCAGCCTCATGATCCGGCGAGTGTTGCCGTTGATGATTGTCGTACCGAATCTGCTGGGCGCATTGATTTTGGTCACGTATCAGCAATTTGCGCTGTTTCCTGAAGGGGCGTTTGCGCTGCGTAGTGTTTTGGGCATCGTGCTGTTTTCGATCATTATTTGGTGGAATGGGCGATCGCTCAACCGCATTGATGCCCAGCGGCGATCGATGCAACGACACTTCAGTCAGGAGTTGGAAAACCAGGTCGCAGCACGCACTGCCGAACTGAGTAGCGCCAATCAGCAGTTGCAACAAGAAATTGCGGAACGAGAACGAGTCTCGACTGATCTTCGCGAAAGTGAAGCTCGAATGCGACGAGCAATTACGCTGGCTCCTTTCCCGATCATCATGCATGTTGAGAGTGGCGAAATTTTAGCTCTGAGTCAGGCATTCTCAGTCATTACGGGCTACACCCTCGAAGAGGTTCCCACGATTGCTGATTGGACAGAAAAAGCCTATGGCGATCGCCAATCCGTCGTTCAAGAGGCGATCGAGAGTCTCTACTCGCTAGAGCACCATATTCACGAAGGCGAATTTTCGATTCGCACCAAGGCGGGAAACACTCGCATTTGGGATTTCAGCTCTGCTCCATTGGGTGACACCAGCGAGGGCCAACCTCTGGTTATCTCAATGGCGGCAGATATTACCCTACGCAAGCACATGGAAATAGAGCTAGAAGAGAGCCGGACTCAGCTTCAGCAGCAGCTCACCGAAATTGAAACCATCTATCGTTCGGCTCCCATTGGGCTGAATGTCTTAGACCCTGATTTGCGGTTTGTGCGAATCAATGAGCGCTTAGCCGAGATCAATGGCTTTTCGGTGAAAGATCATATCGGACGCACGGTGAGAGAGCTACTGCCCGATCTGGCAGACGCAGCAGAGCAGTTGCTACAGCCCATCTTTGAGACAGGAGAGCCGCTGCTAAATGTTGAAATTCAGGGAGAAACGCCCGCCCAGCCAGGGGTTACACGCGTCTGGAGAGAGAGCTTCTTGCCCTTAAAGGATGGCGATCGCATTATTGGTATCAACACTGTGTGTGAAGAGATCACTGAGCGCAGACGCACAGAGCTGGCTTTGCAAGAAGCTCAAGTTCAGCTAGAAGCTGCTCTGGAAGCTGGGTCTATCTATACCTGGCGCTGGAATGTGTTGGAAGACCGAGTTTTCACCGATCGCCAGTTTGCCAAGTTGTGGGGGGTAGCTCCTAAGGCGGCCGCATTAGGCTTACCTGTTGCACAATATTTTGAAGCCATCCATCCCGACGATCGGCTACGCGTCACGGCGGCAATCGAAACAGCGATCGCCACAGGGGACGACTATCAGGCGGAATATCGCATCTGCCCAGTCGATGCAGATGTGCGTTGGGTGCTCGCACGGGGACGCGTAGACCAAGGCGCTGATGGCAGCGCGGTGAGCTTTCCAGGTGTTTTGATTGACATCACCCAGCGCAAGCAAATGGAGGCGGCTCTCAGCCAATCCGAAAGCCGCTATCGCACTCTATTTGAAACGATGGAAGAAGGCTTTTGTGTCATTGATGTGCTGTTTGATGAGGCGGGGAAAGCTGTTGACTATCGATTTGTTGAAGTCAACCCAGCATTTGAACAGCAGACAGGACTGTATGAAGCCACAGGAAAAACTGCCTTGGAACTGGTTCCTGATCTCGAACCCCACTGGGCTGAGATGTATGGGCAGGTCTTGCTAAACGGACGGTCTATTCGTTTTGAGAATCGATCTGATGCCTTAGACCGCTGGTTTGCTGTCAATGCGTTTCCGATTTCAGCGTCGGAACAGCCGGGGGTTGCTATTTTATTTCAAGAAATTAGCGATCGCAAACGCACCGAAATCACCCTAGCCAAGCGAGCTGAGCAGCAGGCCGAGATCGCCCACATTGGTCAGCAGGCAATGGCTAGCGACGCACTCAAGTTTCTCGACTCATTTTTAGATGAGGTGGTAGTACGAGTGGCTCAGACTCTCGATGTGGAGTATTGCAAAGTGCTAGAGCTGTTATCAGACCATCGCGGCATGGTGCTGCGAGCGGGGGTAGGCTGGCAAGACGGACTGGTCGGACAGGCCATCATCAGCAGCGATCAAGCGTCTCAAGCTGGGTATACGCTCTTAGCCCAAGAACCCGTAGTCGTTGAAGATCTCCGAACCGAGAGGCGGTTTAGCGGCCCAGCGCTGCTGACTGAGCATGGAGTCGTCAGCGGCATGAGTACAATTATTGGTAATGTCGGCGACGCAGAGGGACAACCGTTTGGCGTGATTGGCGTGCATACTCGCGCTCATCGACGGTTTACCCAAAATGAGGTGAACTTTTTGCAGGCGATCGCCAATATCCTATCAGAAACGATTTCTCGCCATCGAGTCGAGCGTGAGATTCGCACGATCAACGCCAGCCTAGAACAGCGCATCGAAGAACGCACCGAGCAGGTGAGCGAAGTGAACAAAGAACTCGAAGCCTTTGCTTACTCTGTGTCCCACGACTTGCGAGCCCCCCTAAGAGCAATTGAAGGAATCGCCCGCATTATTCAAGAAGATTGCAGCGATCGCCTAGACGCCACAGGAAACGAATATGTCCAAATCTTGATTGATTCTGCGGCCCAAATGGGAGGCTTGATTCAAGATCTATTGGCCTATAGTCGATTGGGTCGGCGTGATATTCAGCTCACCGTTGTAAACTTGTCTGTGGTGGTGGACGAGGCACTCCGAGAGGTAGCTCTTGACATCGAAGCTAGAAAAGCTCACATTACTATTGAGGATCTGCACCCTGTCCGAGCTCAGCGCAATATTTTGCGTCAGGTGCTTGTTAATATGATTGCCAATGCAATTAAATTTGTAGAATCAGACAAGTCTCCAATCATCCGCATCTGGGCAGAAGAACAGGGGCAAAGGGTGCGTGTCTGGGTTGAAGACAACGGAATTGGGATTGATCACCGCCATCACGAACGTATCTTTCAGCCCTTTGAAAGATTACACGGTATCGAGCAATATTCTGGCACCGGCATCGGATTGGCGATCGTTCAGCGAGGCATGGATCGCATGGGAGGACGGGTTGGCGTTCAGTCTACTCCAGGCAAAGGGAGTCGATTTTGGATTGAGCTGCCCCAAGCTGAAAATCCTGCCCCCCTCAAATCATTAAGGTAATGAGATGAGGATTATGAGTCATGCTGAACCCACTGTAAGCCAAATACAAGTTATTCTAAAAAACACTCATCTAGACTTGCGCCTGAATGTAAGTCCCTACTCATACTCTCATAGGCTAACCCACTCACAGACAATTCATACGTCCTTATGATGGATCTCAGCGAATACGGCATCCTCTTGATAGAAGACAACTCGACAGATATCTTGCTGATTGAGCGGGCGTTTCAGCATGCTAATGTTGCAAATCCAATCCGCATCGTCAGAGATGGAGATGAGGCAGTAGACTATTTGTCTGGCAAAGGCAATTATGGCGATCGCACACAATATCCGTTGCCATCCTTGATCCTGCTCGACCTCAAGCTGCCGCGACGACATGGGTTAGAGGTTTTAGGCTGGATTAAGCAGCAAGATCTGCTTAAGCGAATTCCGGTCGTTATCTTGACTGCATCTCAAGAAGACATCGACGTCGATCGAGCCTACGATCTTGGCGTGAGTTCTTATCTGGTGAAGCCGGTTCAACTCGATGCGCTAAGAAAACTAGTCGAGACAATAAATGCCTACTGGCTTCGGATCAATCAGTTTCCAAATATGCTCACGACTTAGCCCCATTCCCGTAAAACTATTCCCTCAAAGGTCGGCTGGGATGATCAATAAGCCGCTACCATCGCTACCATAGAATATGATGCTTCTTTTCATAGCCCTATATGAGCGCGGTCACACAGACTCTTCGTCGCATCTTAATTGTTGACGACAATCCAGTTGATCGACGGCTAGTGACTCACGAGTTGACTCGCGAGTTTTCAGATCTCGATATTCGAGAAGTCGCTGACCTTGCCAGCTTTGAGCAAACCTTTGCCCATGAAACTTTCGATCTCATCATCACAGACTACGAGCTCAAATGGGCAACCGGGCTCGACATCCTCCATCGGATCAAAGAAGACGATCCGTTGATGCCCGTTGTCATGTTTACCGACTCCGGTAGCCAAGAAATCGCTGTCGAGGCGATGAAGGCAGGCTTAGACGACTACGTTCTCAAATCACCGAAACACCTCATCCGGTTGTCCCAGGCTGTTCGCTCCTCTTGGGAAAATGCTCAAATCCGTCGTCAAGCGAATGAACTCGATAGTCGCCAGCGGTTTTTGCTCAACCAACTTGAGGTGGGTGTGTTTCGAGCGAACCAAGACGGACAGCTGATCGAAGTTAACGAGGGATTTCTGAGGCTTTTGGGCTTGTCTTCTTTGGAAGCAGCTAAGGACTTTTTTCACAAGAATTTTGAGTTTGATGCGGTAGACCGTCTTCAATCAGGGCGAAATCAATGGGAACAGCAAGTGCAATGCCCCAACGGACAAAAAATCTGGATACAGGTCAACGAAGCTCTGACTGTGCAGAGCCGCAAGTCCGTCATCGACGGTTTGGTAAGCGATATTACCGATAAGAAGGAGGCTTCTCTATCCCTTCAGCGGTTTAACTTGAAACTAGAAGCCCGAGTCCAAAAGCGGACAGCTCAACTTGAACGGAGCAATCACCAGCTACAAAGCATCAATGAGGAATTAGAGCTCCTTGCCTATTCGCTGTCACATGATTTGCGAACGCCGATTCGTCAAATCAATAGCTTTGTGACGCTGCTACAAGACGCACTGGGGCCAGTGACTAATGTAGAGATCCAAAGCTATCTCCAACGAATTTTCAGCCTCACCAATCAAGCCAACTGCATGATCACAGATTTGCTTGAATACTCACGAACGGGGCGTACAAAAATGCAGTACGGGACTGTTGATATGAGTCAGACCGTACAGGCTGCACAACAACAAATGATAGAAGAAAACCCCGATCGCCAAATAACGTGGAATATCGACCCGTTACCCAACACCCAAGGCGACTCTACGATGCTGAAGCGAGTATGGCAAAACTTAATGAACAATGCGGTCAAATACACGCGCACTCAAAAGCAAGCTGTTATTTCTATTGGCAGCCACGAAACAGAAGATCGCGTTATTTTTTCAATTCAAGACAATGGTGTCGGGTTTGATGAGCAGTTTACCGATCGCCTTTTTGCGCCATTTCAACGACTCCATCAGAAAGACGAGTTTGAGGGTTCCGGAATCGGACTTGCTAGCGTCAAACGCATCATCCATCGTCATGGCGGAAAAATTTGGGCCTCAGGTTCAGTCGGTACAGGGGCAACCATCTACTTCTCATTGCCCAAAGACTAAGAGGGGCATCCTATCATTTGCACTATTATGTGCAAATTTATGTGCAAATTTATCGACGTTCGTAGTGCGAGCGTCCCGTTTCTCCTGATGGAGAGGCGTTGGCCAAAGCGGGCACGATGTTCGCACCATACATGCAAAACAGGGCTGCTTCTAAAATCGCTTCAAGGGGTCGAGTATTTCTGCCGACCTCGACAATCGAGCAACCGAGCTGTTTTTTTAAGGCGTAGATGAAAGACAATGTGAATTCTCGGTAGCATCAAAGAACCAGGTGAATACATAAACAAAAGGTAGTGCGATTTAGCAGAATAGATGCATCCGAAGAATGGGCGTTGCACATTCGAAGAATGATTTTGGTAGGGGCATCGCATTGCGATGCCCCTACAGCAGGTCATCCATGAGTTGAATCTTTCCGCATCATTCTATGCTGTGCAACGCCGAAGAATGCATTCAGTGCTTGATGACTCCGTTCGCAAAATGAATTCTGCTGTCCATGGGTGCTTGTACGCGGCTGAACCCCTTGCCTCATCATGGTCTTTCCTTTATGACAACAATGAATGAACCTCTCGTTTCGCTGCTGCTGCACTCTGAGGAATCAAGAACTCAATGTCGTAGCTTTCTTGCAGGTGATACGAACTGGCAAGGCACCATTTTGGATGAGGGATGGAGAGCGATCGCCCTCCATCAGCAGTCTGTTCAACCCTCTCACGCAGACTCAAATCCACACCTAAACTCATCAGATAGAGGTTCTGATCTGTTCACGTCGAATTTGATGCCGCCTCACGTGGTGATTCTAGATCGCCAGAGTTACGAAACAACATGGCCTCATTTGCAGAAGCTTTGGGCTACTGCCCTACCGAGCTGTTTGGTGCTGCTGGACGATGGGGATGAGTCTCTGGCTCCAAAACTCATGGATGCAGGGATTCAAGAGTATCTAATCACGTCGCAACTCAGCTCAACTCGATTGCAGTGGACGGTGCAGCGGTTGTGGCAGCATCACCAACTACAGCAGGATCTAGCCTCATGTCAACAGCAGACATTATCTGGCAATACGACATGGGGTGAGCGCGAGGCTCGATTTGAAGCGCTGTTTAATCAGGCGGCGGTTGGCATTGGCGAAGGGGATATGAATGGACGCATTATTCGTGTCAACCATCAATTTTGTGAGTTCTTGGGTTACACCGAGGCAGAGCTACTCCAGTTTCGCTATTCCGATTGCAGCCATCCCGACGATTCGATCGTTGACGATCAGCTTATGGCTCAGTTGATCTCAGGACAGATCCCTAGCTTCACGATGGAAAAGCGATTTTTCCATAAGTCCGGTGAAATTCGCTGGGCTAATCTAACTGTTTCTCTCGTCAGAGATCAGCATGGACAGCCCCTGTACGATATTGCAGTTATTCAGGATATTACAGAGAAAAAGCGGGTTGAAGCAGCGCTTCGAAAGAGCGATCGCAAGCACAGAGCATTAATTTCTGCCATGCCCGACTTGATGTTTCAAATCAGTGGCGAGGGAGTTTATTTAGAGTCCTTTGTGCCTGACGATAAACAGGCCATTGCAGGAACAAACATTGCTGGCTACCACATCTATGACACCGAATTTCCTCGCCATCTAGCAGATCAGGTGTTGCATTACGTTCATCAAACCCTAGAGACTTCAGACATTCAAGTATTTGAACAAGAGCTATTCGATGGTGAGAAGGCGGCTATTGAAGAAGTTCGGATTGTTCCCTGCGGTGACGATGAGGTTTTGGTCATCATTCGAGACATTACAGAGCGCAAAAAGGCCGAAGCCGATCTCAAGTTAAGCCAACAACGACTTCAAATATTAATTGACGGGTTGCCGTTTGGAGTGTGGGTTAGAGATCAAGACGATCGCTTAGTCATCCAAAACAAAATCGATATCGAACGGTTTGGCAATCAGCTTGGCACGTTGCCTGACGATATTCCGGCTTTGTTAGGCCATTTTGACAGTTACTATGCCCTCAAAGAGCAGAGCCAATCGGATCAATATTCGGAATATTTTGAACGGGAGACGATCAACGGAGAAGAGAGGTTCTTTTATCGGATTGAGGGCAAGTTTCCAGGGCTGGATGGCAATTCAGAAATCTTTGGAGTCTGCATTGATATTACGAGCCAAAAACAAACGGAATTGAGTCTACGCGATAGCCAACAGCGCTATGCAGCCTTAGCAGAAGCATCTCCCGTTGGGATTTTTCGCAATGATGCTGACGGCAAGATGGTCTATGCCAATGCTCGCTGGAGCGAAATCACAGGGCTAACCCTAGAAGAAGGGTTGGGGAATGGCTGGATTGACTGTGTGCATCCCGACTGGCGCGATCGCCTGTTTGACCAACAGCAGTTTCTATTGCAGATCAGCACTCGCCACCAAACGGAAACCTGTTTGCAGATGCCCGATGGCAGTTTGAAATGGGTCTACTGTCAAGCCCAGCCCGAACGGGATAGTCAGGGAAACGTGATTGGTTCGGTTGGAACCATGACTGACATCACTGAACAGAAAAGCATGGAATTGGCTTTGCGGCAAAGCGAAGCCACGAAGGAAGCAATCCTGCAAGCCATCCCTGACTTGTTGATTCACATGGATGTCAACGGTCACTACCAAGAATTTCTTTCAAGCCACTACGAACACACCTTGCTGCCTGAAAAACCGATCCATGAGTCAACAGTCTATGACATTCTTCCGCCAGACCTGGCTGCGTTGCACATAGACACCGTACAACGAGCACAGGAGACGCAATGCTTACAAGTTTACGAACAATCTTTGGTCGTTGATGGGCAGGTTCGTTACGAGGAAGTACGGGTTGTGCCGCTTTTGGAGCAAGATGTTCTCGTGATTGTTCGAGACATCACCGATCGCAAAAAAGCTGAGGATACACTACGCGCCAGTGAACAGCGGCTTCAACTGCTCATTGATGCCTTACCTTTGGGGGTTTGGGCACGTGATGCTGAAGATCGGCTGACGATTCAAAATTCTGTTGATGTTGAGCGGTTTGGATCTCAGCTTGGAACTTCTCCTGCGGATATTCCAATAGCGGCAGAGATTCTTGAGCTAAATGAACGGGTTAAACAGCACTGTGAATTGGGAGATCAGTTTGTTCATGAGGCCACTGAGATTGTTGAAAACCAGACTCGTCACTTTTATCGTGTTGTGCGATCGTTTCCAGATCTCGATGGAAGCATGGGAATGCTCGGAATCTACCTTGATGTTACAGAACAAAAACAGGCTGAAACGGCTCTGCGTGAAAGCGAAGAACGATACCGTGCCCTAGCCAACAAGCTCTCTTCTATTTACACCAATGCGCCTTGTTACATCTGCGAATTAGATCAAGAGGGCAAGATTTTGTTTGCCAACCGCACCTACGAAGGCATGAGTCTAGGTCAGGTGATCGGCAGCAGTATCATTGATTGGTTTTCGCCAGACCAGCAGGCTGAGATCGATCGGCTTGTTCAACAAGTGTTTCAGACTCAGACGACACAACACTTTGAGTGCGACCTTCCAAATCCAGAAGGTCGCGTTTTATCTTACTCCATCGAGATTGCACCAGTGCAGACGGAAGGAGAGTGCGATCGCGCGGTCTTAATCAGCACCGATATTACCCAGCAAAAAGAAACAACAAGGTTGTTAGCCCAGAGCGAAGCGACCAAAGCCGCCATCATTCAGGCCATGCCAGATTTGCTAATTCGGATGACCGAAGACGGCTATTATCGCGATTTTGTGAATAGCAACCACATGCCCGCGCTTTGCCCTCAAAAACCTCTGTCCAAAGCGACGGTTTATGACGTGCTTTCTCCAGAATTGGCAGAGCGTCACTTAAGCCATATCCAGATGGCGATTGAAACTGGCGAGTTACAGGTCTATGAATATCCGATCGTTATTGACGATGAGTTGCGCTATCAAGAAGCGCGAACCTTACCACTTTTCGATCGGGAAGCTCTAGTCATTGTGCGCGACATTACAGAACGAAAGAAAACTCAGCAGGCGTTGGCCGAGAGTGAAACCCGCTTTCGTTCCCTGTCAGAAACGGTTCGGGAGGGATTCTTCGTTTACGAAGTCGATTGCGATCGCTATTCCTATGTCAACCCTGCCTACAGAGCGCTAACAGGCTTGTCTGACGAAGCAGATCAGCCTGATACGTCTCACTGGCTTGATCAGGTTCATCCCGAAGATCTCGAACGAGTAGAGGCATCGTTCCAACGACAGCTCCAAGGTCATGCGACCGACGAAGAATATCGCATCATCCTGACTCACGGAGAGATGCTTTGGCTTCGATGCCAATCTTTTCCCGTTCTCGATGAGTCCGGTGTGCTCGTCCGCATTGTTGGCACTGTCGAAGATATTAGCGATCGCAAACAAGCTGAGCTGAGCCTTTTGCAAACCCAAGAAGCATTGGAGCAGTTAAACCACGAATTGGAGGAAAGAGTGCGCGATCGCACCCAAGCCCTGCAAGCCAGTGAGCAACAGCTCGACTCCATCTTCAGTTCAGCCGCAGTCGGCATTGTTCAAACAGACGCCTCAACCCACAAATTTCTAAAAGTCAACACACGCTGCTGTGAGCTATTTGATTACAGCTCCGATGAGCTGTCTCGCATGACTCCTTGGGATATCGTCGTTCTTGAAGACCAACACATCTGCCGACAGCAGCTTCAACTGCTCGATGATCGGCACATCGAAAGTTGCTCACGGGAGAAACGTTATCTCAAAAAAGACGGCTCTATCATCTGGATCAACGCCACCATTTCTCTGGTGAGCAACACAGACGGCACACCAGCCTATTACATTACCGTGTTAGAGGATATTGGCGATCGCAAACAGGCCGAACATAAGCTTCAAGAGTCTCGCAATATGTTGCAACTCGTATTGAACACCATTCCCCAGCGAGTTTTTTGGAAAGATCGCGAGTCACGCTTTTTAGGATGCAACCCTGCATTTGCAGGAGATTATCAACTAACCTACGAAGAAATTGTCGGCAAAACAGATAGAGAACTACCTTGGGCAGATTGGGCAGATATATACCAGGCTGATGATGCTGAAGTCATGAGTAGCGGGGTGGCACGGCTGAATTATGAGGAACCCACGTCTACACTTCAGGGAGAACATATTTGGATTCGCACGAGTAAAATTCCTCTAACAGATAGCGAAGACAATGTCGTTGGGGTGATGGGTTGTTATGAAGACATTAGCGATCGCAAACAGGC
>CAKZMO010000320.1 GCA_937128595.1 uncultured cyanobacterium | reverse complement strand
TGCTTCAGCGACTCACTGATTGTCTGCAAGAGTCAGTCCACGTTCGGAACGCCTTAAATACTAAATTTTCTTTGGGGAGATTTCTAGATCCATGAAAATTGCGATTTTGTCGCGCAATGCCTCACTCTACTCCACTCGTCGGCTAAAGGAGGCAGGAGAACAACGAGGGCACACCATGCAGGTGATTGACTATCTGCGATGTTATATGAACATCACATCTCACCACCCTCAGCTCATGTTTCAAGGGAAATTGATGGATGATTTCGATGCGGTTATCCCGCGCATCGGTGCATCAAAGACGTTTTATGGCACAGCAGTGGTGCGTCAGTTTGAAATGATGGGCGTCTTTCCTACGAATGAGTCTCAGGGAATTTCTCGCTCTCGCGATAAGCTGCGCTGTCTCCAGCTCCTGGCTCGCAAGGGCATTGGCTTACCCGTGACTGGATTTGCCCACTCCACCAAAGACATCGAAGGTCTACTGGATGTGGTAGGAGGCGCACCTTTGGTCATCAAACTGCTAGAGGGGACTCAAGGCATTGGTGTGGTACTTGCTGAGACCAAGCAAGCCGCAACTTCGGTGATTGAAGCGTTTCGGGGTTTGGATGCCAATATTTTGGTGCAAGAGTTCATCAAAGAAGCGGGCGGGATGGACATCCGCTGTTTTGTTGTGGGAGACAAGGTGATTGCTTCGATGAAGCGTCAGGGTGCGCCTGGAGAGTTCCGCTCAAACATTCATCGGGGCGGCAGTGCTGCAAAAGTGAAGCTGACCCCAGAAGAGCGGAGTACTGCGACACGAGCAGCCAAAGCGATGGGTTTGTATGTTGCGGGGGTCGATATTCTCCGGTCTAATCATGGCCCTGTGGTGATGGAGGTGAATTCGTCTCCTGGCCTGGAAGGGATTGAGTCCGCTACGGAAGTGGATGTTGCAGGTAAGATTATTGAATTCATTGAAAAACATGCGACCTATGGCAAAACGCGCGATCGCGCTCAGCACTGATCAGCACTGAGTTGCGACAATATCATGACTCAATTGAGTACGACCCAACCTAAGGCTCAGCCGATTATTGTCGGCGGAGTGGCGATCGCTCCAGGACAGCGTCAGCGAGTAGAGGTTCCGGTGGCGAAGCTGCCGACTCAGACTCCGATGTCGCTTCCCGTTACAGTGGTGAATGGAAAGCGTCCAGGAGCCTGTCTGTGGCTCAGCGCAGCAATTCACGGAGATGAGATCAACGGCGTAGAGATTATTCGGCAGGTGCTCAGTAGCGTTTCGCCCAAAACTCTCTCAGGAGCTTTGATCGCTGTTCCGGTTGTCAATATCTTCGGGTTCATCGAGCAGTCGCGCTATCTGCCCGATCGACGCGATCTCAACCGCTCGTTTCCCGGATCTCCACGGGGATCTCTCGCGGCCCGGCTGGCTCACCTGTTACTCAAAGAAGTGGTAGACCACTGCTCCCACGGCATTGACCTCCACACTGCTGCCATTCATCGCCACAATCTACCGCAAATTCGTGCCAACCTGGAACACGAAGAAACCTATCGCTGTGCCAAAGCATTTGGCGCGCCCTTAATGATTCATGCCTCGACTCGTGACGGCTCCCTGCGGCAAGCGGCAGCAAAACGCGGCTGTTCAGTCTTGCTCTACGAAGGTGGAGAGGCTCTCCGGTTTAACGAAGATGCGATTCAGGCTGGTGTTAGAGGAGTGGAGGGAGTGATGAAATATTTAAACATGATTCCTCATTCTCCTTCGATTCCAGAGCCTCCGGCGGCGGATGCCCGTGCAAAAGATTCAGCGAAATTTCTTTTTTGTGACATTCCTCTAGAAGCCAAAACAACGCGCTGGATGCGAGCCTCTAGAGGCGGACTTTTCCATCTTGAGGTTGAGATTGGACAGCAGGTTGATAAAAAACAGCGGTTGGGCACCATTCGTGACACGTTCGGTGATAAGAGCGTTAACCTGACTGCATCTCAGGCAGGTCTAGTGATTGGTGCAACTCGCAATCCATTGGTCAATCAGGGCGATGCGGTGATTCATCTCGCCAGTTTGAACGTCTGATGAGTGTCTAATTTGATATGGTGCTACGCGCTGATATAAAACCAATAGTTGATAGAGAAGCCGCGCACCGCGTGGCTTCTCTATCAATATCTGTCCTAACCTATCTGTGCATTGCTATAGATGCCTAATGTGATATGGCGATCCTAAATTGCTTGTGAACTGCCAAGTGAGAGGAGAGGCAGACGCAGCCCGCTTCCTCTCTCACAAATCGTTTGAGGTTGCTATGGATGTCTAATTTAAATGACAAGTTTGTGAAACCACGAGCTGAGACTTGTTTAACGTAATGGGACTAAACGAGCTGACGATCAGAGGATTGTTGGAGGGCTTTCGAACACGGCAATTTTCACCTGAAGAAGTCGTGCATAACTGCATTCAGCACATTCAGCAATGGGACTCCCGAGTTCAATCATGGGCCTGGTTTCAGCCGGAGCATTTACTCAATCAAGTCAAACAGCTCGAACAACAGGGATGTTCAGACCCTTCTCCCCTTTGGGGCGTACCTGTTGGCATTAAAGACATCATGGAGACTGAGGGCATCCCAACTGAGAGGGGATCGGCAATTTATCGAGGCTATGTTCCAGAACAGTCTGCTGAAGTAGTACAGCGATTGTTGCAGGCTGGAGCGATGATGGCCGGAAAAACGGTCACAACCGAGTTTGCTTACCTCAGTCCTGGAAAGACTCGCAATCCTTGGAATCTAGCCCATACACCAGGAGGGTCATCCAGCGGTTCGGCTGCGGCGATCGCCGCCCGATTTATTCCTGCCGCCCTCGGAACCCAAACTCAGGGATCGGTGATTCGTCCGGCTGCTTTTTGTGGAGTGGTGGGTTATAAACCCAGTGCTGGACTGATTTCTCGTCGAGGAATTCAGCCGCTGAGTCCCAGCTTGGATCAGGTGGGGGTGTTTGCTCGTTGCGTAGATGATGTGGCGCTGATCGCCTCTGTGTTGATCAACCCAGAGGCAATCGATTCAGAACCCGATGAAGGCTCAAGGGCGATCGCCAGCAGTGTTACGAATTCTCAAGTACTCCCCATAATCCGTCCACTCACTCAACCGCAGGGACAGCAAGACGTTAGGTTAGATAAATCATGGAGCCATCATTCTCTTGCCTCTCTGAAAACCCACCTGCGGAGATATGCGCCGCGCCTTGCTTTAGTGAAAACCTGTGTATGGGAGCAGGCCGAGCCAGAGCAGCGATCGCACCTGATTCAGCAAGCAGACGCTTTTGAACAACAGGGGGCCGTGGTCGATGAAATCAAGCTGTCGGAAGAGTTCGATCGCTTTCCAACAGTGATGAGGCATCTGATGCTGTCAGAGGTAGCACACCAATATCGGGACTTGCGTCAGACTCAGGCCGATTTGCTCAGCGATCGCCTCATTCAAAAAATTGATGAGGGACGACAGATTTCAGCAGTCGAATATTTGCAGGCGATCGCCATGCGCCAAACCTATCAGCACAACATTGTCTCGCTATTTCATCGGTACGATGCGGTGTTGACTCTGGCAACTCCCGGTGAAGCACCGCAAGGTCTCCATAGTACGGGCAACCCGATATTCTGTGAACTCTGGTCTCTGCTGGGTGTTCCGGCGATCGCCCTGCCCACAGGCTGGGGATCTCAGGGACTGCCGATCGGTGTTCAACTCATTGGAGGCTATTGTCAAGACGCAAAGCTGCTGAAAACTGCTCGCTGGTGTGAGCAGTCCATCCTGAAGGGAAAGAACTTTCCTGATCCATCTCAATGCTCTGTCCAATCGACGCCGTTAGAAACGACACCGTTTTGATTCTGTTTGTCAGTACTCTGTAAGGAGGAAAACCATTGTGCAACTCCTACAAAAGCCCGTCTACACATCAGGGCTTTTACGGTTCAACCTCTACGTTTTTTCACAGATTATGAACGACTTATCCGTTTCTATAGCATTGCGGGATAAGAACAGCTTATATTTTGGGAAAAATAAGCTCGTGGGTTTCTTGAGAAACTGTTTTGACCCATCGAGGCGTCTATTGATCCATGCCACATCGGTAGATTCTGCCTAATGTGATTTAGCTCCGACCTAGCTTGCCTCTCTCGAACCTTCGCGAACTTTAACGAATACTCATTACTGTGCTCGTTTCCTCCTCCTCTGCTCTGCCACTCCCTGATGACTCTTCTCCAAGACGACCCGCTTGGAAGTTTAGGATCATAGCTCTGCTTGCCGGACTGGTTGTCGTACCCTGTGTCAATTCAAGATCGGCGATCGCCGCCGAACGCTTGAAGATCAAATTAGGGCCGATTCAACAATCAGTCACAGTTGTGGAACTAGAAACGTTTGTCAAGACTGGAGAACCTCCGTCAAGGCTGCGTCCCTACACTCCCCTATTCAACAATGATTTACGACTCGCACTGACCCGTCACGTGCAGCTTGACCCTTCGGTTAGCGACAACCTAGTTGATGATTTGCTGCAATCGTCGTCAGGAGCGCGAATTCTGGAATTGCTGGAAATGGCAATTCCTGACAGTCAACCCGAGCAGTTTGAGACGGCGCTAAAGCTGGCCGCTCGTCAGCCTGGAGGACTCAGTCTGTTGGGTTTTTTGCAGGCATATCCAGCGGATGAGGTCACTGTTGATGCCTCTTCTGCGATCGCCCTAGCCTCTCAGCTCAATCTGCCGCGCTGGCAAAGCCATGCTCTGAACTCAATTCTAGAACGGGAGCTAGCTGTTGAGACTGAGCCTTTCTATGGCTCGTTTGACCCCAGTGCTGAGGGGTTTGAGACCGTCCGCCAACAAACACTGACCTTTCGCGATCGAGAGCGCGATCGCAGCATTCCGGTTGATCTCTACTGGAGCCGCTGGTCAAGTGGACCGCTGGTCATCATCTCTCACGGGTTTGGAGCCGATCGCCACTTTCTTAACTACATTGCACATCACTTGGCCTCCCACGGAATCACCGTTGCGGCGTTGGAGCATCCTGGCAGCAATGTGGCTTGGCTAGCGGGGATCACGTTGGGAGAAGACGGCAGCAAACTCAGCGACATTATGCCTGCTACGGAGTTTGTCGATCGCCCCCAAGACATTAGCTTTTTGCTGGATGAATTTGAGCGACTCAATCAGTATTCCAGCGTGCTTGGCGATAAGTTGAATACTCGTCAGGTAACGGTTATCGGCCATTCCCTGGGGGGATTCACCGCATTGGCGCTAGCCGGAGCGCAGATGAATTTGCCCCACCTGCGACAGTTTTGTGAAGGGCGAAGTCTCATGGGATTATCCCCCGCTGACTGGCTTCAGTGCAGCGCCGTTGATTTGCCTGATCAGGAATATGATTTGCGCGATCGCCGCGTTACCCAGGTGATGGCGATGAGCCCTGTGATGGGACGCATTTTTGATGCGGAAAGCCTGGGTCAGATCGATGTGCCATTGATCATCGTATCTTCTAGCCAAGATTCGATTACGCCCTCTGTTAGCCAACAGCTGCTTCCTTTCATGGCGCTTGAACAAGACAATGCACTGTTGCTCACCGCCATCGGGGCAACTCACTTGAGCACAGGTGACCCGGCAAATCTCAACGAAGCGCTCACTCAAAATATATTCCTGCGAGAACGTCGTCGCGATGAGACCGAGTCGCTGCGGCGGATGCTCCAAGGATTCAGCTTGTCCTTTGTCAAACAGCAAACTCCAGAAGCATCCTTATATCAGCCATTTTTGAGTTCTGCCTATGTGCAGTCTTGGTCTACAGAAACATTGCAACTGCGGCTCAATTCACAAGTACCGCCTGCATTGCGCAATTGGCTCCACACGGCTGCCGTGCCGTTAGAGCAGGTGGTTGCGGCCACGATGCCCAAGCGTAAAGCGTCACAAGATACGGCCTATACCGCTAGCATTCGCGCCTTCTCCTATGCTGTTCCACTGGTCTTGTTTATGCCGCCGTCTCAGTTGGCGATCGCCGCTGTCCAATTCTTACGTCGCAAGAAGCGGCCTGAGCGGCTCAAGCGAAAAAAATATATTCTTTAACTGGGCTTACACTTGAGAACTTAAGACTTGTTCATCCCTAAAGGTATGCTCTAAAGAGAAGAGCCTTCAGAGGAGAGATAGAGGAAGAAGAATGGACGTTTGGGGTTCGATGGCTAGTCAGTCCAGTCATACGCTTTGGATTCTCGGAGGCATCTCGTTTTTAGGTTTAGGTCTGTTTGTCGGAGAGCCCAGTCTTGCTGCTATTGGTCTTGCTGCCATCATCACGGCGATCGCCGCTCTCAGCGTACCGTCTATTTCAATTCAGCTCGTCATTTGGAGTCTCTTATCAGTTTCCCTTGCAGTGGTGATGCGAGGGATGGTGCCTCAGCAAGAAACAGATTTTCGGCGTCAAGTCGAGGCAGAAGTAACCGGAGTGATTCCGCCAAGACGATACGGAGAAGTGGCATTCGAAGGCTCTTTGTGGAAAGCGAAGTGTCAGATCCCTGATCTGGAGATCCCTGAGGGCGAAATTGTTCATGTGGTTGGACGACAAGCAAATACGTTGATTGTCTTGCCGCTTTCATTTTTTGAACCGTAAGCTGGCTCAATACACCTGTTTGATAGCTTCGTGATCTGGCGAGCGAGTTGCGACGTTATTAATTTTGCTTTGGATATCCTGGCAAGATCGATGCCTGGTTTGGATTGGCGTCATGTTTTGTGTACCAATATGCCCAGGCAATCAGCACAAACTGAAATGGCAATCGAATTGCCTGAAACCACCAGGCATCAGGAATTCCGTCGATATGAATGTGGTTAACAGCCATGTTGATATTGGCGGGGTAAACCGCGATGAACAGAGCCACCAATCCCCATGCAGCCAACTGGCTCACTGGCGGCATCAGCAACAGGAGCCCCAGAAAAATTTCAATCACACCGCTGATGTAAACTAGCGCAGCTGGATAGGGCAAAAAGTTTGGAACGATTCGAATGAATGGGTCAGAAGCCAGGAAGTGCAATACGCCTGCAACCACGATACAAACGGCTAAAATAACGCGCAGCACTTCTTTATTTTGAGTCAAAAAACTTGGAACTTGTTGAGTCATTTGAGCCAGAGATAAACATCTTATAGCGATATTAAATCGCTTGTGAATTGCTAAGTGAGAGCCCGCCCCCTCTCTCATCAATCATTTGAGATTGCTATATTGATTGTGCTGAACGCGAGTTCTGATGTCATCTCACTTGAGATCAGGATCAGGAGCGATCGCTCACTATTTCAAGCGATTACACATCACTGACTTCGATTTGTAACTCCTTTGTAATACTACGTGGTGTTGCAAATTGGTGCAGATCGTATACCTACTCTATTATCCAGAGCACTCCAACTTTGCTAGTATCTTCGGTTACAAACAGCCGTAACCTCCACCCATAGGATTAAACTCTTTCAACGAGGGTGTAAGGAATGAACCATCAACGACTTGAGCGTGATGGCGGGAAGGGCTGGAAAACGGCACTGCTGAGTTTTGGAAGTGCAGGAAGTTTAATGCTGGCTGGAGCGACAGGGGCGATCGCCAATGAGTGTGAAAATCTTTCAGCAGATGCGCAGCACCACTATCTCCCCGTCAGCGCTGAAACCGTTCATTGGGGCTACTTTAGTCAAGAACTGGAACCCCGTCTGACCGTCAATTCGGGGGATGTCATTACGATTGAAACCCTGACCCACCACGCGAATGATGATGCCTCACGCATGGTCACAGGCGACCCCGGTGCAGAAAGCGTTTATGCCTGGACAGAAGACTTTAAGGCCGTCGATCGTCGTGGTGCTGGCCCCACCGAACCTGGAACCTATGAACGAGGCGCAGGCGAAGGCTATGGTGTCCATATTTTGACAGGGCCGATTTATGTTTGCGGGGCAGAACCCGGTGACGTGCTCGAAGTCCAAATCTTAGATGTGGAGCCTCGTCCAAGCGGGAATCCAGCATACG
>CAKZMO010000319.1 GCA_937128595.1 uncultured cyanobacterium | reverse complement strand
TTTGCTGGGCTTCCTAATTTTTCCCGATGTTTTTCTACGCTTTTTGCTCATAAATCCTGTCAAATCCTATGAGAAACCGTATCGTAAGTTCTAGCTTTCAGATTATTGTCTGCCATAAGATACCATAAGCACCTGATGCAAGCCGAACATGATATGGTGACGACAATCTCGCAAGCGGCTGATGCCTATTCTCTCTGCACTCGCCCAAGTCTTCCGCACGCCTCTATCTATCTGAGACCCTCAACTTGAGCAGTTACCAATGCCCAGACAATAAATTTAGTCGTCATCGTCGTCTTGTTTCAGTTGCATCTGCCCTTCCAAGCGACCGATTTCACGGTTGAGCTTTGATATTTCACGGAGAAGTTGCTCACGAATAGAAATATTCTCACCTCTAAGTTGTTGGACTTCAGTCTTATGTTGATCCTGTATGCTACGGATTTGTTCCTCATACATTGAACGCAGCCGATTGACCTCAGTCTCTAATTCTTCGACTCTTTTAAGTGCCAAATCTCGCTCAGCCATTGTAGCCATCGCTTTGGCTGACTGCTCCGCTTGTGGTAACGGGATAGTGCGAGGATCGGCACTAATCGCATTCTGTGGAAATTCTTGTTCTCGCTCTCCCTTGGACAATCTGACCGCGATTTCATCCCAATCCGTCACACTGTCAATATTTCGCAAGTGACGAATTGTGTTCAATATCAAAATGTCAGCTTCTATCAAAACACGCTGTGATCCACCATGTACACCACGTGCACCTGGGGAGAAATAGTCAACTACTGAGGGGTGGTCGATCCAATTTTTGACGGTATTGATAGCTACATCAAGTAATTTTGCTGCTTCACCTGTCTTCATGACGCTACTTTCTATGATATTGACAGTTTTTGGTAAATATCATTAACACATAGTCGTTTTCTTTTGTAAAGGCGATTATGTGTTATAATTATCCTATGTGCAAGCTGCACCTAGTGCAAAGAGGTGTCAAAATGTCACGCGGACGCTTTATTTTCTGGCTTGATTATAGCAAAGATGACGAATTACTACTGGCAGAGACCATTGACGAGTTGAAGTCGAAACGGTCTTTCACCAAAACTATTCGGGATGGTATTCGCTTAATCTGCGATCTGCGAAAAGGGCAGGTCGATGTGCTGTTTGAGTTATTCCCCTGGGTGAAAGCGGAATTTGTCGCTGGTATCCAGACCCAAGAAACGCCTGGAGAGAAGCGATTACGTGAGCAACTAGAACGCATCGAAAAGCAACTCCTGGAGCAGGGCAACCGGCCTGAGCCAATGAACACCGGTCTCAAATCCGTATCTGGAGGTCCGAAGTCCCTTACCGGCGGCCCGAAACCATTGGGTACACCATCCGTTTCTGCACCGGATTTCGACGATGACGATGAGGATTTGCTTGAGGTCAAGAAGGATACTAGCACCGAGGCGGGACTGAATTTCCTACGCTCGGCATGGGCACTACAGCAGTGATGACACTGCTGCTTTTTTTGTGGAAAGCCCCAACCGGAGTACGCCGACCGGGGCGAAATCGAATTGGAGGTTCGATTTGACTGATTATATCGCAAGTGTGGACGCTGGCAACGGCGGTGTGAACGCCGTCATCGCTGCCAAAAATAAGAGCGGCTACAAAGCCTACTATGAGCCATCCGTGCGGGCTGCCGCTACCGGCGACTCCCTCGGCCTCGGTCCTGATTGGGAAATGGAATATACCTACGTGGACTGGAACGGCCACCGCTACATCACTGGCGACAGCGTGACCAAAGTCACCAAGCGCGGCCTGGAACGGCACATCGGATCGAACCGCTATGGCAACGAGTTCCACCAGATGCTGGTGGCGAAGGCCCTGGCCGAACTGGGTGTGAAATCGGGGGAGGTGGATTTGACCCTGTTCGCGCCACCCGGATTGTTCGTCGAGGCCCGTTCCGCCATGATCGAACGGTTCCTGACTGATCCACCGGTGAGCATCAAACTCAAGGGCGACAAAGAAACA
>CAKZMO010000318.1 GCA_937128595.1 uncultured cyanobacterium | reverse complement strand
ATCCAACAACGTGTCAGCGTATTTGGACTTGAAATCCCGCAGTGGGGGATTCGGATCGGTTTTTAAAGCATAGATGGGGTCGCGATCGCCCCTTCAGCCATAGACGGGTCATGCGTCACAGCCGATTGCTGAAATAGAGCGGACAGTTTACCCGCTTCAATTTGAATATTGTGTTGGGCGCGAACCCGTTCGGCCCCGTATTTCCCCATTTCTTGTAACGTTTCGATTGGGGTATCTAAAACCGTCTTCATGGCATCGGCAAGCGCGTCAACGGAACCAGCCGGAACCAGCCAACCACAGCGAAGAGGATCAATCAGTTCTGGAATGCCTGCTACGTAGGTGCTGAGTACCGGCCGTTCGACCGCTAAGGCTTCCATGATGACCACAGGCAAGCCTTCTGCAAAGCTGGGCAAAATCATGGCGCGACTGTTCAATAAATGCTGCTGCACTTCGGTGCTAGTGGCCCAGCCTGTGATGACAATGTTGGCTTCGAGATGGTACTGCCGAATTTTGGCTTCAATTTGCGATCGCAATTCCCCATCTCCCACAAAGGTGAGCGTGAATGAGCGATTAGATTGAGCGAGTAGGTGGGCCGCTTCGAGCAACAGTAAATGTCCTTTTTGTTCACTCAATCGACCGACACAAACCAAATTCGGCTCAGTTGGCAGGGATTGGGTCTTGGGGTTCAAAAAATAGTCATCCACAGCGCAGTGAACAATATGAATTTTGGCCCAATCCTCAACTGAGCACCAGCGATAGAGTTGACTCCGCCCAAATGAACTGATGGCAACTACAAAGGCCGCACGACGAATTTTTTCAGGTAGGGCGATCGCCTTCACTTTGTCAAATTCCTCTGGCCCATGCACTGTAGGGCGGGCCACCCAGCACATGGCACAGCATGGCAACGGTGGTTGAGTTGGTGCCGAAATGGGAATGAATATGAGTCACTGGGGTTTTGGCCAGTCGCTTGAGCAGCACGCAGGCTTCCGCCAGATAGATGATATGTAGCAATAGACCTCGTTCAGAATTCCAGCCCACCTGTATAGCAAGGCGGAGCGCTTTGAAAAAAGGAATGGGGCGGGTGATCGCCACCGTCAACATTCCAATCAGCAATCCTATCAGCCCCACTGATAGGATTACATCTGTCTTTTGTAATTCGGCTTTGTCCGCAGCGTCCACCAGTTCATCACTGCGCGATCGCACCGAGAAGCGATAGACATCAATTCCACATGCTTCAACGCCGTGAATCTCTCGTCGAATAAAACTGTGGCTAACTTTTGGATATTGATTGACTAAGTAGGCGATCGCGGTAGACATGAACACGACTCTATAAGTGGGCACTGTAGCAACCAAAACATACTATTGACAGGTGGCACAGATAATGGGCAAGCGCCCTTCCATCTTTGGCACGTGCCAAAACCGATGCACCAACTCAGTCAGATGATAGTTCTGATATGGCGATTGAACCCTGAAATTCTTGAAATCTTTGTAGACGCGCTCTGTTGCATCAGGTTCTATCACCCGTCAGTGTTTTGGGGAGTTTCCTGATCTATTGGGATAGGCGATCGAACATGAGATTTGCAACCTTATAAATCCAAAATCTACTAACGGACAAAACATCCATTTTGCATCATCCGCCTATCAATCTAGCCCAATGATCAGCTTCATAGTACCCAAGCCATCTCCGAAGCCATCAATAGAATGGCTTGTTCGGTAGCATACTGTTACATCAACCCAGCAAGATCACCTAGCCTGACTGGGTGAGCCACCTGGACATAGTAGAATCGCCCAGCATCATGACGTTCTCAATTAGCCCGTTGCCTAGGATAAGAACAGAACAGCAAAACTACGATGCACTATCCCCCAGTTGCTCTGGGGATTTTTTTTGCTTAGACCACGGATCATCTATCCACTCCTCATCAACCAAACCGGATGATTTGGACTGGTTTTAGCGGATAGATGATCCGTTTGGGCATGACTCTGACCCGCTTTCTAGATTTCTACAAAATCGACGCTGGATATCTCGTTCAGCCGCGATACAAAGCTCGATCGCATCAGTATAAAGTAAGTAAAAATACTTAATCGATTTGTTATGTGCTCGGCACATCTGTCCGTCATTGACTTAACAGAATCGGCAACCGCACACAATGGGATAATGTGAGCAGCGATCGCCCATGACACATCTGCCGACAACACATCCGGCATTAACCATTCTGGTTAGGAAAGGGGCGTTTTAATGGGACGGCGGTGCCGCCCTATAACAACGCCCTGATCTATCTGCTTAGCGCTATAGCAGTCCCCAATGAGTTGTAAATGAAATGGAGTGTTGTGAGCATAAATCCTGCGGACTCCTTCTCACCATCCAAATAGGATTGCCATATAAACTTCAATCGCTAACCGTCATTAAAAAAACCGGTGATTTCATCCCCCAATTGGGTAAAAATTTGGAGGAAGAATCGCCCGGTTGAGTGAAGTGCTATTTTGGTTTAATTCATTAAGATGTTCGGAGAACAGCAAGGTAAAAATCGCCCCTAGGCTATCTGCCGGGGGTTTTTTTGTGTGATTGACCAAACTGCCGCATCATGCGATCGCGAACAGCAGCACTGCGTGCGTCAATATTAGCAAAGCTAGTTCTAAAATTCTCTGGCTACGTTTTAATCTGTCATGGTTTCGACTGATACATCACCAGTCAATGCCCAACATGGCAGATCGTCTGAGCGCCGGTCTAGAATTCTGTCCTATCGCAT
Source organism: uncultured cyanobacterium (assembly GCA_937128595.1). Taxonomy (GTDB): domain Bacteria; phylum Cyanobacteriota; class Cyanobacteriia; order CAKZMO01; family CAKZMO01; genus CAKZMO01. The sequence continues at coordinate 1,172 of CAKZMO010000318.1, read as the reverse complement.
CAGGGCTACGCAGCCATCAGCAAGTTCTAGCACTCAGACGTGGTTCATTGCCCCAGTCTAGATAATGGCTCTTACCAATTTTTTAACCTGCAAACCAGATCGACAGCCGCCATGCATCTCATTAGTGATGAGCTTTCACACCCTCGATCGCACCGGATGAACGGCACCATTTTACTGACATCGTACCCAAAATTAGGGCGGATCGATGGGCAAGGATACCCACAAATCCGCCGAAGTCCTATGCCAAGTAGCAGATCATATCAAACGTTAGGCTGATAACCTCAGAACGAGTACATCCCACTTTTGCAGACTGGGGACAGTCCCATGTAAATGAAAGTTTGTATCAAAACTTGCTTTCGTGGATCCGGATGCAAAGGGGAATGAAAAAATTGCCAACTAGCAAGCTGAGAAATTTGCACATTCGGAATGCAATCCCTTCTAACTTTGATTGGGGGACAGCAGCAACCAATAAAATACAGGACATAGGAGCATCATGGCGATCGAAAATGTGGATACGATCGCTAGACTTTGCGACAAGCTCAAAACAGCCGTGGGGGACATAGTGGAACTCCAGTAAAGAGAAATGGCTTGCGATAGTTAGAGGACTGCAACTCTTGAATCAAAATCAGTTGATAATAGCGTCAACGTTAGTTATGGCTCTATCACTGATCGCTGAAGCAATACGCAAGTCATGGCTGATCAAACGATACCGATCAATTAATATATGCTTGAAATGAACGATTGAAATGTCCGGCATTCCTGAGATTGTGAATGCCATATCGGTTGATCGGAGATGGGTAACTTAACGGGCTTAGCGAATCCCCAAGTAGGGCACGCCACGATAGGTAAGCGGCAATGCACTATCGGGTATGCGACCGGGCGGAACTTGCTTGAAACGAAAAGTTGCGCCGCGATAGGTGCCAAAAACACCAGTCTCCATAGAATCTAATATCGAAGACTGAGCCGTATATTTGATACCACGGTAGAAGCGTTTCATGAGAGGACTCCTTTAGGGGACAGAAGGTTTAATTTGTGCATGGGCAACGTGCGATTGCATGGCTGTCATAACGTTATATTTGACGGAACTATGCGCTGTGTTGCTAATCTAAACTTCAGAGTTATTTCCAAGGATTTCTGGTAACGTTCGGTGTTTAGGATCTGAATTGGATGTG
>CAKZMO010000317.1 GCA_937128595.1 uncultured cyanobacterium | reverse complement strand
TAACGATTATTCAGAATCCTCGTTTTTGAACCAAGGAATGCGGGTTTCAGCAAGATCTGCATAATGGGTAACGCCCACGATTGGGAAACGGGGGATGAGGGCAATGCAGGATTTGCAACTATGACAGGCTCCCGATCGCGGCTCCCCCCCTTGCCGAACGCCACCATCATCTACCCCAGGGATCAACCCGAACCCTCTCGTCTATAAGGCTAAGGCGTTCTCCATGAAGGAATATACCCTGTCATTCGGGCCCATCCTATGTTTGCTAAACGTCTGCGTCATTCCCACGTTGGTGGGAATCTATACAAAAGCTAGGTGTCTGTTGTGGATTCCCGTTTACACGGGAATGACCGATCCACCAAGCTGCACAATGAGGAGTTTGCACTTTCGGGATGCCCCCCGTCATTCCCACAGAAGCGAGAATCTATAAGGATTGTAAGGATTGTTGCTGTTCGGTAGGGCGTTTGCTGGATGCCCATTTTCATGAGTACGACGGCGCGTGATTAGACCAGGATATTCTTTTTCAGAGATAGCCTAAGCAGATAGCTTAAGGAGTTTTTGTCTTAACCAAAACGGCGGCCATACCATCACGATTCGTGAGGTTGAGCCGTGGAATCCGAACTAAAAAGAGAAGCATTCGAGCCAGTGATTTTGACACCTGAACTCATCCACAGCGGCTGCCCCGATCCATTAGACTGCGAGGTGCCTTTATCAATGGAACGATGGCGCTTGGTTGGATGATTAGCCACCACTCCCACTAGGTTGATGGAATATTCTTGCAGCTTTTCGAGCGATGCTTTGACGGCTGATTGTTTTGTGTGTTTGATGGCGATCGCCATTAGCATTCCATCCACATGGTCAGATAAAAATACCGTATCCATGTAGTCGCGCAATGGCGGCGCATCATAAATGACCACGTCATACAATTCAGCAAAGCGATCGCTCAAACCTTGCATACGGGGGGAACTTAGCTGCTTAGCCGCATCTACAGCCGGACTACCAGCGGTGAGCACCGATAGAAAATCAGACGTTGGTGCCGCCTGGATCACATCTTCTGGTTTCAGGGACGGCGACTTCAATAAATCACTTAATCCTTTTTGATTGGAAACCTCAAGATAATCATGAAGATTCGGCTGACGGAAATTGGTATCCACAATCAGCACCTGTTTACCCGAAGACGCTAGGGTTTGAGCCAAATTGAGGGCGATCGTTGAGGTTCCGTCCTGCTCCATCGCGGCACAAATGGCCAACGACTGAATCATTTCATTTCGTTGAAATCGTAGTCCAGCAAATAGTTCACTAAAGGACTCTTGGAACGCAATAATCGAGGCTTGATCGGCATCCGTCAGATTGGATGATTCTGGCGAATAAAACAACACCTCTTCTGCAAACGGACAAGCGGGCACCGTTGATAGCACTGGCACGGGCACCGCATCTTCAATATCCGCGATTTCATAGAACATATCGCGGCGCTGTTCCAGCCATAGGGTTAATCCGGCTCCAAGCAATGCCCCGCCCATAATGCCCGCCGCCAACAGTACCGGACTGCTTTCTTCGGGAACGGGTTCGCCATCTTCATCCAGCGGAATTTGGGGTTCCGATAACAGTTCCCACGGTACTTCGCTCTGGGCAGCCTCAAGCTGCAAGGTTTCGCGCTGCCCTAGCAATTGGTCAAGGGTTTGGGTTGTGATGTCGAGTTCGCGCTGTAGCTCATTAAATTCACGAGCGATCGCCGGGAAGTCACGTAAACGCTCTTCTAGGGCTTGCTGAACTCGCTGCAGCTCAGCTTCTCGAACTTCCAGAATTTGAATCTGATTAGCCGTTTCCACCATCTGCTGAATCAAATTTTGACGGATAGAATTCTGAAACGCTCGAACTTCTGGATTGGCAATCTCCCCACTGAGCGTTGGCCCAATCACCTCTTGAGCGGTTTGTTCCATCAAGTCACTGATATTTTGCTGCCGCTCTCGCAATGCTTGCACCGTCGGGCTGGCTTCCGTAAACCGTGCCCGTTCTAGAGCAATTTCAGCCTCCAATTGGCGATATTGTTCCTGCAGCGATTGGTATCCAGGTTCTTCGCTCAAAGTCGAAGCGGCGATCGCCTGATTAGGGCTGAGATTAAGCTGCTGCTGTAGCGACACATAAAATTCACGCTGTTCACGCAACAACCGGGTCGTTTCTAACAACTGATCGGTGGTGTTGCGCAGTTGCTCTGTCAGTTGAGCGCTTTCATCTTCCGGTGCAGTGACAAAAAAGCGCTGGCGTAGCGCTTGCAATTGATCCTGTAAGGATTGCTCCCGCTCTCGTAAGTCAGGAAGTTGGTCATCGATGAAGCGTACCCCTTCACTAATCCGAGTCTTGCGATCTTCAAGGCTATATTGCAGATATCGAGATGCTGTTACTTCTAAAACGTGCTGCACTAGATCTGGATCCGATCCCGAATAGGACACCTCAATAATTGATGTCTGACCTTCACGCTCAACCTGCAAGAATAGTTGCAGCAGGATATATGGAAACTCCGGAAACTCTTCTTGGACTTGTTCTTGGATCGATACCAAGAATGCCGGGCTTTTTAAAATTTCGAGCTGTGTAGCATAGTCTAAATTATTATCCCGAACGCCTCTATTATCCCGTGCGAGAACGGATGGATCGGTCAATCGGGCTTCTTCCGTCACAGGCTCAACCAATATTCTAAATCCAGCCTTATATTGCGGTGCATCAGTCATGCTGTTAACAACAAATGCAGCTGCCCCACATACGAGGGTTGATCCTGCAATAATCAGGATGTTGCGTTTGGCCATTCGGATATAAGGGCCAAAATTGAATCCGCCTTTGGAAGATTCAGAACTGAGATCGTCAAAATCTGCTGTAGACTGCTGCATAGTAAACGACTAAAGATGGGCAGGATTAGGGCCACGCTGAACTATGACAAAGAACCCTACAAAACGTATCAAGCTTAATAGTTCAGCAATGATGAGGCACCGCTTTGGTGCAATATGACACAAGGGTAGGCGATCGCACCAAATAGAAATTTGAATCGAACTCAGACTGCTTTACCATCACAAACTCCTCTTCCCATCAAGGCTAGCAACTGTTGCTCAGGACTTCAATTCATTTTATGGTGTAGCCTTTCTCACAGGCCTGCTAAATGATTGAGACCTGAGGTCTTGGAAGGCTCAAGCTACATTTAGTAGCAGCGCGTAATGTCTGCACCCTTGATTGTAAACAGGCATTCGTTAGGTATGTGCTTAAAGTAACAACTGAAGTCGTATCTTTCCTAGTGGTTTAGGAAAACAAACCTCTGATATTCTGAACCATTGGTAGATTATTCGATCAAATTCGGATAATTTGCATCTAATGCGACGGATGCAGGCTCAGCACCCAGAACACCGAGTAATACAACACTAAGCATTTCGGGTGCTTTACGAGCGATCGCACATCAGTTCATATCCATCGGTGCGTTCGTCCTCTTCAACGTCCATCAATTCCACATAAAAAAATAAATATTAGTCAGGTCAGTGTTGAACAAGCGATCGCAACTGACTCAACTTCAAATCGATACACCCCGATTACGGCCGACAAACCACTGCATCACCGCCGAACATTCGCATTCCGGTCGTGATAGTCCTTTATTGCTAAGGAATTTTGTGGTGTGGGCGTCGCCCACACCACAAAATTCCTTAAAAAATCCTTATATGAATACCCCGGTAGTAGGGCTGAGACTCAAAGCCAGTTGATGTTGACGCTTACCTGAACATTGATCGAACCGACTAGCACCGAGAATGCTGAAACGGCTGCACCCCTGTTGTATTACCCATATTGCATCAATGTGAGGACAAACTTACATCTGCCCCTGATCTCAACTGTGGCATCCGGCCGCATCAGCCTAAGCCTAGCAAATGAATCGGACGTTATTCACAAGAAACACGGCTCATTCTGATCACCCACGCCAGCAAACGCCAGCCATAGTCAGTTTTCGAGCGCGATGCTCTCCTAATCCTGGGTTCTCCCAACACAATGGACAAAATTTCGGTGGGGCTGAGTTCAATGAATACATCTACAACCATGCCCACGGCTGACCCAGCCAAACCCAGCGATGAGAATGACCGAGGAAGAGTTCCGACAAAACCATCGGTTTCAACTTTGCGGTACGTCAGTTCTACGGGCTGGATGTTGAGCCAAAATGGCGCAGAGTCATCGGCACTGAACAATCGGGCGAGGGTTCTAGAGCCGTTCTGAAGTGGCCAGCGCAATAATTCCTCAGTCAACTGGGCACAAACGGCCCTCAAACTGCGTCGAGGACAGTGATGTCTGGTTCAGCTAGACGGGATGATAGCGCTGACAATTTGTGATCACAACGGCTGCCTGTGCAACCTTTGACATCATTCCAGTATTGCCGCCGGACGATTGCCCAGTGGTCAAATCGATAGGTTTGGGTCTAGACTCTATGATTGCCATGACAGTAATGTAATGGCGATCGCTACTTCAGTCTATCCAGCATGGTTCCATTGCCCAGCAATTAGCTCGATTAGGCATACTGAACCATCCACACCCTAACGGTCATCAATGGAACGACACTGATGCTATCCGTTAGCGCTATAGGCACGGCTGCATCGCTGCATGATGTTTACTGACATCAATTAACATCAACATTTAATGCTGTAAGGTCGTTCCCGATCTTGTCTGTCCCGATGGCGGCGGTCAGTGCGCGAGTCGTCCCAATTGTTTATCACACTGCTTCATTCAGGATGAATGCTATGAAACGCTACTTTTCAATGGTGATTCTGACCGGTGCATTAGTGGGTGGCATGGCTACTGCAGCCCATAGTTCACCCACAACCGCACCTCAATTATTGGCCCAGGCAGATGTTTCAGCGATCGCTACTGCGTTCGTCACGGAACTGTCCGGAGGAAATTACATTGATGCCCTAGAACGCTACGACAGCGATATTCAAGTGACGATTTCAGCCGAAAGCATCGCCCAAGAATGGGAAGATATCCTAGCTGAAAGTGGCGCATATCAGGGCATCATCGGTGTTACGGTAGATAGCTCTGATGAGACACCCATTGCGATCGTCACCTGCCAATTTGAGAGCGGCGTCCGCGATTTGTTTATCGTGTTCAATACAACCAACGAAGTGATTAGCATGGATGCGGTTGAGGGGTAACGATTATAGGTGGACGACCAGCGGGCTATTCCTCAGCCGCAGGGTGAACGAATCGCCCAGTCGTAACAATTCCACATTTTTTCGAGATTTGAACCTGATTTAATCTAATAGGGGAGACTGGCGTCTGGGCGATGGTACTCCGATCGCCGTCTCACGGTTCATAACTTACGCATGGTCTCGCTGTTGAAATGGGGCAACTGGTTGCCCTACCTCTTCTGGCCGTACTGCGTAAGTTCTATTTTTAGATTTGCAGTCTTCTTGAATATGGCCTTCAAACAATTTCTTCGCCGCATCTCCACGATCGCAACGGTAACTGGCACAGCCGTCGGGACTGTTTTAGTCAGTATGCCAGCGATCGCGTCTGTGTTTGGTCAGCAAGAGGTCGATCAAAGTCGCTTTGTGGCGATCGCCTCCCCCATCGGCGCAGGTAACGCGCATCAACTGCTCATCATCGAACAAATCTCAAACACCCGCGAATGCTGGAGTGAATCGGGACAAAATCCCACCATTGTCGATCCGCTCCTGCTCAGCTTTGACTTTTCCGGCATTTGTGGGCGCAGCACCGACAGCAATGGCTATTCCATCCGAATCGCCAACGAAGACCT
>CAKZMO010000316.1 GCA_937128595.1 uncultured cyanobacterium | reverse complement strand
GCGCGGCTTCTCCATCAATATCTGTCCTAACCTATCTGCGCATTGCTATACATGGAGCAGTTCCACCTATCTACATCATTTTGGCAAGCGTTTTATCGATACTCCTTTCTGCCGTGGCTGAGAAGAGGTTGGGTCTGATAAGATCCTGATGGACAATATTGGTTGCTCTGTATGCTGACTCTCGAAAGTACCAAACCATCTTCAAATACAGCTTTGGGGCGAGTTTTAGTCGTAGAAGATGAAGAAACGATCCGAGAAACGATCGCGCTTTCACTTTCGGATGAAGGATACGATGTCATCACAGCTGAAGACGGAAGCAAAGCACTAGAAATTGCTTGTCGAACTCACCAATCCACTGCACAGCTAGGGTCTCCTATTGATCTGATCGTTCTTGACTTGATGCTTCCTCATGTCAATGGACTAGACCTATGCCGCTTGATTCGGCATGAAGGCAACAACGTTCCTATCTTGATTTTGAGCGCAAAAGGGAGCGAAACAGATCGCGTTGTTGGCTTGGAAGTGGGCGCAGATGACTACCTCACTAAGCCGTTCGGCATGCGAGAGCTGATTGCGCGCTGTCGAGCATTGCTCAGACGCTCCAACCACGGCAATTCTCAATCGCAAGAGACTGCACTAACGTTCAAAGATATTGTGCTTTACCCTCAAGAATGTAGGGTCGTGGTGCGAGGTAGCGAAATCAATCTCTCCCCGAAAGAGTTTCGCATGTTGGAACTGTTTATGGGTCATCCTCGTCGGGTGTGGTCGCGCGAACGACTGATCGAGAGAATCTGGGGGCCTGACTTTATGGGAGACAGTAAAACGGTCGATGTTCATATTCGATGGCTAAGAGAAAAGTTGGAGCGCGATCCCAGTCATCCTGACTATTTGATTACCGTTCGTGGATTTGGCTATCGATTTGGCTAGAGTAGAAGGAACACATTTTTTCTCAGGCCAATTTGAGCTTTGTGTGTCAGACCCAAGGCGGAGTGAAGTTGTATTGTGGGAATTTTGGGATTTGTCTTAGGTTTGTTGGCAGGACTGATCCTGCTTTTTGGGCAGCGATCGCACTCCAACCGCAAAATGAAGAGGCTGCTAAAGAACCTCAGACCCGACGTTGAGAAAACGTCATTTTCCATAGCCTCCCAGTTGTCTCTGTCAATTGCTTACCAGCAACGCGTCCGGCAAGAACTAGAGGTTCAGCTCGATACGTTTAGAAGCATCATCAGCTTTGCGCCCATCGGATTTTTGCAGGTTGATGATGAAAATCAAATGCTTGTATGTAACGCTGAGGCTCAGCGTTTGCTCTGCATCTCGCCTTCTTTGGAATCTGATGAGGAACCCCGGCTGCTCTTGGAGTGGGTTCGCTCTTATGAGTTAGATCATTTGATTGAGAACACTCGAACTTCTCAAGTTCCATGCCAGAGCGACTGGGTCTTTTATCCTTACAACCCAGACCCGAGCAGGCTATCGAGGCAACGTTCTTATGCGCTTCGAGGTCACGGGTTTCCGATGCCTAATCATCAGGTTGGCATTTTCATCGAAAACCGTCAGGAAGCTATACAACTCATGCAGCAGCGCGATCGCTGGGCTTCTGACGTGGCTCACGAGCTGAAAACGCCGTTGACTTCTATTCGGCTGATTGCAGAGACGCTTCAGTCCAGAATCGACCATTCTCTGAGAGGATGGGCTGATCGGTTAATTAACCAGACCACTCGCCTGAGCAATCTTGTTCAAGATCTGTTGGACTTGAGTCATTTGGAACAGGCAACTTTTCAGCTCACTGTTGATGAAGTGGATTTGGTGAGTCTCGTTCAAACAGCTTGGAGCAATTTAGAACCGATTGCTCGCAAGAAAAATCTTAACCTAAATTATATCGGGCCAGAACAGTTGTGCCTTCAACTCGATGAAGCTCGGTTTTATCGTGTTTTGATCAATCTGCTTGACAACAGCATCAAATTCAGCCCTCCTTGGGGAGTGATTCTTGTTCAAATTCACACAGAAGCGGAAGCGATCGCCTCGCCTCGTTACCTAACGCTGTCTTCCCCTGGGAGTTCAATCGGCAGCGACAAGTATGACTCACCCAATTGTGTTGATGGTTCAGCGAACAACCCCAAGCCAGAACCAAAAAGCGATTCTTCAGAGCCTATCTCTCCTGGGTCGATTTCTCAAGAGTTTGTATATTTAGATGTAATTGACACAGGTTCTGGTTTTGGTGATCAAGACTTGCCTCATGTTTTTGAGCGATTTTATCGCTCGGACTTTTCGAGAGCCCGACAGTATCCAACGGATTCGTTGCCCGTTGCCGCTTCGAATTCTTTGTCATCGACCGAGGGCAACTCTGCCGAAACAGATCAGGTAAGTTCAAGACAAGGGAACGGCCAAGGGAGCGGTTTGGGCTTGTCTATCGTTTATCAAATTGTCGAGGCTCATCAAGGCTCTATCACCGCTAAAAATCATCCTGATACTCATGGGGCTTGGCTGCAAATCCGTTTGCCGCGATACCCTACTCAATAGGATCATATTCCCTTAGACTGTCTCAAGGTCATCATCGAAACGTCTATCAATTCATGAGCGATCGCCTTCAAAAGGTTCTCTCAAAATGGGGAGTGGCTTCTCGTCGCGGAGCCGAGCAACTAATCTTAGACCAGCGGGTGCGGGTCAATGGTGCGATCGCCCAGCTAGGACAAAAAGCCGATCCAGAGGTAGATTGTGTGGAAGTAGACGGCAAACGCCTGAGTCGTCGCGATCGCCCTCAGACTGTTTATTTTTTGATGAACAAGCCCTTTGGTATTGTCTCGACCTGCGACGATCCTCAAGGCCGCCAAACGGTCTTAGACATTCTTCCGGAGTCCGTGCGCCGTCAAGGAGTTCATCCCGTCGGCCGCCTCGATTTGGCCTCAACCGGAGCCCTTCTATTGACAAACGATGGAGATATCACCTTCCGCCTAACCCATCCTCGTCATTCTCAACCAAAAACGTATGAAGTTTGGGTCGAAGGTAATCCTACAGCCGATGTACTCGCTCAGTGGCGACAGGGTGTTCTATTATCAGGAAGGCAAACACGGATGGCGCAGGTGACACTCGTTTGCTCCCGTCGCGATCAGACTTTGCTCAAGATTGTGCTAAAAGAAGGGCGCAACCGCCAGATTCGTCGGGTGGCAGAACAACTCGGTCATCCTGTGCTGAGCCTTCATCGAACAGCGATCGCCACTATCCAGCTCGGATCACTAGCTGCGGGGCAATACCGTCCCTTAACAGAAAAAGAGATTCGGTGTTTGTGACAGATATTGCGTTTTTTGAGTAAAACTGCGCGACAATAAGTACTGCTAAGTTATCTCTAATGACGAAAGGTTATGGGTCATGGGTCAATCCGCTACTCAGCCAACTCAAAATCAAATCGAAACTCTGGCGCAAATAGGCGAATATTTACACCGGGTGAGAGAAGATCAGCTTCTCTCGCTCGAGCAAATTGCCACACAAACCATGATTCAGGCTCGGCTATTGCGAGCTATAGAGACGGCTGACTTTAGCCAGCTTCCGGAACCGATCTATATCCGAGGCTTCATCAAGCGATATGCCGAAGCCTTAAATTTAGATGGATCTGAGGTTGCCAGTAGCTTTCCGGTGGAGCTGAGTAGCCAACCTATTACTCCAGCGTGGCAGTCATCAACCCATTTGCGCCCGACACACCTTTGGCTTGCCTACACGCTACTGATCATGGTGGCAGTTGGCGGATTGCATCAATACTTGACTCGCTTTGCTCCAGCAAGCGATCAACCTAACACCACAGAACAGACGGATGCAGCTGGAGGTGCAGCAGATACTGGCGCGTCTACCACCGATACAGCTACCGAGGCCGGTGAGTCATCAGAAACACCGGATGCTGAGGCATCCCCTGAAGTTGATGAAACTCTTCAAACTCAAGCTGAATCGGATGTTCCGCTGCGTGTTGAGATTCGCCTGACTCAAAAGTCGTGGGTGCGAGTTGTCGTTGATGGACAACAAGAGCTTGAGGAAGTTCTTCCAGAAGGCTCAGAGCGATCTTGGACAGGAGAACAGGAGATCGTTATTCGCGCAGGCAATGCCGGTGGCGTCATGGTTGCTAAAAACGGTCAAGACTCCGAAGTCATGGGAGATTCAGGTTCTGTCCGAGAAGTGACTTTCGCCGCAGAAGCTCTGAATGAAGCAAATAACGTTTCTCAGTAGGGGTGAGCGTCAGCAAACTGTTCATCACCCGATGACCAACGAATTCAAATCAGTCTACTCCTTACTAACCCCTGTCCCAGGATTAGTAAGGAGTAGACTGATTTTTTGCTTTTTGGGAAAAGTTTGTGACTGAGCGATCGCACAAAGTATAGTCATACCCTGAATAAGCTAGCTACGGCTATAGAAACCTGTTTAAAAATACGCTATCGCCATTTTTTTGGGTGTAATATCTTATTTGCGCAATATTCAAAATCTAAACCTAAGAATCTAAAATCTTTCTATCTATTGTCCAACTTGACCGCAATTTAAAGGTATAAGATCAGCTAGAGGTGTATTTATTTTTACGTTCTGAGGATCAGTTAGACTTAGAAAGTCGCCAACTTCGCCAATGAGTACATACAGAAGTCATTCCAAACTCTGTGTTGACTCGTTCTCGAATGCGCTTTCTAGTTTCGCTTTGTCTTCATGGATAACTGTTGTATCCAACTGTTGTATCCAAACGTTAATTTGTTCCAGGTGTTTGCATCCCCCCAAACGTAAACGTCCTAGCAATAAACAGAACTATGTCGTTTTTGACTTAGCTTTGGTTTGTGCGATTGTCACATGACGTCGTCCTTTGCCCCAAGTGCTTACTGACTTCTGTCTCTGTAGCAAATTTTTGGTGGCGATTTTTTGCTGTGCTTTGGCGAAGTTACATTGCCCAAACTCTGGGAAAACTGGTCACTAACGATACCTCGAAAAAGATCATAAAGAACACAGGCTAACTCTTTTCCCTGTTGCTCCGTAACCTTTACTAAGCCAATGCTAAGTAAATTTTTTCACTCTATCGTCTGAACTCAGAAACTAGCTTGTGAAGTTATCGTCAATGCTCTTATCTAAGTTGTGAGCCTCAGCCATTGATGCTCACGATTTCTACATGGTGCAGCACTAACCGTTTTTGACGCTATGGCTTTGCCATTGGCGATCGCCCGTATTCACAAAAATCCGATCATACGATTTTAGATAAAGCTGCCATGAATCCCGAACTTATATTGTTGTCGAGTACCCCAACTGATGGAATTACCGACGTACCCAT
>CAKZMO010000315.1 GCA_937128595.1 uncultured cyanobacterium | reverse complement strand
CAGTGCCTCATCACTACTCACTGCGGCATAGGTTAGGGCGCTATCGGGGTCTTCGGCATCAGCAAAGGCATCGAAAAGGGGAATGAGCGTATTGGTTGCTCCTTCATCGACGGTGACATCGGCAATCCCAGTGGTCGTTGGAGGCGTGTTTCCAATCGGTTCTGCCGGTGTCAGTTCGATGTAGTTGAGGTTAAAGGCATTCGTATTCATGTCGATGCGCAGTTCTTGCGCACCCGCACTCAGGACAACTCCAGGAACCACAACATCTTGGAAAGACTGCCAGTCACCCGTGCTGTCAAAGGTAGCAGTATAGCTTTGGCCCCCGACGGATAGAGTGAAGCTTCTGTCCCCTTTTTTGGTCGCTACTCGCACCGCAATATCATAGACACCAGCGGCCGGAATATTAACGTCGTAGGTCAACCACTCCCCATCGCTAATCCAGCCAATATTGAAGCCACCGCCAATATCCTGTGTTGCTTGAATATCGACGGCTTCATTAGGACGATAGGCCCCACCTTGGTTGGTATCGCCAGTATCGAAGTACTCAACTCCGTTGGTGCCTGCCTTAAAGTCTTCAGCCTCAATTCGAATTGCTCCGTTGGCAGGGGGAATTGAGACAGTAACGGTAAAGGTGTCTTGTACAGAAAGGTCACCCGTATCAGTGGCTGTAACGGTAACCTCAGCTGCCCCAGTGCCAGCAATGGCATAGTCCAGGATTAACTCTCCCGTGAAGGGATTAATGCTAGGACTAACCAGCGCCTCATTGCTACTCACTGCAGCATAGGTCAGGGCGCTATCGAAGTCTTCCGCATCGGCAAAGGCATCAAACAGTGAAATAACGCTATCCGCAGCACCTTCATCCACTGTGACATCGGCAATTCCTGTAGTCGTCGGACTTGTGTTAGCCGTCGGTGCCGTCACGTTGACGGTAAAGATGTCTTGCACCGATAGCCCTTCCGTATCAGTAACCGTGACCGTGACATCAGCGATACCGGTACCAGCGGCGGCATAATCGAGAGTCAACTCACCAGTCGTGGGGTCAATGCTAGTTGTGACCAGTGCCTCATCACTACTCACTGCGGCATAGGTTAGGGCGCTATCGGGGTCTTCGACATCAGCAAAGGCATCAAAGAGGGAGATGACGGTGTTGGTTGCTCCTTCATCGACGGTGACATCCGCGATACCGCTAGTTGTAGGGGCAAGGTTACCTCCAGCATCAGCATGCGTAAGATAAATTGGTTGAGTCACTGGACCAATCGGAAGTGCGTTACTATCGATCACCGATGCAACTAGGGCCACGGGGAGCTGATCATCTCCAGCGAAAGCAAAGTTTCCACCAGGCCCGACATAGTCAAAGAGTGAGGTGATATCCTTCTCTGCAACATCTAAAAATACATCGACAGTTTGGAAGTTGAGCGCTTGATTTGCAGGAAACTCGGAGCCGATAAATTGCTCTGAGAGATTAACAGGATTACTGTCAGAGTCCACGTAATCGAAGGGTTGGATAAACCCCTGGACTAACACTACTCGAACAGTATCTCCGACTTCACCTGAAATGGTGACCTGAATGTCTGACTGAGTATATGAACCAGTGCTTCCTGCCGAAATTCCGTTAGCTGTCAGAATCACCTGTTTATCTGGACTTGATTGGGAAGCAACAGCAGCGCTTCCTCCCTGAGAGCCATCCCCAATAAATTCACCTACAGCAGTTGTGCCGTCAGTAAACAGCACGTGAATCTTGGCATTAATCAGCTCTGCACCTGAAATTCCACCAATATCCCAATTGTTCAGAGATGGGTCACTGCCGTTAACGTCTGTTGGATTTTTTTCTAAGCCGACAATGGAGTTGGGGTCTATATCAACACCAAATTGAATCGTTTCTCCGGGATTGTAGCCATCGCTAGAATTGGAATCAAAGGTCAAAAGCATGCCTTCGTAGCCACTAGTGCCGCCTACCCCATAGAAGGGATCAGTTACAGTAGTTGGCTCAATTGCTCCCGTTGAACCTGTGCTGCTGTATTTCAATCCCCGAGAGGCGGTGTCACCTGCTTCGCCTGTTGGGTCAAAGACCGCATCTGGGAGAACTGCATCTGTGATATCGATGTAGATAGCGGCAATTCGCTTATCTCCAATGTTTTGAATTGTGAATGATTTGTCATTGTAGGTTGATTTGTTGACACTAGCGCCAGGAAGAATAGTAGCTGTGATGGCACCTACATCGCCTTCCACGATGGAATCAACGGAAGTAATTCCTGAAAAAATTTCTTCTACGGTTGCCATAAGAGTGAACGCATAATTTGTCAAACTGAACGAATCAAAAGCTAAATCTGGCTCAACACAATTTGCTTTCAAGTCAAGGTTCCAATCTCCGCCTTTTTCTTTGCAGCCTACTCTTGTCGTAGATGCATTAATCGGTAGACCTGTTAGCTGGCCCACTTGTCTAATGAAAGCTGAGCCGCGATCGCCCGCTGCCACACAGCACCCATAAAGAAGAATTTGTGCATCTGGAGAGAACGCATTTGCCCAACCCTGTAGCTGTGTCCGATACTCATCAACGTTTGTGAGGTCGAATTGGGTTGAGCCTAAATACAAAGTTCCTGGATTTCCGTGGGAAACAATGTGGATGTTGTGAACGTCACAATAAATATCTAGCGCTTGGCTAATCTGAAGAATTCCATCATCTCCAGAATCAATTAAGAAAGTAATAGCTCCTGGAAGCACTCCATTCATCAGAACTTCATAGTCCTCAATATTAGAGTCGATGAATACGAGAGTTTCAGCAGAGCGGCGATCGTGCGGACTAACTTCAGGGCACTCGTCAGTAATTGATTGAGGAGGCAACAAGAAATAGTTGGAAACCGATAAATTCATTTTCTCGTGATCCTAAAAGCTTAAGAAAATTTACGCAAAACAAATAAGTACAAACCAGTCAGTCAAACGTGTGCAGCCATCTCTCAACACGAACGAATTGCAAAGCACCTAATATAAAAAAGCAAGAATTAAACCCATGTTCCACAAGTAAAAGGAGCGCCCAGAACAGCAATGCATGCCGTTCCGCAAACATACACTGCTAGATAGATCGATTCAGATCTCTAACTACTTCCCTACACAGTTAAACTCGATTAAACTCGATCTTCGGTAATCAGTTAATACTCTTACGGCAAAATTTGTCTAAACTTTAAACTTTGGCTCTTTTTGTATCGGAATTTTTTTTTTAGGCTGCTAAGTAGATCCCCTTAGATTTTGACAGCTTGCGTAGCATGAGTTGGTGCAGCGTAACGTATGCGGATGTGGGGTTACGTTCCTCAAGCACAACCTATACGTACTCACGTATTAGCCTACTTAAGTAGGTAGGTAGAATCGAATATAGGATGGGTCAGTGATAGCGCAATCCATGCTTATCTTGGTTTTGGCGTTGCACAGCATGGAATGATGCGGAAATGTTCGCTTCATGGATGACCTGCTGTAGGAACATCGCATTGCGATGCCCCTACCAAAATCATTCTTCAAATGTGAAATACCTTGGTTTTTAACCTCAACTCAATCTATATCGGTCTTACATCTACTTAGATCCACTTAATTAGATCCACTTAATTAGATCCACCTAATTTAGGGTAAATCTGGGTCGCTGCCACTTAATATCATGGCAATGCAGGGCGCTTTTACATGTGCTGCGCGGATTTGGTTGCGCAGGTTTGGCGAAGAATAAGTGGATTGCTCTGTTCAAAGCTCAGAGGTAGAGCATTAAAGTCCTTAATGCTTTACCTCTGAGCTAGTTTTTTGGATGCATAAAATTGACCAAATTGACCTGACGCATCGGTATGTTGACAGCTAATCAAATAGCCATCACTCTTGCGATCTTGTAAATGTATCATCAGCTACATATTTAGCTGCGTCAAGTCAATGGGTGAAAAATTTAACTTGTTACTTCTATTGTAAATTTTTCATGAAGTGTACGCGCTATTACGCATTATTATTTTGCCTGGGCTATTATTTAAAAATTAAAACTACTCTTCTAATGTAACCAAAAGTTAATAAGGAGTCATTGTGATGTCTACTGCACCCTTACCCAGAACTGAAGTAGTCGGTTCATTAATTACTGCTTTACCGTTTGAGAAACAGACAGATATGATTGTTGGTTGGGCAGTCCGCCGAGCTAGTAAGGTTGCATGTGTAGCTAATGTCCACATGCTCATGGAAGCTCATTGGAATCCTGCTTTTCGAACCATTTTGAATCATGCCGATCTCGTAACGCCAGATGGTATGCCATTGGTTTGGATGATGCGGTTAATGGGACGCTTCAATCAGGATCGTGTTGCTGGGATGGAGCTTTTTCTCTCCCTGTGTGAACAAGCTTCTGAGAGAGGGATAGGTGTATGTCTTGTTGGTTCAACTCCTGATGTATTAAAGGCTATGTGCGATCGCCTACAAAATGACTTTCCAACGTTGAATGTCGTTAGTACTGAGCCTTTGCCATTTCGGGAGTTAACTGAAGAGGAAGATAGACAATTAGTCGAGCACATTAATGGCAGTGAGGCAGGCATTGTTTTTGTTGCTCTCGGGTGTCCGAAACAAGAATATTGGATGACAGCGCATAGAGATAGTATTAAAGCAGCCATGGTTGGTATTGGAGGAGTGTTTCCAGTTTATGCAGGTTTGCAAAAATGGGCTCCTCGGTGGTGTCGTTATGCTGGGCTGGAGTGGCTGTATCGTTTAATTCAAGAGCCAAAGCGACTTTGGAAACGATATGCATCCACGATTCCTCTCTTCATCTTGCTGTCTCTGTATCAACTGTTCGCCAAGAATGATTTAAGCAGACGGATACTTTGGCGACGTGGGATGTGATGTACCTGGCTTTTCTAGTGGAGTAGGTTTGTGGATGTAAACTTATCTAGAGAAGAGCCCTACAAACCGATCCATGACACACTCCAAGTGCAAGTTACTCAAACTATTAGCGATCTCAAATGATTCGTGAAATTTAACCGAGAATGGTGGTCGGGCTGCGCCCGACCACCATCTATACATTATTTCGAATGGCTATATTAACCAGGACTTACGCATTGACAGATGAGTAAATTTGTGGGTTGAAGGTAGAAGGTATTTTATCGAGCAATCCTCTGCGCATCTCCACTAAACCCTCAACCGCTCACTGCACCCTCGATCTCTATGTCCGCTCCCTGCTCGCCCAACCCCAGGGCTCGGGATGTTGCCAACTCTCTGAGATTCTCAACACGGTGTCCCACGACAGCATCAATCGCTTTCTGTGCCGAGAACGCTATG
>CAKZMO010000314.1 GCA_937128595.1 uncultured cyanobacterium | reverse complement strand
TAAAGGTGATATAGCAATGCGCAGATAGGTTAGGACAGATATCTATGGAGAAGCCACGCGGTGCGCGGCTTCTCCATCAACTATTGGTTTTATATCAGCGCGTAGCACTATATATTTAGCCAGGAAATGCTTCGAAAAAAGAAAATTATGGTCTGATCTGTGCTCAATCTGCTAGCACTATTGGGCTTTTCAAACAACTGGCAGTCACCTAGGATTCACCCTCTTGCTCATGAGCACGACTGCTGGCTATTAAGCAAAACTGATGATACATAGATGCAACTTATATTGAAGTTATCTTTTAATTTGCCGAACTTATGGTTAATCTGTTAACAGTTCACAGCAAGCGACAGGTTTTTTATCATGCCTTACACCAATATTGCACTTCAGCAAACATCTGAAATGACGCCCTCCCTTCAGCAGCCCGTATCCCCGCTGGCTTCTGATTCGGCTTCCACAACTAGGCTAAAAGCGGCTTTGGAACATGCTCGTCGTCTGACTGAGATGCACGGCCCTTGTAGTCTTGAGGCGGCATTGGCTTGGGAAACGGTCGAAGAAATGCAAACGGCTCGATCTCGTCAACCTAGAATTACCCCACGAGGGGCGTTTGCCCGCTACTGCATGGAGAATCCCCACGCCATTGAAAGCCGCATCTACGATGTTTAGTCAAGCTCGAGTCCTATTCCAACTCACGTTGGGCATAGCTTGGACTATTTTGTCCAACGATTGAGTGCTCTCTTATCATCTGACACATCATCATGACTTCCTCTCCAAAACCGACGACACCCCGCTGGATGGGCTGGTTCAGCGGCACCCACATTGTTCGTATTCTAGAGTTGGTACAAGACCTAATCGTTATTTCTCTATGCATTGGGTTGTTTTGCTTCATGGTCATGCAGTTGCGTGAAATGTTTCTCTCGCTACTGCCCCCTTTAAACTTTCCTCGGGTGACCGCAGACATTTTGTTTCTGCTCATCATGGTGGAGCTATTTCGGCTACTGATCATTTACCTCAAAGAGCACCGCGTGTCGATTGGTGTCGCTGTCGAGGTCTCGATTGTCTCAGTTCTGCGTGAAATTATTGTCCGTGGCATTCTGGAAACGCCTTGGGTGCAGGTCATCGCCGCCTGTTCTTTTTTACTGGTTTTGGGAGCTTTATTAGTTATTCGAGCTTGGATTCCCCCAACCTTTGATGGCGTTGATCCAGAACAAGAGGTTTCTCGTCGGCATCGGATTCGATTTGCTCAGAAGTTAGCGGAAGCCAACAACCAGCCGGATGCTTGACTCTATTCATCTTTTTGTGCTGACGTTGCTAGAAAGCTTCTTCGTCCTGTTTACCTAAAGGCTCTTTAACGACAGATTGAGTTGAGTAGCATCGACGATCATATGAGTTGCAATGGCATAGCTACTGGGGCGAAGCATTGAGCCGAGGTTTGGGGGATGAGCGATGACGGATTGACTCAATGCCTCGCCCCCGGTAGATAGATTCCAGTGTTTTGTCAATGTTTTGAGTGGGGTCAGGGACGGCGTTGGCGATCAATCAGCAGCCGGTTCATTGGCGATCGCCACTCCGCCTCGGTCTTTGTCTCGATGATAGAGGCTAGAGTCGAGCCGACAGCCTCGGAACGCAAGCACATAAAGTTCCTTGAGATCGTTGATCAGGGGATAGCGTGGATTTGCCCCCGTACACTGATCGTCAAAGGCGTTCTCTGCCATATCTTCGACCCCTTCGTAGAAAGCGCGATCGCTCTCCGATAGGACTTCTTTGATCGTTAGGGGAATCTCAATCTGCTTCTTCAGATCTTCAATTGCTGCAATGAGTCGCTCGATCTTCTCGTCTTCGGTTTGACCCCCTAATTGGAGATGATCAGCAATGCGCGCATAACGCCACTTTGCATTGGGATACTTATACTGCGGGAAAATAGCCTGCTTGAAGGGCATATCTGTTGCGTTGTAGCGAATGACGTGAGAAATCATCAGTGCGTTCGCCAATCCGTGAGGCACATGGAAAGTAGACCCCAGCTTGTGAGCTAAAGAGTGGCATACTCCCAAGAATGCATTGGCAAAGGCCATACCTGCCATCGTCGCAGCGTAGTGAACCTTCTCCCGAGCCTTTGGATCAGCCGCACCGTTGGTATAGGCGCTTGGCAGATATTTCAGCAAGAGCCGAATGGATTCTAAAGCCATACCGTTGGTGAACTCTGTGGCATAGACGGATACATAGGCTTCCAGAGCATGGGTGAGGGCATCAATGCCACCGTAAGCGGTCAGCTTTTTAGGCATGTGCATGATGAGTTCGGGATCGACGATCGCCATGTTGGGTGTTAAAGCATAGTCTGCTAGGGGATACTTGATTCCTGTGCGATCGTTTGTCACGACTGCGAAGGGCGTCACCTCGGAGCCAGTTCCTGAAGTTGTTGGAATTGCCACCATCAAGGCTTTTTGTCCAAGCGGGGGCAGATCATAGACCCGCTTGCGGATGTCCATAAACCGCATCGCCAACCCTTCAAACTCGATCTCCGGATGTTCGTACATTAGCCACATCACCTTGGCTGCATCCATGGGCGAACCGCCCCCAAAAGCAATAATGACATCAGGCTTAAACGAGTTCATCAACGCTAGCCCTTTCTCTACCGTACTAAGCGATGGATCAGGTTCGACGCTATAAAACACCTCTACTTTCACATTTAACTCTTCCAGCACTTCTTCGACTTCACGAGTCATGCCCAAGTCGTAAAGAGGCTTGTCCGTAACAATGAATGCCCGCTGTTTGCCCGCTAGTTCTTTGAGGGCGATCGGCAAGCTGCCCTGCTTGAAGAAAACCTTTGGCGGCACCCGAAACCACAGCATGTTTTCTCGCCGCTCAGTCACAGTTTTGAGGTTGAGCAAATGACGCACATTGACGTTTTCACTGACAGAGTTGCCGCCCCAAGTGCCACAGCCCAGCGTCAAAGACGGATCAAGTCGAAAATTGTATAAATCTCCGATCGCCCCTTGTGATGATGGTGTATTGATCAGCACCCGTCCTGAGGCAACCTGTTGCTTAAACTGGCAAATGCGAGGTTCTTCTGCTGGATCAATATAGAGAACTGATGTGTGCCCACGTCCACCAAAGTTAACCAATTCCGATGCTTTTGCGACTGCATCATCAAAGTCGCCTCCTCGATACATCGCAAGAATGGGTGACAGCTTTTCAAATGCAAATGGCTCATCTCGACCAATATCTTCCACTTCCGCAATCAACACGCGAGTCCCTTGAGGAATGGAGAAGCCAGCCAATGCCGCCAGCTTAGAAACAGGTTGTCCGACAATTTGAGGATTGAGCCGTCCATCCACAATGATGGTCACGCCCAATTTAATTTTCTCTTCAGGGGTTAGGAAATAAGCGCCACGGGAGACAAACTCGTCTCGCACTTGGTCATAGACGTCATCTACAACAACGACAGATTGCTCACTAGCGCAAATCATGCCATTGTCGAATGTCTTGCTGACTAGAATCGACGATACAGCCATCTTGATGTGGGCGGTGCTGTCGATAACTGCGGGAGTGTTGCCTGCGCCGACCCCCAACGAAGGATGACCGGATGAGTAGGCCGCTTTCACCATGCCTGGGCCACCTGTCGCCAAAATCAAGTTGGTCGATGGATGCTGCATGAGTGCCTGAGACAGTGCTACAGAAGGCTCATCGATCCAGCCAATAATATGTTCGGGTGCGCCTGCGGCCACAGCAGCATTGAGCACGATGCGAGCGGCTTCGATGGTGCACTGCTTCGCTCTGGGGTGGGGCGAAAAAATAATAGCGTTACGGGTCTTGAGAGCCAGCAATGCTTTGAAGACAGCTGTTGAAGTCGGGTTCGTGGTTGG
>CAKZMO010000313.1 GCA_937128595.1 uncultured cyanobacterium | reverse complement strand
TTTTCAAGGGGGGCTAGGGGGGATCTGAAGTAGCATTGACGACTTCTCAAACATTCTCTTAGTTCCGCTAACCCAATGGCTCAATTACGCCAAATAGCTTTATGCCTGACTTACAAAGCTTGTTTTTTTAATAAAGAAATGTAAACTTGCTCTCCGTACGTAGCTAATGGTATAAAAAGTACGTTAACTTAGTCTTGACGATGACAGAACTCAGTCAAAAAAGTATCTGCCATGCATCTCGAAATCTACAGGGTCATTTTTTCTCAGGGATGAGTCTACATATAGGGTTGAGTTCTCAACTATCTCAATATCCTAGACAGAATTCAAGACTTTAGAGTTCCTTAGCAGAATCAATAGTCATAACAATCTGAGATTTCAAGGGTTCAATCACCCCAGCAAATTTTCGGAGCATTCACTCCGTCCGTAGAATGCCGTAATTCGATATGTAGCAACGATGGCATCCTACTCCCGGACTACTCCTGAACAGTATCTACCTATGTATCTCAGAGAAGTATAGAAATTCATCGGCTGATTTCTTCTGAGGAGTCGTTTTGCATAGTTTATAAAGGGTGCGCTGAATTTTCATACAGCGCACTTCATATAATGCTGTTTTGCTATATAAAACATCAATGTTGCATAGAGCGATCGCTAAGGCGCATTCTATGACACTGTTTATCTGGCAAAGTTTTATACAGTGTCAGTTGTAGACGCGTCGCATCTTCTTAAGAGGCATTCATCAATGTTTAGCTAGGCTAAACATAACTTGATTTGAAAAAAATACAGAATTGTCCATGAATGAAAACTTTTCTAAAAGTGTATAAGCTCAACAGCATGGACAAGATGTTCATTCTCTATAGATTTTAAGTCGATTTCACAACGTTATTAGTACTCATCTTATCGAAATAGTCGTGAGGGAACTAACAGAAGTGAAGTCAAAATATGTATTAGAAGTATGTCGATCTACGTGCTTCTAAGGGCATCTTGAATTCGTTATGCATGTTCAATAATATACAATTCTTGAACATTAAAACTTAAGAGAAAATAGTCTGCAGCAAACAAAAAGCATAAGAGCTATGACATTGAGATCGACTGAAGCAAAGAGAGACGTTATCAATTCGATTGATATTTATAGACTCAGAGATGACTTTGAGCATTACCAGCAAAGTCATTTTACTGGACGTATTACTGTCTACGCTGACAGCAATCAAACATGGACTGTCTACCTCCGACTTGGACGGCTAATTTGGGCTACCGGAGGCAATAATCGCTTTAGGCGTTGGCAGCGACTAATGAATCAGCACTGTCCAAACATTGCTCTTCGCCATCCTTTTGATCCAGCTAGTCCTATGGCCGAATTTTGGGAATATGCGATCCTATCAATCTTGATCAAAAAAAACAAAATACAGGCAAAGCAAGCAATTGAGGTTATTAAACAGCATCTTACAGAAATTTTCTTTGATATTTTGCAAGGTGGCGTATATTTTCAGACATCAACAGATGTGGCAAATCGACTCAAACAGCTAGGGAGTCCGATTGCCGTTGTTAATCCTATTCACTGCCTCAACTATTCCTATAAGCGATGGAAAAAGTGGTGTGAGCTAGGTCTTGAACACTATTCAGCTAACGATGCGCTAAGGTTACTCAAACCTGATGCACTAGAGAACGCTTTAGAATCTTCAATGTATGACAAACTAACTCAGATCTTGACAGGAAGTTTGTCTATTAGAGAAACTTCTCTTCAGTTAAAAGGTGAAGTTAAAGATATCAACACACTCATTTGTACTTTATTAAGCAAGAAGATAGTTGAAGTAGAAAAAATCCCAGATTTAGAGTATCAATTTGTCGTTCAATTACAGAATAAAGGGAATACTCTAAAACGAAGATCGCAGTCTACCTCAAGCAAGAAGCCCTTAGTGCGATCGCACGCACCTCTTATTTTGTGCATTGACGATAGCATTGCTGTTGGACAAGAGTTAGAGGAAATTTTGACCCGTGCTGGTTTTCGCTTTTGCGGCATTCAAGACTCGTTGAAAGCATTACCTACCCTGATTGAAAAAAAACCGCAATTAATCTTTCTAGACTTAGTTATGCCCGTTGCCAGTGGATATGAAATTTGCGCCCAAATCCGCCGAATGGAGGCATTCAAGAATACCCCCATCATTATACTTACTGGAAACGATGGCATTGTAGATCGGGTTAGAGCAAAACTTGTAGGGGCCACAGGCTTTCTGCCCAAGCCTATTAATGCAGAAAAAGTTTTGTCTGTTGCCAAAAAAATCTTATTTACACCAGCTCAATCAACAGACGAAGATATTAACCAGCGTCAAATTATTACAGGAGGTGATCAACAAAAAATTTATGCTTAGCAACATAAATTTTTCAATTCCTCTTGATGTCTTAAAACTGGTTCATCCTAAAACCAAGATTGCATAAAACCTCTAGTATTTATGCTGACTTTTTTTGGTGCTCATCTATCAAAATTTCAATGATGATCTAAGTTCTGTAACCCAAATCTATAGCAATATGAACACCATCTTACTAGTTGAAGATAGCCTGACAGAATCAGGAATTATTACCCAATGTCTATACGACGTCGGCCTTAGAGTTATCCTTTCAAGAAGTGTTGAAGAAGCTCAAAAATGGCTCGAAGCAAGCAAGCCTGACTTGATCATTTTAGACGTTATTCTGCCTGGCCAAAGTGGATTCGAGCTATGTGTACAGCTCAAAAAAAGTCCTGAGATGAAGTCAATTCCAGTTGTGCTCTGCTCAACAAAAAAGACAGAGGGCGATAAAATTTGGGGCACGATGCTAGGTGCAGATGCCTATGTTACGAAACCAGTAAATATGGAGCTGCTAGTGCAGACGGTCAAAAATTTAATTAATAAAACTCGTATGCCTATTTGACTGCTCCAGTTCAGTAGAGATGAAGTTGTCGATTTGAGCTGTCAAAATGTTCGGTTGGGTTATTCGATCTATCTCATCAAAAACCAATTCAACTGATACAAAACAAGCTTGATTAGCTAATGTCATTTAATTAGCAAAAAAAGGACTGTATAGGCTCTTTTTAAGTTAGCCCAGAAAAACAGATGCAATCATTGGAAACATTAAACAAAAGAGACATTGTTGCTTTAGCAAAGCGAGGTGATCCGGAGGCGATCGCCCACATTATGAATTATCATTTTCAACCCAAGAAAATGACGGTAAATGTCACCTATGCGGATCAACATTTTCTAATTCTAGTCGAAGCGTCATCTGTACCGAAACAAGCAGATGTTGTGCCTCCTATTAATCGTGCCTTAAAGAGACTCCATCTCAAGAATGTTAAAGGGATACGGATCTTTGGTCGGAAAGAGGGAACGGTTGCTGCTGACTGGCTCAAACAAATTGAGATCACCTCTTCTGACTCATGCTCAACAGGCTTAGCGCTCGTTGATTGGCTAAGTCAAGGAGAAAGTCAAGAAAAATCGGCTTTTTTAGTTCCTCAAAACACAAATTTAAGTCGTTCAGAACACGTATCTCGATTTTTGAATGTTTACTATAGCCTCAATGAAATTGCAGCAATTGACCTAAGTCTTATTTTAGAGGTAATTCAGGTTTCGGTGTATGACATCTTACCCATTCCTCAGATGCCCGAACCTATTTTAGGCATCTACAACTATCGAGGAAAAATCTTGACCCTGATTGATTTGGCTCAAAAATTAGAGAAGCCCTCATTTCTGTTACAAGATCATATTCACTCCTTGAAAAATTCTCACTTGTTTTCTCTTGTTGTTCAGCACGAAAACAAGATGCTCGGTTTTGTAATTCCTCAAATTATCGACATCCAACTCTACGATCAGGCTGAAATTGGAAAACCCGATCCAGCCATCTTTCCGTCAAGCATGATGCCGCTCATTTCAGGATATTTCAAGTCTAATATTGTTCCTATCTTAGACATTGGAGCCCTATGCATTTAAGTCAAGAAAGAGTTTGAAGTATAAGAACAATATCAAGGCTATTCATTTTAGCCGCCAGACTTCTCGCTAGTTGACTGATAAAACTCTCGAAACCCCGATTCTGTCGTCGATGGGTTAGCGTCAGCGTAACCCATCGAAACCGTCTCTGCTGTTGGGTTGTCTCCTTCGGAGACGCTTTGCGTTTCTTGAATGCCACTTTGGGGCTATACGCTTTGCTCAACACCAACCTACACCAGAACTTTTGTCAGTCAATCAAGACTTCTCGTTGCTATTGAGTCTTGATTAGAGCATTTTTCCCGTGCATCAACCAATTCACTACACTCTATTGATATTAGCCCAGAGGATTTTCCTATGACTAGCTTGCAGCCTATTCGTTCTTCTGAAACAAAGAATCAGCAAGATGACTTATTTGGTGATTTTTTAGTAGAAACACCGTTTTCAAAAACATCTGAAAATTCAGAAATGAGTGGAAATTTAGATATCGATGTGGCCATAAATGGTGAGTTTGGCAAAGCGGAAGAAATGGCTTATGCAGTTGTTTCTTCTAATTCTTTAGAATCTGATCATACGTTGTCTAGCCCCCAACCTGTTGTTCCCTTAGAAGCAGAACTGGAGGCAATAACGGCATCCGCTATTGAAATTGAAAGTCAGCTAGATAAGCTAGGTCTTCTCGACAACACAACGCTAAAGCAAAACATAGAAAAAATTCTTCACTTTAGCGAGACGGTTTCACAATCCCCACATCACCTTTTTGAGCACAACCTCAACCAGGGACTGAAAACGATCCGCCATCACATCACGAATATTATTCAACTCATGCAACGTGAGCAGGAGTTTGATGTGTTGCTCCAGGTGGTTACTGATTCAGTTCAACAACTATTAAGAGCAGACCGAGTTGTAATCTATCGCTTCGACAGCGATACCAAAGGCACTGTTGTTGCCGAAGCGCTGACCGAGGGATGGACACCCAGCGCAGGAGAGCAATTAGACGCCAGTTGCTTTGGCCTTAAACAGGCTCAAATTTATCAAAAGCAAAATATCTACGCCATTGCTGATGTACGGAAGATTCCGCTGACGGCTCATCAGCGACAATTAATGGCTCGATTCCAGGTTAAGGCAAGTCTCTGCCAAGCCATTCTGATAGATAACCAGGTCTGGGGACTTTTGGTTGTGCAGCAATGTCAACAGCCTCGCCCATGGCAACAACATGAGATTGAAGTCCCTCAGCAAATTATCCGTGAATTGGTCATTCATCTTCAGGCTTATCGGCTTCAGAATCAATCTCAACGACGCGCAGTCCAAGAAAAAAACTTGACCAGCATTACTAATGAAATTCTGAAAGCAACTGATACTCAGTCTCTCTATACCACGACGGTATCAACGATTCGTCGGGTTTTAGATACTGATCGAGTTGGTGTATTTCAGTTCTATCCAGACTCTGGACACGATGCCGGTGAGTTTGTGGCTGAAGATGTTGCTGCGGGCATCTCATCGGCGCTTGCAGCTAAGGTAGAAGATCACTGTTTTGGCGACCGATTTGCCCCTAAATATGCAGAAGGATTCATTAACCCCATATCAGATGTCTATAAGGCCGATTTGAAAGAGTGCCATCTTAGTATTTTAACCCGGTTCGATGTGCGTGCGAATCTAGTTGTTCCCTTGCTGAAAGGAGACGAACTTTGGGGGCTTTTGTGTGTGCATGAGTGTCGTGGACCTCGCGAATGGAAAGAAGACGAAATTGATTTTGTTAGCAAAGTGGGCAGGTTATTCTCTGTTGCACGACAGCAAGCTGCATTATTGGCACAAACCCAGCAGGCGGCTGAGCGCGAAAAATCGATTAACCAAATCGTAGAACGAATTCGTAAGTCGGTGACCGTTGATGAAATCTTTGACACCACCACTCGGGAGGTGCGGTATCAGCTAGAGTGCGATCGCGTGTCTGTTTATCAATTTCACGAAGACTGGAGCGGCACCTATGTTTCAGAATCTGTGGGTAGTGATTGGCGTCCACTCGTTGGCCCAGGCATCAAAACGGTCTGGCCAGATACTCATCTTCAAGACACCCAAGGCGGACGTTACGCCAATCGTGAAAGCTTCGCCGTTCGCGATATCTATACTGTCGGGCACAGCGACTGTCATGTCGATATCCTAAAGCAGTTTCAAGTGCGAGCCTATGTCATCGTGCCTATTTTTCAAGGACAACGGCTCTGGGGACTCCTCGCAGCCTATCAAAACTCAGGTACTCGTACCTGGCAAGAAAACGAAATGCAACTATTAGAGCAGATCAGCGGACAGTTGGGAGTCGCTATTCAGCAATCAGAATATTTAGCACAAGCCCAACAAGCAGCTGAGCGCGAAAAATCGATTAACCAAATCGTAGAACGAATTCGTAAGTCGGTGACCGTTGATGAAATCTTTGACACCACCACTCGGGAGGTGCGGTATCAGCTAGAGTGCGATCGCGTGTCTGTTTATCAATTTCACGAAGACTGGAGCGGCACCTATGTTTCAGAATCTGTGGGTAGTGATTGGCGTCCACTCGTTGGCCCAGGCATCAAAACGGTCTGGCCAGATACTCATCTTCAAGACACCCAAGGCGGACGTTACGCCAATCGTGAAAGCTTCGCCGTTCGCGATATCTATACTGTCGGGCACAGCGACTGTCATGTCGATATCCTAAAGCAGTTTCAAGTGCGAGCCTATGTCATCGTGCCTATTTTTCAAGGACAACGGCTCTGGGGACTCCTCGCAGCCTATCAAAACTCAGGTACTCGTACCTGGCAAGAAAACGAAATGCAACTGTTAATGAGAGTCGCTAATCAACTAGGCGTTGCCCTGCAATATTCACAAGCTCTCAACGACAGTCAAACAAAAGCTCTACAATTGCAGCAAGGAATTGAGCGAGCTCAAGCCGTAAACCGCGTGGTCAACCGCGTTCGCAATACCTTAGATCTTGACACCATTTTTAATACTGCAACTCGAGAAGTTCGGCATTTGCTCAAGGTAGAGCGGGTCACCATCTATAAATTTCGTTCTGACTTCTATGGCGACTTCATAAGTGAATCTGTCACAGGCAATTATCCCTCTCTTGTCGGCAGTGGATGGGAAGACCCCTATCTCAATGAACACCAAGGGGGGAGGTTCCGCGACAACATTCCATTGGTGGTCCATGACATTCATGTTGGAGAGATTCTTTGGGAAAACGGACACCTGAATAGCCAGCAGGCACCCAAACCCATGACAGATTGCCATGTTGAAGCTCTGGAAGCATACCAAGTACAAGCCTGTGCGGTCGTCTCTATTTTTAAGGGCAAAGAGCTTTGGGGCTTACTTTCGGCATTTCAAAACACGGGTTCCCGTGTTTGGGAAGAGGAGGAAATCAACTTACTCATGCAGGTCGCGCTACAAGTTGGCAACGGCATTCAGCAAGCCGAATATGCCAACGAACTTCAGGCCAAGTCAGAGCAGCTCGCAGAAGCTGCTGCCCGTGAGAAAGCATCAAAAGAAAGCCTCCAGCAACGAGCTGTTCAACTATTGATGGCAGTGCGTCCAGCTCTTGACGGTGATCTAACGGTTCGCGCTCCGTTGTCTGAAGATGAGATGGGAACGGTAGCCGATGCCTACAACAACACGATTCAGTCTCTTCGACGGCTAGTCGTACAGGTGAAAGATGCCGCCCAAGAAGTGACCCAAACCTCCCAAGGCAGTGAAATAGAAATGAGGAGTCTGTCAGACCAGACCCAACAGGGTTTAGATGAAATCAATGATGCTCTGAATCGGATCCAGTCAATGATCGATTCGACTCATTTGGTCGATGCCAGTGCTCGACAAGTCGAAGCGGCTGTGCAGCAGGCCAACCAAACGGTTCAGGATGGCGATCAGGCCATGAACCGAACGGTTGAAAGCATTTTGGTCATCCGTGAAACGGTTGCTGAAACCACGAAAAAAATCAAGCGTTTGAGTGAATCTTCTCAAAAGGTGTCAAAGGTTGTCAGCCTGATTGATAGTTTCACCACTCAGACGAATCTGCTAGCGCTCAATGCTTCAATCGAGGCAACTCGCGCTGGGGAATATGGAAAAGGCTTTGCGGTTGTCGCTGATGAAGTGCGACTGTTGGCTCAGCAATCGGCTGAAGCTACGGCTGAAATCGAGAAGCTCATTCAGGGCATTCAATCTGAAACCAGTTCAGTCTCTGATGCAATGGAAACGGGCATTGAGCAGGTCGTGCGAGGGACAGAATTGGTGACAGAAACTCGCCAAAGCCTGAATGAAATTGTAAATGCGACGAAGCAGATTAGTGGTTTAGTTGAAGGCATTACCCAAGCGGCGCAGACTCAGACGCAGCAATCTGAATCGGTCAACCAGATTATGAAGCGTCTGACAGAAACTGCAAATCATACTTCAGATCGAGCTGTTCAAATTACAAACTCGTTCCAGCATCTGCTCCAAACTTCTCAAACGCTTCAAGATGGCATTGGTCAGTTCAAGGTGAACTAATTGACCTAGCTATTGGCTCAATTCTCTTTGGGAGGAGAGTCTATGACTCTTCTTCTATACTCCTACACTCACAGTCTCTACTTTTCTATCAGAACGGGTTTATGTCCGTTTATGTCATTGCTGTTTGCTATCATTTCTAAACATTATGCCTGCTGATTTGTCTTTCTACGCTGAAGCTGAAAACCAGTTCATGCTCGAAGCCCAAGACTTACTGGGTTCAATCGAGCAGGGTCTCATGAATCTCGCTGAAGAGCGCAATACGCAAACGGTGCATCAACTGATGCGAGCGGCGCATACGTTAAAAGGTGCGGCAGCAAGCATTGAACGTGAGACTGTGATGAAGGTCGCTCATGCCTTAGAAGATGTCTTCAAGTCTCTTTATAAACCGGAACTCGAACTCGATGCAGAAGTCAAATCTCTGCTCTTTGATGGGTATGAGTGTTTGCGGCTTCTCTTAACGGCTGAGTTTACTCATCAGACCGTTGACGAAGCTGATATCCTCAACCGGATTGCGGCTGTTATCGCTCAGCTTCAAGATAAATGGGGAGACGACTTTAGCGAGGGGGCAACGATTCCCACGTCTGAAGAGTTGGGATTTGATATTGTGGCGTCAATTTTTGAGACGGGCATTACCGACCGACTCAATCGTCTGGGTCAGGCACTTCAATCAGAGAATCCTGACGCGATTGAAGAAACGCTCAGAACTCAGATGGATGTCTTTATCGGTCTCGCAGAATCACTCAACTTGCCTGGATTTAAGGCGATCGCCCAAGCAACGCTAGCCGCACTCGATCATCATTCAGATCAGGTGTTAGAGATTGCAGAATGGGCGATCGCAGATTTGTCAAATGGCCACGCTGCAGTATTAGCGGGCGATCGCACTCAAGGAGGAACGGTATCCGCAGAGCTTCAGCGTCTTACGTCTGCCGAGGCTCCAGGATTGGACAACGCTCTATCTTCAATGAAAAGCTCAGCAGCATCTATAGATGATGACGCTGATTTACCAGCGACCGCTCCCCTTCTTGAATCTTGGGAAGAAGAAATCTTCACGAGCGAGCCATCTGAAGCGTTTTCAGAATCAGATGACGCCATCTTCTTCGACGATGACTTTACAGACTTCGAAGAGAAGTTTGACGACACTTTCGACGATACTGAAGATTCAGACCTTCATTCCTCTGAACTCACATCATTTGACGAGTTTGAAGCTTCCCTAGAGCAGATTCTTGACCAAAAAGTCGTCGATCCTCAGACTCGTCATAAAGCTGAACCCTCGGGTATTGACCAGGAATTTACTCAACTAGAGGTTACCCAGACATCAACACCTAAATTCCAAGCTGAAAACCCAGAGACGATACGTTCTAATGGAGCGGCAGCTCAAGCTCAATCGGAGAGCCGAACGATGCCCGTTCCGACAATTCGTGTTCAGATTAACCAACTTCAGGATCTCGATCGACTCGCCGGTGAACTTCTAATTAGCCAGAACAAACAGGCTGATGAAGGTGAGAAATTGCGACTGAAGATGCAGAGTCTGACTGACCGGATGGACACTCATCTAAGTACCATTGATGCCTTACAAGATTGGGTGACTCAACACCTAAATCCGGCATTTATTCGGTCAAATTTAGCCCAGATTACGACTTCTCAGAGTTCATCTTCAGGTACTTTGAACACGATTGGATATGGCACTCAGTCATTTGATGCTCTGGAGATGGATCAATATACAAAACTACATTTGATGCTTCAAACTCTTGTTGAAGAAGCAGGTCATCTTCAGAGATCCTTGGAAGCAGCAGAATCGTCTTCCAAAGATGCTCAAAAGAATATTCACAAAAAGAAGCGTCTCATCAAGCATGTTTGGGAAAACGTGACGGCGACTAGAATGCAGTCTCTCGATACCCTTGTCAGTCGATTTCCTCAGGTGCTTAAGCAACTGAAGAGATCCTATGGGAAAGACGTTAAATTAGAAACACGCGGAACCAATCTACTTCTCGATAAATGGGTCGTTGAAAAGTTATATGATCCACTCTTGCACCTCGTTCGCAACTCATTTGATCACGGGATTGAGCAGCCCCAAGAGCGTCAAGAAATCGGTAAATCTACATCGGGTTGCATCCAGATATCGGCCTACAATCAAGGCCAATATACGGTCATTGAAGTTCGTGATGATGGCAAAGGTATTGACCTCGAAAAGGTGAAGAGTAAAGCTCTAATGACGGGCCTAGCGACATCCCAGCAGCTACAAAGAATGTCTTCACAGGAGATTCTTCAGCTTGTTTTTCAGCCTGGTTTTTCAACGTCATCAGAACTCAGTAATTTGTCTGGTCGGGGCATTGGACTAGATGTTGTGCGATCGCAGCTTGACCTGCTAAATGGGCACATTACAATCAATTCGACTCCTAATCAAGGAACGACTTTTTCTCTAAAGCTTCCGTTATCTTTGACCATTATTCGACTCTTGCTTTGTCGTGTCAATGACAATATCTATGCTCTCCCTGAAGACAGTGTCGAACGAATTATTTTCCCAAGTCCAGAACAAATACAGGTCACTTCAGATCATCGACGAATTTTACATTGGAAAACCTCATCTCAAGAAACGAAACTTCGGTTGTTATCCCTATCTCAGCTCTTGCACTATTCCAAGACAGCGCAGGCTATTCTCCAAATTCGTGGTCAGAAACAAGAGTCAAGCATAAGCAAAAGGCGATCGCCTTCAACATCGGGCGATCGCTATCCTGTATTGGTTTTAAATATTGAAGGTCACCTCACGGGAGTCGAGGTCGATGCGATTCTGAGCGAAGAAGAACTAGTTATTCGACCATTGGTGAGTAACATAACAGCAGCACCCTTTATTCACGGCTGCTGTTTCTTTGGCAATAACCAACTGGCACTTGTTATTGATATCCTAACTCTCATCCAAGACCTGAGACACTCTGAAAAGTCGCTGTTAGAAAATGATAGACAATCGGCAGTTCAACCTCTCACAGATTCCTTTAGATCCGAACATCGCTCGATAGCATCATCGCAACAGTTAGCGCTATCTGAAACTGGGTCTAATTCGATCACAATCTCTGATAATTCTGATCTAAATACAAAACTCTATCAAATTCCTCTATTACTCGTTATTGATGATTCGCCAACCATTCGACAAACATTAACAGCAATCTTACATCGCGCAAACTATAGTGTGACTCAAGCCACTGACGGATTCGATGCCTTATCGAAACTCGATCAAAATCCCAATATAAAAGCAATCGTCTGTGATCTCGAAATGCCTAGAGTAAACGGCTTTCAATTTTTAGAAACAATCAAGAAAAAAGCTGGATTAGCAGAAATTCCTGTAATAGTTCTAACGTCTAGAAGCAGCAGTAAACATCGACAATTAGCCATGGGACTAGGTGCATCTGAGTATTTAACAAAACCTTGTCAGCATGACCATCTATTAACAACGATTGAGAAAACGTTGCATATGAAGTCAATCTTACGAGCATGACCTAGACAACGATACCTTTTGGATATAAGTAGTCAGTCAATCTAATAGATCAAATCTGCCACCTAGAACACTAGGCAAGATTCATTTCAACAGCATTCAGAGTATTGCTCAAGAGCCATCTCTTAATCACAATCTCAGAGAGCATTTGCTCCTAGAACTTTTACTTTTTCTGCAACCTTGTAATTATGCTGGCATCATTAGTTTCCCAGAGCAACGAACCATCCCAGACCTGTCACTCAATAGTATTCAGAGTCCTGGATCAATTTTTAGCACTGCCTATCGACGTCATCGTGAAAGTGTCTCGCGCACCTGAATATCTTGAAAATCCAGAACTTAAGAGCGACTTCATGATGTTTAACGATCAATTTGTTAAACTTATCAACCTGCATGATCTAGTTCGTAGATTTCACTCTAGCCAATCTAACTCCAGTAGGCTTAAGTCGTCCAGAGACGTATCAACCACAGCAAAGCAGTTCTTGATTCTGACAAAAGTCCATGCTCAACATCTATCTGGATTCTGTGTTGATGATGTGCCTTATATGCTTGATGTTCCTGTTTCATCCATTCATCCTTTTCCAATACCCACGAGTAAGCATATTAGTGAGGTTTTAAGCCACGTTGCTATTCTTTCAGACCACAAAAATAAAACGATATTTCTACTAAATCTGAAAAATATTTGAATTCAATTCGATGCCCAAACTGAATCGCTATATATTTAAAGGTCATTGAGAATAGCTTCTACTTCCGCTGCCGACATACCCGGGCGAATATTAGGGGAATAGAGCATTTTGATAACAGCCTCATCAATGGGGTCATACTCTGTAGGAGCTGTCCAGCCTTGATAGAAAATGCTGGATGGATAATTCCACGAGTCTTTGAGAATACCCAATGCCTGAGTAATTTCTTCGCGAATGACGTGATCTCTTTCTGCCTTGCTGAGATGGTTAGACGCAACTAAAATTCGAGACTGGTTGATTCGATCTTGGTTCCACCACGTCCAGACAAAGCCGACTTGTCCTTGCCGAGTATTGGAATCATAAATAGGAAAGTTTTCAGCTTTGACAAAATAGAAGTCAAGATTGGCTTCGGCGTCCGCGCTCTCAGCAATTTCAATGCGAATCGGTCGCTGCTGAGTTGTGCCTACATTTGGATAAGATATGCCGTGAGTTTCAGCAATGAGTCGATTCAGATCTGAGACCACATCTGCAACTGTCTCCTGCACTTCTTGCTGAGTTTGACTATCCACACCCTCCGATTCTGGAATGTTGATGCGAATGCGAATGTCGTCTTCCCAGCGCCGAACAAAAGAGGATGAGCTGCCATATTCACTACCGAGGGCAACTTCCAAAAAGTAATTGATCTGCTCGTAACTAAAGGCGGAAGGAACACGAGCGCCTGAGCCTATTCCAGACTGCTCTGTAATGCCGTAGTCAGATGCAGCATCGTAGAGGGGCTCAGCAGCAGTATCAGACGACATATTAGAAACAGTGTCCGTGCGGACGGCGGAGCCATAGGCTGTGCTGCCTAATATTGCAGCAGATGCGATCGCCATCAATGCCGAAAATAATCGAAGTCCCATAATAGTGCATCCCTCTTTCAATGACTCACCCAGAGCGTTTGGCTCTTAATGACATCACCCGGCCCAAAGAAGGAAAATCAGGATGTGGCTGTTCGGTTATTGAACTGGCTGCGATCGCACCCGGTTTTCCGAAATGTATTGCATCAACAGTGATTTAAATCATTGCCTAGCGAGAGAATCTTGCCTTGTTCGGAATATGACTGAGACCTTTGTGTCGAGTCACAGCCATATATTCCTTGTCAGGAAAAATACAGGAAATAGAATGACTTGTCGCTGCTTTGTGAATTCCAAAAACAATTATTGTGTTGGTAGTTTTGATGCTGTCACTGGGTTTTAAGACTATCTTCTAGTAATTCGCCTAGTTGTTTCAGGGGCGCAGGCATAAAGGAAGTACCCTAAAAATTGGTATTGCAGTCAACATGCAGAGCGATCGTACTTTGGCATCTGAAACTCATTCACTTCGCTTTGTTGCGCAAATCTTTTGAATAGCGACATTCACTAACTTTTATGATATAAATCGTACTGTCTTGCTATTTGAAATGTTGCTGCCAATCTGCACAACAAAATCTAATCAAACAGTGCTGCAAACTATGGGAATTTACTTCTCAAACAGCAGTTCAAATTAGTCTAAGCCTCCTTCAAATTCTGTGCTGAGACGCTTGGAGCTTACCCAACGTTCCAGCTCAGGCTTTGAATAGACGTGAAGCTTTTAACCCAAAGTTACAGGTACAACACCATGGAAATCTTTGCATTTACTCAGAATTCTGTTGGCTACGAAGATCCAGGCGCAGAACCCCAACTGCGCTCATTTGACGAGATCAATCTTGAAATTCCCAAATCGGCGATCGCTGGTGCGGTCGGTACAGTCGCGGCAGTCGGTATCATCGGCGCTGCTCCCGATGCTCACGCGCTTGTGAGTCCAGGCGCTCAATGTGCTGCTGTGGGTAGCATTCAGCAAGCTGTAGGTGTCTCAGCTGATAATGTTTATGGCCCCATCACGACTTCAGCAGTAAGAAGCTTCCAGAGCCGAAATGGTCTGCTGATTGACGGCATTGTTGGGCCAAGCACCGCTTCTGCGTTAGGGCTACCCACTGACATCAGTTGTCTAACTTCAACTCCTCCTGTCAGTGGAACGTCTTATACAGTAACTGCGTCTGCCCTCAATGTGCGCGCAACGCCTTCCACGGCTGGACAAGTCATCACAGCTTTGTCGCAGGGAACTCAAGTTAATGTGTCTTCTGTCCAGGGGGGATGGGCTAAGCTTGCAGGTCAGGCTGGATGGGTTTCTTTTGCGTATCTCTCTTCAGGGGGTGGTACGACTCCTCCAGTCTCTGGAACTCCATATAGCGTGACAGCCTCGGCTTTGAATGTGCGCGCAACCCCTTCTACTTCGGGTCAAGTCTTAACGACTCTGTCCAATGGCACCCAAATCAACGTCTCTTCTTTCCAAGGCGGATGGGCTAAGCTTGCGGGTCAAGCGGGTTGGGTTTCTGGTGCTTACATCACAGGAGGTGGCGGCACTACCACTCCTCCTGTCGGTGGCGGTGGAGCCTATTCCGTGAAAGCTTCGGCTCTCCGTGTGCGCGCCACTCCATCTTCAGCCGGACAGATTATTACCACTTTGCCAAATGGTACTCGCGTAAACATCACTTCTGTCAACTCAGATGGTTGGGCAAAGTTGGCTGGTCAACCTGGTTGGGTTGCATTCTATTTACTTGAATAGTTAAGTCTGTTCTCTTTTGTTCCAGAGCAAACAAGTTGTAGCTGAGTCATCCAACGTGAGCTTTGTTGTCTCTCCTTGGATACACACCTGAAAACCGATTGAACCGAGGACGATATACGTTGTCCTCGGTTTTTGCTTGCCGATTCAAGAAGAGCCTATCTATTGCGGTGATGAATCGTTGCGAGTGCGAATTCAAGAAGTCAGATCGCTTCACCCAATGTTCTATCTGATGCCGATCGCCCCAAGCGCGCGCTTCAGGAGATTGTCATTTTTTCTAGCGGTCGTCGTCACTGTGGGTTGTTCTGGTGATTGTAGACGGCTCGCAACCTCAGTGGAGGTCATTCCTGATGTGACATCAGGACGATATAGCATTGAAATAATGGCGCGATCGAGGTCGGTGTAAGCAGTCGTATCTGTCCACCATTGATAGAAAATACTGCTTTGGTATCGGGTATCTTCGGTATCACGCATGAGACCTAAGGACTGAGTGAACTCTTCTCGAAGGAGGTGCGATCGCTCATTCTGAGTAATATTTGTCGAACTAACGAAAATGCGTGAAGTGTAGATTTCGTCATTATTGCTCCAACGAGGCCAAGCAAATCCAAGCTGACCCGGTAACGCATGAGGTTCATATCGACGAAACTGGCTACTAGGTACGATATAAACTTCAACGTTGGCAGTCCCCCTCGATGACGCGCTCAGCAGTTCAATATCAATACTGTTTGGATCGGCTGCATCGAGAAGTTCATTGAGTTCGCTGATCATAGAACGCAAGGTCTGCTGGTCTTGCGATGTTGGAGAACCGATAACGCGAACCTTAATGTCGCTGTTCCATTTGCGAACAACGCGGCTGTATCCTCCAAACTCCGTACCCATCGCAATATCTAAGAAGAAATTAATTTCTTCTTGAGTGTAGGAGTCGAACCGTTGTTGCTCTGAATCGACGACAGGCGTTGCAGCTCGATCATCATCTCTTCGAAAATCAGCAATAGAAACGTCATCGGGTTCGTTCTCTTCTGGTACGGGAGCAATGTTTTCTGAGGGATTGGGTGTATTCGCTTGCACGGTGCAGGTTTGCTCTTGGCTGTCAATAATCAGGAGGTCGCCCCGAATCCAGCCGATCGCCCTAGAACGAGGGAACTGCACGTTGTACCAGGTGTAACCGTCGAATCCTTGAGTTTGGTCAAGCACAGAAACGCGATCGCCCACCAGCCCGTAACCGCGAAGAGTACTAGCAATTGTGGGTTCGGCACGCAAGTTGACAAGAGAACTCGGATTTTGAGCAGTGAGTTGAGCCTCACAGCTTGATGACGATTTGGACGGGTCAACCAATCCCTGACTTGTCGTGTCTGCTTTCAGCGGTTCTGGAGTGCCTTGAACGGCGTCATACACATCTGCAACGCTGCCAAATGAAGCTGCAGAGGCGATCGCCACCGTAGCCGAGAATGAAAGAATTCCCACAATTAGCTCCCCTTTGAATTTCATGCATTAACCTGCTGAGGGGGGTACATCAATAAGACTTCGAGAAGCGTTCAGAGAACCGCGTAGAGTTCTACCTCCAGTCATCCCAAATCTAAGTGATTCAAAACGCTAAATCAAATGAACTCTAAAAATAGACTCACTGATTCTCAAGAGCGGTGATCAACTTTAGCCCCCAGCATCGCAGTATTAGAGAGGTATACCCAGATGGGTGTTGCCCTTGTGACTGCGCCTGACATAATCAGACAGAGAAAACAGGGGCAGATCCGGAGTGGCTGTTGCGCAAATCACAGCGTCTGATTCACTTATTTAAGTGTCTACGTCAATCATTCAAACGCTCATTGAATCCTACCAAAATCTAACGTTTTTTGAACTGTTTCCGAAATCTAGGGTGCTCTCAGTGGTTAGGTTTCTGGCTTCGAACCTTAGCTTTGAACCAAATTAGAATTTTGGAGAAATAATAGGACACTTTTTCAATTGACGAGCACTTTTTTGCTGAAGTAAGCGCAGCTCGGAAAAATGCTTTGCAGCCCGTAGCGCACAATCTTTCAGAAAAATATTTCAACTTTTCCCTGTTCGCGTCTTTCAATGTGGGCTTCAACCTCAGTAAAAATTTACTTAAAGCTGAATATCTGATTTGGCCTGTTCCAAAATGGGCAACCTAAACATAGAACTTAAGCTAGACGAAGTCAGGTGTTGCTATGAGAGATGCTGGTCGCCTCGATGAAAACGCCAGAAATGCCATAAGGTATCCAATGGGTTCTCAGGCAGAGCCTCTCTCTGCCCACGAATCGAAACAACTCGTAATGACTCTCCGATCACAAAAAAGTGATCTAGAGCAGAAGGTGCAGGAAACTGAAGAAAAGGTCGAACAAAATCATCAACTCTATGTAGAAGAACAAAACCGATATCAATCGACGCTTGTTCTCTACCAAGAGGTACAAACTCAGGCACAGTCCTATCTCACCCTTTACGACCAAGAAAAGACTCGCAGTGGTGAACTATTAGTGCAGCTCGAAACCACTCAATCTGAACGCGACCAATACATCACGCTCTACAACGATGCCCAGTCGCAACTGAAATTTGAGCGACGATCGAAAGCCGGGATCAAAGGTTGGGAAACTCGCCGCAAGCGCGAAAACGAACGCCTGAAGAACGAAATTGGCGAAATGACTGTTTTGCTTCGTGATTCCATCTCTCGCCGCGATGTTGCAATTGGCAACCTGGAAAATCTGGCGACTCGTATGGATCGAATTCAAAATCTCGTAGACTCTGTGGAAGGGGACTCTAGCGACAGTCCAGTGGGTGTCGTGCAAAAGTTCAGACGCATCTGGCAGGCCGTTCAAGACATTCTTGCAGAAGAGGAAAACATCCTGATGAGTGACGATTCAGGGTCTATCGTGCCCAC
>CAKZMO010000312.1 GCA_937128595.1 uncultured cyanobacterium | reverse complement strand
GATATGGCAGGTTGCCCTTGTGTCGAAAATAGGCGGTCAAAATCCTGGTCGTCAATAAAGCCAGAGAGTTCTTTAGATAAGGTAATACAGAGATTTCCATTTGGAAAGATAGCCTCGGCGACTCGTTTCGTTTCCGCAGGCACTGCATTATGAGATTGAGGGCGAAGAGACATGGCATTCCAAGCCTGATGGTGTGATTGTGTCACTATGCCATAAACTTGCCATCTCAAGTCCGCATCGTTAAGCAACATTTCGTCACCATTATCAAAACATGCCATGAACTCGAAGTGGGTATGATTTTGCACTTCACATTAAATTGGTATAAGCTCAGCGGTTTCTGACTAATCAATACTGTGCGAGAAGCACTGTGTAAGCTGTAATACCCTACTTACAGAGGAATTAACGCAACACTTTCCTTCAATATTTATAACCAGGAATCTTCATGGTTGATCTGTCGCTGTCCAGAAATTTTTGAATGATGGGATGGTCAGATAGCTTATTAATAGATTGATAATGGGCGACAATTTGTTGTAGTTGATACGTGTTGTGATAGAGGTAATCGTTTCCACCACCGTAGCCTGAGAGTCCTTCTGTTCGATCGTTGCCCAAATGAAACGTTAAGTGAACGTTTCTGAAAATTTTAAACTTTTGAGCATTACATATCATATTAAACAATAGTACTCGCCCTATCCCTCCGACGCCAATACAAGCATCGAATATTTTGTATTGCGAATAGATATTTCGAGGAAAGATAAAACAGTCATGTCCTGGATGATTTTGACCATATTCGGCATACATCATGGGAATGTCTACGATCCCTCGATAGTCCTTAGGAATGGTGCGCCGATTAATAGAAAAACAATCAAACTTCTTCTCTATCTGTTGCGTGACAAATGTATAGAAAAACGGCATTAGTGCAATGTCAGCATTGGTATAAACTAAATAATCTGCATCAGTCGCTTCAAACACGCGATCGAGGATGTCCTTGAGTAACGGCAATTTTCGGGGTGCTGGATGCTGACTGCTAACAACATCTAGCATCGATCGCTCCAGCGGCGGTGTTTTGATGAAACTCTCCGGCACGATCGCTTCATCTTTTGGAAAGTAGGCTGCATATAGCTCAACTTCAATACCAAACCCTCTGGCAAAGGATTGAGCCGTTTCCATCGTCTTAAATGTGATGGGTTGTGCTAGGTATAGATCTTGCGTTTTTTTAGCGGTAAACGGGTTAATGACATGAGCAATTTTCATTGAGCCTAATATTCTGTCTTATTTCCTATCATTTTTTAACTGTCGAGTAACTGCCGTACCAACCGATACACCAATGCAACTACTGGGTTAGTCACTCAAGCATGATTCATAGAGTTCCAAATAAGGACTCTGCTCAATCGTCGGTTTTGCGAGTCGTTGACCAATATAGCTTGCGTCCTCCCGACTCATCGTATCTAGTGGATTATATTCAAGCACTTCTGCCCTGTAGTCAGCATAGGTCTTGTTTTCTTTCTTGGTTGAATCTTGCGGAATTTGAATCGCCGCATGGTTAATTTCGCAGAACTGGCTCAAGCGAGAGACAAACGGTGCCACATCAATCACCAACTCTTCGTAATACACCAGCAGTACGTTACTGTTCGACTGGTCATGTAAACGATGATAAGCACCAACTTTTAGATTCCATAGGGTTACGAGATCGGGTAAGAACGTATCGTCTAGCCCCTCTCTTGCAGATGCGACAAATGGCGATCGGATGAAGTTGGAAAAATCGTCTTTGGGAATCGGAACTAAGTTGTAAGGTCTACGGTGCAGCGATGTCAGGAATCTCCAAGGATTCCGAATCAAGCAGATAAAAAGCGTTTGGTTATAGCGCGGGCTAGTCATCAGCTTTTGTAGGGATGGTGCTGAATGTTTCCAGCCAAAGTTATCTGAGAATTCCTGTTCTCGCTCAGCATCAATCATCCGTTCCCGAATAAACCTTTTGACCTGTGCGTCTTTAATTCTGTGAGCCTCATAAATCTTATTTGCTCTTTCTTTGCAGCGGTCGTTCTTACCATGACCTAATACAGTCAGCGTCGTATTCAAATTAAGAAATTGGTTCAGGAAGTTTGTGCCCGTATTCCGTTCACCAAATACTTTTACATATTCCACAGTCATGACACTTCGCTACTCATACGTCCAAACAAGCAGATTTCAGCGGTAGTATTCATGTAAGGACTATCCAGATTTCTACAACTCTTGATTCTTCCAAATCATACATTTTTCTGGGGTCGTAACTTAATTTTTGAGGCTCTCAGGAGTTCCTCTCAAATGAACAGAGCCATTACAATTTAAAGATTCA
The DNA here is from genome assembly GCA_937128595.1 of uncultured cyanobacterium. Lineage (GTDB taxonomy): Bacteria > Cyanobacteriota > Cyanobacteriia > CAKZMO01 > CAKZMO01 > CAKZMO01. The sequence goes on along the minus strand of CAKZMO010000312.1, from coordinate 21 downwards.
TTATTAACATGCAAAATCGAT
>CAKZMO010000311.1 GCA_937128595.1 uncultured cyanobacterium | reverse complement strand
AAATGACGACTCTCTCATTCTATTCGTCTTCTAAAAAAAGACGAACGACGAATCTGGGGTTAAATGCCGTGTCGTGAAACCTGAGACTCTTATTGAGAACAGCCCCCATCTTATTGAGAAAATAGGGCGATCGCCACCACCAAAATAAGACGAGCGAGACAGAGGTGAGACTGTAGGTACAAATTAAAATTACGCTAATCTGACATGAGGTTAGTTGGAGCGCGCAATTCATGACGTATGTAATCAAAGATGGCTCTACAGAACTGGATAAAGCTCAAGAACCAGAGAAACAGAGATTAGGTGATTTTGCCAGTTTTGCTGATATTTGTCAGGCTCTCTACTTTTATATTGTTTATCGAATATATTGTTTATCGAAGAAAATGAAGCGCTGCTGAAGTTCAGTAAGCGATAAGAACAGTATTAGGAGAAACATTTCTACAGACTCTCACGCTTTTGATAGACTCTCCACATGCCCAAAACACCGCCCCTGTTCCCAAGCGACGAAAACTACTCCTCACTGCTGAACGAACTAAAGCAACGGATTCGTTCAGCACAAATCAAAGCCGCGATCGCCATCAACCAGGAGCTAATCTTGCTGTATTGGCAAATAGGCAGAGAAATACTTTTTAGGCAGCAGCAAGAAGGTTGGGGCAGCAAAATCATCTCTCGGCTAGCAAAAGATTTGAAACGAGAATTCCCTGACATGAAGGGGTTCTCTCAACGCAATCTCAAATATATGCGAGCTTTTGCCGAGGCGTGGCCTGATGAACCAATTGTGCAGCAAGCTGCTGCACAAATTCCGTGGTTCCATAACTGTGTCTTGATTGAGAGGGTCAAAGACCGAGAGGAACGCCTCTGGTATATCCAAAAAACGGTTGAGAATGGCTGGAGTCGTAACGTTCTATCGATGCAGATTGAAAGTAGCCTCTATCAGCGCCAAGGAGGAGCGATTACCAATTTTGCTCGAACGTTGCCTAACCCTCAGTCTGATCTGGCTCAGAACATTATCAAAGACCCCTACCACTTTGATTTTCTCAATCTAGCTGAAAATGCTCAGGAGCGTGATCTAGAAAAGGCATTGGTAGCTCACATTCGAGATTTTTTACTGGAGCTAGGCACAGGCTTTTCATTCGTGGGAAGTCAATATCATCTTGACGTGGGCGGAGAGGACTTTTACATCGATTTGTTGTTCTACCATTTGCAGCTCCGCTGTTTTGTGGTGATTGATCTGAAGATGGGCGACTTCAGACCCGAATTTTCGGGCAAGATGAATTTCTACGTATCAGCCATCGATAACCTGATGCGGCATTCAAGCGACAACCCGACGATTGGCATCATTCTGTGCAAGACCAAGACCAAGACCATTGCCGAATACTCACTCCAGGATGTCAATAAGCCGATAGGGGTTTCGACTCATCGGATAGGGGGTGACCTGCCGGATACACTAAAAGACAGCTTACCTTCCGTTGAGCAATTAGAGACAGAGATTAATACTGTTGTTGCGAATGCTGAAGAACTCGACGCAGAAGTGGATTAGGTCACTGAGTAAACAACACAAAGCATAGAGGTGCTCTTCACGCCTATTCTCATGACTGTAAAAATTCAGTTCACTATTGGGCAGGCTAGCCCTAAAAGCGTTATTCTCATGGCTGTAATGCAGTAGTGACAGCATGATCATCACCGTTGCGTCGTTTAAGGGCGGGGTCGGAAAAACAACAACCGCACTTCACCTAGCGGCATTCTTTGCTGAGCGAGATAAGACGATTTTGGTCGATAGCGATCTCAATCGCAGTGCTTCGCGCTGGGGAAATCGCGGCTCAGCTCGTTTTGAGATCTACGACGAGAAGAGTGTTGGTGAGGCTAGAGAGTTTACTCACATGATCATCGATACTGCGGCTCGGCCTGCCGACGAAGATCTAGTTCGGTTAACTGAAACCAGCGATCTGCTGGTGATTCCAAGTGCGACTTCGGCATTTGCGGTCGAGGCCGTCGTTCAAACTATCGGCATCTTGTCAGAGCTACCGCAAGACAGCTACAAGATTCTGCTGACGATTGTGCCACCGCCACCATCAAAGGAAGGGGAAAAAGTACAAAAGGCTCTCAAAAAAGCAGGGCTGTCTGTGTTTAAGCACCGCATCCGGCGCTATAGCGTCTATGGCAAGGCGGAAGCGGAAGGGTGCATCGTCAAAGAAGTGAAGAGCGATCGCTACGCAGGCATTGCTTGGGGAGACTACGTCGAGGTCGGCAAGGAAATCTTGGCATGAGTATCGAAGACATCATTGCAGCAGCACAAAAACAGAAGGGCAGCTCGACAGCAAAACCTAAAAGTGGTGGAGTCAAGCTCTCGGAGATTAAAGATCGCCATCTTGGGGACACGCGCCCCCTCGACGAAAACCATGTCCAAGAGCTGGCTGAAAGTATTGAAGCTCTTGGATTAATTGAACCGCTTGTGGTTGACAATCAAAATCGACTGCTGGCTGGAGGCCACCGCAAAGCGGCCATCGAGGTCATCCAGCAAACGAATCCAAAGGCTTTTCAAACGCATTTTTCAGGTGAAACTGTCCCGGTTCACATCTTGCAGTTTAACTCGGCAAAAGATCAGGATCTAGCTCTAGCCGTTGAAACGGCTGAGAACGAAAAACGTCGAGACTACACTCCTACCGAAATCAAAGCTATTGCTGAACGGCTCAAGGCTGCTGGCTATGAAGATGTCAAAGGTCGTCCTAAGCAAGGCCAAAAACCTCTAATGCCAGCACTTTCTGTAGTGATTGGTAAAAGCATTCGCACGGCACGGCGGCATTTGCATAGCGACCTGGAAGATGAAAAACAGGACTCGAAAAAAAGTCGGACATATGTCCGACTTTTGCAGCAGGTTTTGACTATCCTTAAGAAGCTTGAGAAAGAAACTCCTAAGACGAAGAGAGAGAGGGCATTCTCTAAGCAATTGCCCGAGATTGTTGAGACATTAGAGCGCATACAAGATTCAGATTAGTGCTACCGCAACGACTTAGCTCTTCAAAAAAGTCGGTCATATGACCGACTTTTTTGAAGAGCCGCTTAACCTAAAACCGATTAGCCGAACGAACCTATGAACATCAGGCCAATGGAGAAAGCCTCGGGGGCATGGTCACTGTAGACCAAGGCTATAGTACCTCGGCCTGGATTCCAGAAGAGTCAGGGTGCACTGTTGGAGAACCTTACACTTTCGGCAGACTGTGACCCAATGGTAATAGTAGAACAAGAAAACCGATCTGCCTAATCGTTAAAAAATGGCCCAAACGGAAGAAGAAATAGCCAGAACAGGACACCTCCTGAGTGATGCCTCGTTTTGATGACTCCATCCAATACGATGGCGCTACTCTGATGTGCCTTAGCCTAAAGACCCGGCAATCAACTACGAGCCAGGAATGATAAGCCGATTGGAAGTAGGGTGACGACTTCGCAAATACGTCTCAGTCCGTTTAAATCGTCTTCAACTGCTCAGTGATGATATCTTTTTCCATGACACATACTGATGCACAACACGTCTGCTCTGTGTTCTTTCTGATGAAGAATTAACCTTGCCTGTATGGAGTATACGAGTGAGCCGTATTAGAAGCGATCGATCGCGCGGCTCTGCCCGCCATCGATCGCCATCGATCATCATTGTCATTCCCAAAAGGAAAGAACATTGTCGATGTTGCCAAAAGCCTTTATTCGTCAGGTTCCTGAGACAGGCTGCCGACGGACGGAATATTCTGTGGAATGCCTGTACAAGGCGTTCTCAGTGTTGTGACTGTCCAGCCCCTATCGATTAACTGATTAAGGAAATTAAATATAGCGACAGCCAGTCATGATAGTTACGGCTAGGACGATTAGAAAATGTGGCTCAGTTGTTGATGCTAGCACTAACAAATTCGAGGGAGTTGCTCACCGCTTAGTAAATCAAGCATCCGCTGCGACCCCAGAGGACTCTGCAAAATAACGCGAGTCGCCTGTGTCTCAGTGACCAGGCCAATGACTTGAGCTGCAGGATCGTATCGCTGTAAGCAATCGAGTGCAGTTGCCGTGGCTGAAGCGGGAATGATTGCGACAAAGCGGCCCTCATTAGCAACATACAGCGGATCAAGCCCGATCAGTTCACACGCTCCCTGCACTTCTGCTGATACGGCAATTTTGCTTGCTTCGAGCTGGATGCTCAGGTTTGCTGACATGGCAATTTCATTCAAGGCACTTGCCAGTCCTCCGCGAGTCAGGTCGCGTAGGCAATGAACCGGAACGTGCTGAAGCAAATC
>CAKZMO010000310.1 GCA_937128595.1 uncultured cyanobacterium | reverse complement strand
AGAAGTTGCTGGAGTCGTCAGCATAATCGTCATTTCAGACAATGGCAATATGAGGTAAGTGAATGATGAACGCGCTGCCATTGCCTACTTCACTCGTGACCGTGATTTGCCCATGATGCCGCTGCGCGATCGCCTGAGCAATAGACAACCCCAACCCGGTGCCGCCAGTTTTTCGAGAGCGATCGCTATTCACCCGATAAAAACGCTCAAAAATGCGGCTCTGCTCCTCAGTAGGGATGCCGACTCCCGTATCTTTGACAGCAATCGTAGCGGAGCGATCATGATTGGCCAAACTTACTACGACTGAACCGCCCGACGGCGTGTACTGAATGGCATTGGCCATTAGGTTAGATACCAGACGGTAAAGCTGCGATTCGAGCCCCATCACGTGAATTTCGATATCGACTATCTGACTACTGAGGTGAATATCTGTCGCAGATGCTAACTCTGCCAATTCCTCTGTCAAGTCCGCAATGATGTCGTTCAAGCAGCAAGGTTGAGGAGGTTTGGTTGTTGTATTTTGCTCCAGCGTTGTGAGTAAGAGAAGATCGGTCACGAGCTGGCTGAGGCGACGACCCTGACGCTCAACTGCTTGGAGCAAAACAGGATCAGGTACCTGCTTTGATTGAGGTAGACGGAGCGATGCTTCCACTGTGGCCAGCAGGCTAGCGAGAGGAGAGCGTAACTCGTGAGCTGCATTTGCTGTGAACTGCTGCTGTCGTTGATAGGACTGATAGATGGGTTGCATGGCCAGTCCTGAAAGCCACCAGCTCGAAACTGCAATCAATCCTAATATGAGAGGAATGCCACCGAGCAAAACCCATCGTAGCCGCTGCATTTCAGCATCAAAGGCTGCAAGGGTGCGCCCCACCTGGAGATAACCCCAAGATTCACCATTATGGAGTTGACCTGATTCGGAATGGGTGTGGGCACTGTGCAGAATAGTCGTAAATTGGTGGTAACGCTTGCCCTCCAGGGTTTGAAGGGTTTGCCAGAGATCTGGGTTCAAGGTCGTTGGGAGAGTTGTAGGCTGGTTAGGAGAAAAAGCTAGCAGGTTGCCCTGGTTGTCGAATAGGCGAATGTAGTAGGTGGTGCGATCGCTGACTCCAAGCGTATGGCGTTGAATGAGTGAGGAGTTTGGCTCGCAGGGCTGATCGACTACGCAAAGGTCAGGAAAAATTTGCTGCAATACATCAGTCGGATCTTCTGAAGGCGGCAGCATTGGCTCTAGGCTATCGTGCAGAGTGCCTGCAATGGATTCAATTTCTCGCTCTAAAGCGACCCAGTTTGCTTGCACCAGAGCACGAGCCATCCCAAACCCTGACAAGCTCAAAATACCGCCCATCACGATGGCATACCAGGTTGCTAGCCGCAGGCGACTGCGGCGAAAGAGTTGATGACTGTTCATGGTAATGTCCGAAAGCGGTATCCCTGCCCTGGCACCGTCTCAATCGGGCAATCACAGTCGTGGCGAGCAAACTTACGACGCAACAGGCGAATCTGGGCAGCGACGACATTACTGATCGGCTCTTCGTCCAAGTCCCATAGCTGAGAGCGGAGCTTACTACCAGGGATGATGCGATCGCAGTTTTCCATCAAGTAAGTCAGCACTTGAAATTCTTTCAGAGTCAGAGAAATTTCCTGAGCAGGCTGATCGAGTCGTTTGACCTGAAGCAAAGTATTGGCATCGTCTAGGGTAAACGCTCCGACCGTCAGCATGGGAGGACGCAGCTGGGGCGATCGCCGCAGCAATGCCCGCAACCGTGCCAGCAGCTCCTCCATCACAAAGGGCTTTGTCAAATAGTCATCAGCCCCTGAATCCAGTCCAGTAATGCGGTTTTCGGGTTGCCCTAGAGCCGTCAGCATCAGTACGGGGAGAGAGTTTTGATGGGCTCTTAATCGCTGGCATAGCTCTAGTCCTGAGAGTTCTGGCAGCAGCCAATCAAAGATGGCAACAGTGTAATCCGTCCACTGGCTTTTGAGGCAATGCCACGCCTCAGCACCGTCAGTAACCCAGTCTACGACATACTTTTCACTCACCAATACTTGCTTAATCGCCAGCCCTAAATCTTCTTCGTCTTCTACTAGCAGGACACGCATTTCATCGTGGGCGTCAACTACGAAGCTCATTCTATCGAAGTTACAGCGATTTCACCTGATTTTCATCTGTCCTATGTCACTCTGTTGGGGAATCTGCTTCGCTTTGTCAAAACTGTGAGGAGTTGTCTATGAAACGTTTACCAATGTTGAGTGCTGTTTTAGCCATTAGTCTTGCAATAGGCACCCCTGCTGCCTTGGGTCATGCCGGACATGGAGATGAGTTTCAGGCTGAAGGAGGCGTCAACCGGGTTGAGGTCAATACTCAGACCGATTCGCTTTTGGGTATTCAAGTGAGTCCAATCGAGTCAGCTGATGGTGGCGGTGGCACAGTGATGATTCCAGTGTCGGCTCTTGTAGAAGATAACGGTCGGCAACTGGTGTTTGTACAGTACGAAAATTTCTATGAGCCCGTGCCTGTCACTACAGGAGCCACCGAAGGCGAAAGGGTTGAAATTTTGGAAGGGCTGTCAGTGGGTGAGCAGTTAGTCAACCAGGGCAGCTTGTCTCTCTATGCCGAGTCGCGCAAAACCCAACCCACAGAAGCAGAACTTGAAGCCGATGCAACAATAACGTCTGAAGCTTTCGATGAAGTTTCTACGGCAGCCGACGCTGAGGTAGAAGCTAACGAATTGGCAGAAGAACCCGCTGAAACGGCTCAAGCATCGGCTGGTTTTCCAATGGGATGGCTTGTTGCCATTAGTGCAGGCGTAGCCCTCGTCGTTGGCGCAGTTGTCTTTTTGGGTAGTGGCAAGAAAGGGAGCGTTTAGGTAGATGCTGAACGCACTTCTCAATCAAATTCTCAAAAATTCCATTGCCCAGCGGTGGTTCATCGTGGCAGGTGCGATCGCTGTCACGATCTGGGGTATCTTTAGCGTCGCCCAAATGTCGCTGGATGTATTTCCACCCTTTGCACCGCCTCAGGTGGATATTCAGGTTGAAGCGGTAGGGCTGGCTCCTGAAGAAGTGGAATCCCAGATTACCGTGCCCATTGAAAGTTCGGTGAACGGGCTACCTGGAGTGACGACAGTGCGTTCCTCCTCCAAAGTGGGGCTATCGATGGTCAGCGTGGTATTTGATCGGAGTGCCGACATCTACCAAGCGCGACAGGCAGTAAATGAGCGGCTGCAACAGGTCACCAGCCAGCTTCCCGATGACGCTTATCCCCCCGAAATCTCGCCCCTCGTGTCACCGTTGGGCACCATCTTGCAATATGCCTTCACCGTAAACGGGCAGGGCCAAGCTGACTTGATGGATTTACGCCGCTTAGTAGACGTCACTTTGAAAAATCAGATTCTCTCGGTGCCGGGAGTGTCTCAGGTGACGATCTACGGTGGTGACGAAAGACAGGAACAAGTGCTCATCGACCCGGCAAAACTGCAAAATTTTAACGTGTCTTTGCATGAAATCACCGCTGCTGCTGCCGGAGCAAATTCTAGCGCTCCAGGTGGTTTCCTGATTAGTGGAGGACAAGAGCTGTTGATTCGCGGCATGGGTCAGATCCAGTCGGTCGAAGATTTACAGCGCTCAGTAGTGAAGGTGCAGGACGGTCAGCCGATCCTGCTGCGGGATGTGGCCGAGGTGCGAACAGGTACTGCTCTGAAGCGAGGCGATGCTACTTTCAACGGGCAACCTGCGGTAGTACTGATGATCAACAAGCAGCCGGAGGTCGATACTCCTACCGTCACCAATGCCGTGGAAGCTGTTATGACCACTTTGCAGCCTACCTTTCCAGCCGATGTGCAGGTGAATCGCACGTTCCGGCAGGCCAACTTTATCGATTCTGCCATTCGCAATGTCAGCGGCTCCTTGCTTCAGGGTGTCGTGATTGTGTCGATTATCCTGCTGCTGTTTTTGATGAACTGGCGCACAGCGATCATTACCCTCAGTGCCATTCCCCTATCGCTGCTGATTGGTCTGCTATTCATGAAAGCTTTTGGTTTGGGCATCAACACCATGACCTTGGGGGGCTTAGTGGTTGCCATTGGGTCTGTGGTGGATGATGCCATTGTGGACATGGAGAACTGCTATCGGGGGCTGAGGACGAACCAAGCTCAAGGCAATCCCAAGCATCCTTTTCAAGTCGTGTTCGACACCTCTGTACAGGTGCGGCTGGCAGTGATTTTTTCGACGGTAATTATTGTCGTCGTGTTTGCCCCCATTTTCAGCCTCACTGGGGTGGAAGGGCGCATCTTCGCTCCAATGGGACTGGCTTACTTATTTTCAATTCTGGCCTCGACGTTAGTAGCGATGACCTTGTCACCTGCCCTCTGTGCCATTCTGTTGGCAAATCAGAATCTGCCCCAGGAAGGCACCTTTGTTTCCCGACTGGCAGAACGCATCTACCGTCCCCTGTTGGCATTTTCCATGCGGGCACCGCAGATTGTCTTGGCCTTGGCGCTATCGGCTTTGGTGGCAACAGGGGTGATTGTACCTTCCTTGGGTCGCGTCTTTTTGCCAGAGTTTCAAGAGAAATCTCTGGTGAACTCAATGGTGCTATTTCCAGGGATTTCCCTGGACATCACCACTGGTGCAGGTAATGCTCTGGCTAACTCCCTCCAAGATAATTATCTCTATGAGTGGGTGCAGATGCGAGCAGGCCGTGCGCCGGGAGATGCGGATGGAGCTGGAGTGAACATCGCCCATGTCGATATCGAACTCAGTGACGAAGCTCTGAAGGATCGAGAAGCCAGCATCAAGCATCTGCGGGAGGCGTTTTTGGAGTTGCCAGGAGTCGCCCCCAACATTGGCGGGTTTATTTCTCACCGGATGGATGAGGTGCTGTCGGGAGTGCGGAGTGCGATCGCCATCAAAATCTTCGGCCCTGACCTGGCAGAACTGCGGAGCATTGGTGAGCAAGTGCGCGACACTATCGAGCCGATTGCAGGAGTAGTGGATTTGCAGCTTGAACCCCAACTACCAATCCGCCAGATACAGATTCAGTACAACCGGGACGCGGCGGCAAGCTACGGCCTGACGATGGCTCAGCTATCAGAGGTGGTGGAAACGGCTCTGAATGGCCGAATCGTCTCCCAGGTGCCGGAAGATCAGCAGTTGATTGACATCACGGTGGCGTTGCCGGAGTCTGCCCGTAACAGTCTGGATGCCATTAGTGCTATTCCCCTCTCTACCCCAACAGGAGAACTGATTACCTTGGGCAATGTGGCCAAGGTGGAGTACGGCATGGGAGCCAACATCGTTAACCGGGAAGACGTATCCCGTTTGATTGTGGTATCGGCAAACGTCGCCGAGCGAGATCTGGGTAGCGTCGTGGGTGACCTTCAGGCTCAGATTCGGGAGACTGTGCAACTGCCGAATGGCTATTTCATTCAGTACGGCGGTCAGTTCGAGGCAGAGCAAAACGCCACGAATAATCTACTGGTGTACAGCATCCTGGCGGCGATCGCCATTGCGGTGCTGATGTTCTTCTCTGTCAGGTCATTGCCTGCGACCGTGGCGATTATGATCAATCTGCCCTTGGCTCTGGTGGGGGGCATTATCTCCATCCTGCTGACCGGGGGTGTGATGTCGGTGGCTTCCCTTATCGGCTTCATTACCCTGTTTGGGGTGGCTGTCCGCAACGGATTGCTGCTGGTGGATAACTACAACACCAAATTCGCTCAGGGATTGCCTTTGAATCAAGCCGTCTTCCACGGCTCCCTGGAACGGGTTAATGCCATTCTAATGACAGCTCTGACCTCAGCCTTGGGGATGCTGCCACTGGCGATCGCCAGTGGTGCAGGCAACGAAATCCTACAGCCATTGGCGATCGTGGTGCTGGGGGGCTTATTTACCTCCACGACTCTGACGCTGCTAGTGATTCCAGCGCTCTATGCCCGGTTTGGTCGCTGGTTTATGCCCAAGCTCAGTCGAGGAGATCTGGAAGCCTCATTAGCCAGCCACGGCGCAACGCAATCGACGGTGATCGATAAACCGTAGCCGGTTGAAATGCTGCACAGAAGGCGCGATCGTTTTCTTCTCTGGGATAAGGCAATCGCGCTTTTCACAAGGCAAGTTGAGCGGAGACAGTAGTATGCTGTTTGGGCAGTCCAACTACGTGAAAACCTAATGTGTCATTACATCTAAGTCTCAGCCCTAAGTTCCAGAACCAATCACTCCTAGATTCTATCGATTCATTTGATTCAAGGAATCACTCGTGCTGGCTCGAAAAGTATTGCTCTTATTGATGGCAAGCCTACTGTTTGCCGGAAGTTTTGTTGCAGGGAAGTACACAACGGTCGATCTAGAGCCAATTACCACGTCTCTATTGCGATATCTGGTGGCGCTGCTATTTCTGTCTGCATTAGTCGTATGGTATCGCCCCGAATCGCTGCGGCTTGCTGCCGCTGATTTGCTTCCGATGGCGTTGCTCGGCACTTTTGGTATTGTGGGCTATCACTATTTCTTTTTTGCCAGTCTGCGCCATACAGAAGTCGCAAACACAGCCATTATCAATGCTGTGAATCCTGTTCTGACTGGGCTACTAGCCGCCGTATTTATTCAGGAAAGGCTGCACTGGCGAAGTTATGTGGGAGTGGCGATCGCCTTTGTTGGGGTTCTGATTCTGATTACGCAGGGACAACTGACGGCACTATTTCAGCTCGATTTTAATCGGGGCGATCTGTTGATGATGGCGGCAGTGATGAGCTGGGTGGTCTACTCGCTCTTGATTCGTCAGCTGTCAAAACGATATTCAGGTTATGCCATCACGTTTTATGCGGCGCTGTTTGGGGTCTTGCAGCTTGCCGTACTGGCGATTCCCGAAGGGGCGATCGCCCAAGTCCAGGCAATATCTTTAGCCTCAATATTTGCAGTCCTTTACATGGGCATTGGAGCATCGGGGATTGGCTATTTTCTCTACAATCTCAGCGTCAAAGATGTTGGGCCTACTCGCACGTCTAGCTTTGTCTACAGCTTTGTCCCGATATTTGTGGCGTTGCTCGCGTTTCTCTTTTTCGGTGAAACCGTGACTCCCATCATGTTGGTGAGCATGACGTTGATCATCGTTGGGCTGAATTTCACCCTAAAGGGAACGTCGAAGCGCCCGGTTCCCCCGATCCATTCAGAAAAGTAGACTAGCGAGGACGAGTGATCGCCTTCAATTGCCACACTTTAATAGTCCTATCGGCACTGCCGCTGATAAACGTTTTGCTATCAGAGCAAATGGCTAGGGAATGAACCGCATCGACATGGTCAATCAGTTTGTCAATCAGCGTGCCTGATGCGACATCCCAAATACAGATTGTCTTGTCGCTACTGGCGCTGATTAGGATGCGACCATCGGGAGTAAACGCGATCGCATTCACATCACGACTATGTTCTGAAAGGGTGCGAATAGGTTTGCCATCGGGCAATGTCCATAACCGGATCGCCCGATCTTTACCTGCACTGGCTAAAATTTGGCTGTCTGGGCTGATGGCGATTGCCTGAATTGCTCCCATGTGAGCCAGAAACTCTAACGTGCGCGCAGCCGTCTGCATACTCCATAGGCGAATGCGGCGATCCATTCCAGCACTGGCAAACAGGCTGCCGTCTGGGCTGGCTGCTAGCGATCGCACCATGCTAGTAACCCCAAAAGGAGATTTAACATGCTTGCCCGTTGTGGTCTGCCAAATTCGAATGGCGCGGTCTTCTCCCCCTGTCATTAGGAGTTGCCCATCTGGGCTAATGGCGATCGCTCTTACGTCCCGCGTATGACCTGACAGAGTCCTCATCAATCGACTATCGTACACATCCCAAAGCTTGACCGTGTAGTCATCGCTGCCACTCGCAAGCAGCTTTCCATCAGGACTAAACGCTAAAGTATTAACAGCTCGTGTGTGTCCCCGGAGTGTCGTGAGCAGGTCCCCAGTCTGCAAGTTCCAAAGTTTGATCGTGTCATCGAGACTGCTGCTCGCAAACGTGGGTGTCACAGGGTTCATCGCTACGCTCATGACCCAAGATGAGTGCCCTGTGAGGGTGTAGACACCGCGACAGTATTTAGATTTGTAGGTGCTGCTTTTGCGCACAGGCATCTCAGACGTACTCTGCCGAAATCCGCTAGGCCGAGGTTGGCTCGAACGCGGAATCGATGACGATCGCCCCTGCTCCGAATTGGCTTGGCCTGACTGAGGTGGCCTTGTTCGAGCGGGTTGGCTTCTCCGAGGCGTATTACTGGACCGTGACGATTGCCGTCCTGTGCGCGGAGTACGACCTGATGCAGACGTTGATGGAGAGCTAGAAGCGGCTGTAGCCCCCATTGAAGACTGTCGATTGGAGTTTGCATCAGACGACAATCTTTTCAAATCGTGCAACACGTCATTAGCTGATTGATAGCGATCGTTCACCAAATCTTTCAGCATTCGGTCGAGAATTTGAGCAAACGTATCATCAACCGTGCGGTTATGTTCCGCTAATTTGTCTCGCCAAATCCATTGACCATCAAGCGGACTGTAAAGGTTGTCTGGCTTCGAATGCGTCAACAAATGAAGACAAGTTGCACCCAAACTATAGAGGTCACTCGCTGGATAGGCTCGTCCCCCTCGAAATTGCTCCATTGGAGAATAGCCCTCTGTCCCGATGCGGGTTCCAGGCTGAGATGGCAGGCTTTCGCTGAGCTGCTTTGCTACGCCAAAGTCGATTAACATCAAACGCTGATCAGTTTTACGACGCAGGATATTCATCGGTGTGATGTCGCGGTGAATCACCTGCCGTTCGTGAATAAATTGCAGGACAGGTAGAAGCGCCATCAGAATATCTCGAATCTGAGCTTCGCTAAATGCTCCCTGTCGATTCATCTCCTGAAATAACGTTTGGCCTTCGATATATTGCTGAACTAGATACAAGTATTCATCTTGTTCAAAGTACGCTAGCAGTGCAGGAATTTGGGCATGTTCCCCTAGCTCATAAAGACGGACAGCTTCTTGATTGAACAGTTGAACCGCTTTGCTGACTGACTTTGTGCCTTCTATTTGAGGCGAAAACTGCTTAATAACGCAATAGGCATCTAGGCGATCGCGGTCTAACGCTAGGTATGTGCGCCCGAATCCGCCCTGCCCTAATAATTTGACTGGAGAATAACGTCCTCTCAGCGAAAGAATAAGAGGCTCGCCACAATTTTGACAAACTTTTGATGCGTCGGAGTTGAGCGGTTTAGCACAGCGAGGATTAAGGCAGCAGATCATGGCGATTTACAGGACGTGGCAGATGGCACATAATAGCAGAAACGCAGCCTAGAGGGAGGTTGAGGCAATCATTCTGGCTAAAAGTTAGTGAAAGCTTCCGTCAAACTTTTCAATATGAATTACAACGTAAATTTCAGCATTACTTCTAAGTGACAGACTTAATCAACCTTTACTGGAGTAACAACGAACTCTTTACTGGAGTAACAACGAACTAAAGTCTTGATGTCATCCCAAAACAGTCTCTCGCCTAAATAACGAATCGTGAACGATTCAGTTCATGAACTCAACATCTCATTGTTAGATCTTATCGACAAAAATATTTCTCTTGTAGCTTTTATCCTTGAAAAGAGAAGATTGTTTGTCCATTTCATCCCTAAGACGGACATAAGCTATAACGATGTCCAAGTGAACAAGTAAATTTTGGAAAAAGCCTGTATTACTGAAGTATGCTCACGTTACGGATGGAAGAGCGTTGAGCGCAGTCCGAGCCTCTTCCTTATTGAAATGCTTTAGAGGATGTTTGAGAAGTCGTCAATGCTACTTCAGATCCCCCCTAGCCCCCCTTGAAAAAGGGGGAACCGGATCAAAGTCCCCCTTCTCAAGGGGGATTTAGGGGGATCAGTCTTGTTCCAGCGTGTTGTCTAATACTTTTCAAACATCCTCTTACTCACAAAACGATAACAAGAGTATTTGCGGATTTGCTGGAAATGCCAATCAAAAGCTACCGAAATTGCAATGCAAGCACAAGTTTAAAGTTCAGTGATGCAGTAACAAAAATTCGCAGACTATAACAGAGTCATTCAGCCTTCACTTGTCAATAATATTGAGATAGAACTGAGGTTCAAGATTTTCACACCCTTGGTTTTCATTCTCCCATAAGATTTCTTCTAACCTATATTGCAACGTGAATGAATGTGAGGGTCACATCGCGGCACGATCATTCAATCATTCGGTTCAGGACAGATCGTTTGTTTCTGACAGCGGCTTTGTTGTGTCAGAAGCAGTCTGAGACTTGCGGGTCTTAATTAAGGCTTGGCGAAATCCAAGTACAACCAAGACGTTCGATAAGGTTAGAAAAAATTCTGCTCCTCCGTGGAGAGGATCTACATTGGCTAAAGAGGTCTCAAAGACTCTCTGAGCATAGATTCCCGCCGGAATTGTAATGACGACAAATAGCAGCAGCACATAAAACCCTATCAGCGCCAGGCGAGGTGTACGCCCTGAGCGGGTCATGAACCAGAGAAATCCTAAATACGGAAAAAGGGAAACTGCAAACAAGGTGTCTTTTGACAGCAGCGAAGCCAGCATAAGCAACAGGACAATAGGGAGCGAAGGGAATTCTTAGACATTAATACTCTCAGTCATTTGAGGCTCGACCGATCAAGGTTCAGACTTCGTTTAGGAATCGGGTCTCATTCATAGGCTTTCAAATGTCGCTTGCGGTCAAGGGCAAATTGTAGATATTGAAGCAGATGAACAGTAACCTTATGCTCCATGGCAACGATGGTACGTCTGAAGCCTTGTCACAGTTCAGTCCTCTCAGTCATCGAGACTCTCAGGTATCGAGATTAGTCAACGCATCAGCTTTCAGTCGTGCATCTCTCCAAATCCACCAGCCCGCAATGCACAGTGTGGTATTGCCAACAACAGTCATCGCAGCTTGTAGCGTCACAAGCCATTCCAAGCGAGGAGCATTGTCGAAAAAATGCCAGGTACAGGCACACATTGCGCTGACTAGAGAGGGCAGCATGGCGATCGCCAATCCTTTCCAAGCAGAAACGTTGACGGCCTCAGCGTAAACCCAGATCACCCAAATTGCGGCAATCCACTCGATGACGCTAGAAATATGGATCATCCAAGTTGGAATAGACAGCGCATTCACAGCAAACCCTCAGTTACAGATCAGTTACGAATATTACGAACCTACAAAAGCAAGCTAACTCAACATAGGCTTTATACCCTTGAGTAGCCGAACGCCCACTCTTTTTGCTCTATTGTAAAGGCATAATTGTCCAGAGATATGTTCTGCTGCGGGCCAGCTTCAACAAAGCTTGTCGGCACATGAGGACATGATGGATGGCAATTGGAATGAACGACCCTAAGAAGTTGAGTCTTCGAATCCTATGCGAGCGGTTTTGTGTGGATATTATGGGATGGGCAATGGCGGGGACGAAGCCCTGTTGGCTTCCCTGTTGCAGATGTTGCCGCCAACGGTGTCTCCCATCGTGCTATCCGGCAATCCGTCCCAAACGCGCGATCGCTATGGGGTCGAGGCGTGCGATCGCAAGTCTTTTCCCGCGATCGTTGATGCACTACGCCGATCAGATGCGCTGATTTGGGGCGGAGGCAGCCTCATGCAAGATGTCACAAGTGCGCTCAACCCTTTCTACTACGGGGGACTGATGTGGATTGCACAGCGCATGGGACTCAAAACCATTGCTTGGGCTCAGGGGATTGGGCCGCTCAATCGTTCTGTTACCCAAGCTATCACGCGCATTGTGATTTCTGATTGCACGGGTGTGAGCGTTCGGGACGAAAAATCGGCTCGGCTCGTTTCTGGCTGGAAGCAGCCGTTTGCTCTAGCTCCTGACCCCGTTTGGGCTCTGGGTGCTACCCCTGTTCCAGGGTTGTGGAATACTCGTGCGCCCCGCGTTGCAGTGGCTCTACGCCCCCATCCAGCATTGACAGAATCTCGTATCAATCAGATTGCCCATGCATTGTCGCTGTTTCAAAAAGCGACAGATGCCTATATTTTACTGATTCCCTTTCAGCCCAGCCGCGATTTGTCCATTGCTAAATCGCTGAAGACAGCGTTGTCTGACCAATCTGAAATTATGTGTCTAGACGATCCTCGACAGCTCAAAGGGGTTTTCAAAGGGGTGGAAATGGCGATCGCCATGCGGTTTCACGGTCTCATTATGGCTGCATCCGCTGAATGCCGCTGTTTTGCAATTAGCTATGACCCCAAAGTGGATCAGATTATGCAAGAGCTAGATCTGCCTGGATATGCCGTTGAGACATTGCCCGAAGATCCCAATATCCTTTGTCAGACTTGGCTGGAACATTATGCGAATGGAGTCGGTCTTTCGAGTGTACAGGTGCAAGCGATCGCCGATCGCGCCTTGATTCATCAAGAGTTACTAGCTGAGCATCTGGACTGTCCATGAAAACGAGACGCATTTCGGTATGATAAGTAAAGCTAAATTTTCAACCGGAATATTATGTTGACCCTAAAAATTGCGGTTTATATCGTCGTTTTCTTTTTTGTTGGGCTTTTCGTTTTTGGATTTCTCTCAAACGATCCGGCTCGGAACCCCAACAAACGGGATTTTGATTAAGTCTCTGAGTCAATTTGCAGCCCTTGGACTGAATTTCTTAAACCCCTGTTGAAGGGGGTTTTTTTAGGAATTTGAGTCAGCCTTTGGCATCGACTCATCAACAGCAGCGTAGAATATAAAGCTGTCCGCAGTGGTGTGAGTGTTTTTGAGTATGCCCTATCCGGTTTTGCCGCCCCCGCCCCCGCCTCTTGTCGAAACGATTCCATCTGACTCTATTCCAGCATCAGAGAATGAACTTGGGGCTCAGTCGCATGGTGGAAATGTAGGATCAGGGGCAGTTTCAAAATCTGCTTCAGAATCTACACTGTCTGAGAACTCTTTGCTTTCGGAGCCAGCAACGTCTGCGGATGAGGCTCGTGCCTCGCTGCCGCATTCTTCTCAAGAACAGCATTCTCATGTGGGCGGAGTCTCGACCCGTGATTCCGGTGCTAACACTCCGCTATCAACATCGAGTTCGGCTCAGAGTTCATTTTCAACCCTAGTCACTCTCGACCCGACACCACCTGAAAATTTTTCTCCAGAATTTTCGACCTCAGCTAATGAAATTATGGAGGCTGACGTCACTTCCGTCAGTTTCTACCCGCACGAGAGTGGTCTCTCTGGCAATACCGTTCGAGCAAACCCGCACCGCGCGATCGCCTCTGGGACTTCCCGCGAGTCTTCTAATGTTGAAAGAGTTGGAGGATCAGTCTCCGAAGACACAGTCTCGGAAGAGAACGTCACGGAACAATCGACTAGTGTCCTGCTCAATGTTGATCGATTGCTAGAAGAAGGGGCGATCGCATCCCAGCAACGGCTGACCTCGACCACTCTGAACTCATCTGCTCCTGATTCACCAGTATCCCTGGTTAGAGTCGCTTCTGAGGAATCCGTCTCTTCTGGTTCTGACCCATCGGTTCTATTGCTTTCTGACGATTCCCAATCCCATCCAGCTTCGACAACCACGGGCATTCCTCCCCTCAATGTCGACCAGCTTCTTGCAGAAGGGTTAGAAGGATTCCGGGCGCGCTCGGTTCAGTTGGAAACAGTTCGTCAAACAGAAAGCCTATCCTCCGCCACGGACAATGCCTCCGCCACTCAAGCCTCCGCGTTGGGGGGAAGAATTTCTGTTTGGCCCCAAGAGAACTCAGAAATAGCAGAGGAAGACTCTTATCGGCCATCGCCGCTTTACCACTCACCTCCTACAGCTTCAGACCCGACTCCAAACAACGTTTCTCAACGTAATTCACCCCAAGCTGTCTCAAGTTCAGAAGAACAGCTAACGGCTATCGGACCGACTCAACAGCCGTCAGAATTACAACTCCCATCCGCAGCGGATGCCGAGGAGTTAGAAGCTGCAGCAGTGCAGTATTACGAATCAATCCAACAAGATATGGATTTGGCCTCGGCTCAGCTCATTGAGCCTCTGGGAGAAACGTTTTCAGCCCTTTATAATCTGGCTCAAGAGTGGGTCGAGGAAAGGGATGAGGAAAGCCAAGACGTCCCTGATGGGGACAGTCCTGACGCGTTTCCAACCATTCCAGAACCGGAAGAGGGTGTCGTTCCTGAAAGCGCGCCAATTTTGGTGATTCCTGTGGATGAGCCAGAAGAAACTCCGCAAGACACTGACGACATTATTGACGAAATCGACGACTTGGCCGAGCCAGATACCTCCGTTGATGACCTGGCTGAGCCAAACATTGATCCTGAAGCGCCTGACGTTAATCCAGAACTCGATCCAATCGATGGTTCGCTACTAGAGCCACCCGCACCCGGCCCCTCAGGTACTCCGATCGATATTGCTCCCGGTGACGTTTTAGAGTTGACGTCTGATCGTCAGACATACGACACGATCCGCCGAGTTTTTATCGCTGAAGGCAATGTAGAGATGCTGGTGCGGGGTGTTGTGTTAACAGCAGAGCGAGTAGAGGTCAACCTGCCCAACAAGATTGCTGTGGCTCAGGAAAATGTAGTGCTGAGACGGGGCCAACAGGTCTTGCGAGGCGATCGCATTGAGTACAGTCTAGTGAATGAAGACGGCATCGTGAGTGGGGCGCGAGGCGAAGTTTTTATTCCTCAAATCGGTGTTGACACGGAAGTGACGCGTACTGATACGGGGAATCGAGTCGCACCGCAGCCTCTAAGTGGTCAACTTTCAGCAGAGCAGCCTCCTATCGAAACTGCTACAACTACCGGGTCACTCACCATCGGCATCGGCAGCGGTTCTAGCGGGATTGAGGGAGGGGGTGCCTCAGGAAATATTCGACAAATTCGTTTTGAAGCCGACAACATTGATTTCAATTCGCAGGGTTGGGAAGCGACCAATGTACGAATTACGAATGACCCGTTTTCTCCACCTGAGTTGGAAATTCGAACCAATCGCGCAACTTTTCGACGACTGTCGCCTACTCGCAGCGAACTGATTGCAAGCAACCCCCGTCTTGTTTTCGACCAAGGCTTTTCTCTGCCGCTATTCCGGCGACGATTTGTATTCGACGATACTCAGCGCGACCAGGGCATTGTCCAGTTTGGCTTTGACCGTGAAGATCGGGGAGGACTCTACATCGAGCGCACGTTTGAACCCATCGTCACTCCGTTCGCAGTCCTTTCTGTTCGTCCTCAATATTTTATTCAGCGTGCCTTAGGTAGCGATACCGACGATGAAACAGCAAGCCCTGACCAAGACGACAATGAAGGCGGATTGTTTGATCCGGATTCTTTTGGTTTAGTGGCAAGCCTAGACGTGGACGTCGATGCTCTCACTTCTTTTGAAGGACGGCTTGAGATGACCAGTTTAGATTTGGCCGATTTTGACGATGAAGGCAGAGGAAGTGCTCGCTTACAGCGGGGAGTGTTGCCCATTCTCCATCGCGGAAGCCGCCAGCCTCAGTATCACACGCTCACGGCTGAATATAGCTATCGCGATCGCCTGTTCAACGGCACTCTTGGTTTTCAGACCGTACAACGAACCTTTGGCTTAGTGTTCACCTCTCCTACCATTCAGCTCACAGGCACACCTGACACACGAGGTCTAGAACTGACCTATCAAGCGGCAATTCAGAGGATTAATGCCAATGTTGCTCTCGAACGGCGAGAGGACTTGTTGCCGCCGCCTCCCCTAGAGAATGTGCGAACGAGTTTGACCCGATATCAGGTGGCAGCTGAACTCGAACGGTTCTACTTCTTGTGGATTGGCAACGTATTACCCGCTACGCCTGATGAAGGATTGAAGTATACGCCTGCTCCTGTTGTTCCTTTCATTGGTGTCATTCCAAGCATTCAGGGGGTTGCAAGCTTTTATAGCAGCGGCGATGCACAGCCTATCTTGACGGGAAAGGTTACTCTCTTAGGACAGTTTGGCAACTTTTCGCGCCCGTTTTTAGATTACTTTGGCTTCAATCTTTCCTATGAGCGGAGTACGGAAGGCAGCGAATCACCGTTTAATTTTGACCGCGAAAATGATCGAGAAGTGGTGTCAGGCGGAGCCACTGCTCAAATTTACGGCCCTCTGCGGGCGGGGTTCCGCACCTCTATCAGCATCGGTGAGGATGAAGAGTTCGATAACAGCTTCTTCCTTGAATACAGTCGCCGTACCTATGGTATTGTGTTGAGCTTCAACCCTGACAGAGAAACGGGATCATTAACCTTCCGACTGAGCGACTTTACTTGGACGGGCACGCCAGAGCCTTTTGGAGGTTCAGGTGTGCGAACAGTAGAAGATGGTATCGTCCCGGTTGAACCTGGTCCTGGAAGCGAGTAGGAGAGGTAGGGCTGGCCTATGTTCAGGTCACAATTTGGGCAGAAACGCCAAGCCGACAGATCTAATGATTCTCTAGGAATGCCAGACAGGTCTAGGCCATTCCTGCCTAGGCGATCGCCTCGATGGGCGATCGCCACTCTTGCCTTTATCCTGACCTCCGTACTTCTGGGTGTTGTGCTGAGAGGCGTGAATTTAGAAGAAAAGTTTTACTGGGTGGACGAGGTTCACACGACTGTCCGAGTTGCCGGATACACTCGCGATGAAGTCGAAGCTCAGATTTTTGATCAAGGAATTCTCTTCGCGTCTCAGCTACAAGACTATCAAACCCCAACGGTGGAACGATCTTGGGGCGAAACTCTGAATGCCCTCAAGCAGCATCCGGAACATGCTCCGTTGTATTACATCTTGGGACGAGCCTGGATTCACGCAGTAGCGATCGCCCAAGGCACCACGACCATAGATTCTGTCACCGCCCTACGAATGCTCTCTGTGGTGTTTGGAGTGCTGCTGCTGCCAGCCATTTATCTATTGGGTCGAGCCGGATTTGGGGCGAATCCAGTGGGAGAAAAAACAGCAATTTTGGCGATCGCCATTGTGGCGTTGTCTCCGCTCCATATCCTCTATGCCCAAGAAGCTCGGCAATACAGCCTTTGGACTCTTGCCACTGCTCTTGCCACCGCTGCTCTATGGCACGTCCTTCAACACAATCTCTGGCGCAACTGGCTGCTGTATGGAGCCACATTGATTTTAGGACTGTATTCTCATTTGCTGTTTGGGACAGTGGCGATCGCCCACGGTCTCTACATTCTCATTGCGCGTCCGTCTCGCTCGGTCATGCTCCGCTATGGAACGGTTTTAGCCGCCAGCCTCATTGCCTTTTTGCCCTGGCTGGTGGCATTAGGTCAATATCTAACGCAAGTGGAACGGGCTGTAGATGCAACCCAGCGCAATGCCGATTTGAATTATCTGTTCAACGTTTGGCTACGGAATCTCAGCCGGATCTTTTTTAGCGCGGACTTGGGAGCGGCGAATCTTGTTGTTGCTGGATTAGCTCTCTATGCCTTGTGGCTGCTGTGCCGACAGACCCCCGCTCACACTTGGATACCCATTGTCAGCCTGATTGTCGTCTCTGCTGCGCCCCTAATGATAGCTGACAGTTTTACGGGGGGAATTAGCTCGACCCGCATTCGCTATTTGATTCCTGCTTACATCGGAATTCAGGTGGCGATCGCCCACATGTTTGCCAAAGGCCTTTCTTCTCCACAGCGGCGATCGCGTCGCTTGTGGACGGCTGGAACGGCTGTTTTTCTGCTGGGCATGATGGTTGCGAGTGTGATTGATTCTGGACAAGCGGTGAACTGGACAAAAAGTGACAAAGCGGCTTACTATCCGGCGATCGCTCAGAGTATCAATGAGGGCGATCGGCCTTTAGTGATCAGCGATTCATCCCCGACTTATGTGTTGGCCCTGAGTCGGCTGGTCAAGGAAAATGTACAGGTTCAGCTCGTCACTCGACCCAACGCCCTCGACCTCGAAAATTCACCCACGAATCCATTTGGTGATATTTTCGTGTTTGACCCATCCAAACGCCTCCAGCGGATTTTGAGCGAACGACACGGCTATACGTTGCAGGTTGTCGTTGAGCAAAATGAATCGTTCCAACTTCTGCAAGCGACCCCTTCTTCCCAAGCCTATGCTGACCCCCCATCTCCGCAGCTTTCTAACCGCGCCTATCCACACTTCGCGGGATGTGCGACTGACTTTTTGGTTCAGCCTCAGCATAGCTTTTGCCCTGATCTACAGTTTGATGGGGCTTCGAGAAGCGTTTAGTAGTTCTCTGATCATCCACGACGATGTGCGATCGCACGTCTTTTGGATGTGGCGATTCATCGACCCAGAGCTATTTCCCAATGACCTGATTACCGACTATTTTCAATCCGTGGCTCCCTATGGTTACACCGCTTTGTATAAAGCAGGTATCGCGATTGGGATTGATCCCATCACGTTTAACAAACTACTGCCGCTGCCCCTCGTCCTGATCACCACAGCTTATTGCTTTTGGATCGCGATGATGATCTTTCCCGTACCTGCGGCGGGCTTCATTGCGTCGCTGCTGTTGAATCAGACAACCTGGAACACTCACGATATTCCCTCTGGAACGCCTAGAGCTTTTATCTACCCTCTGTTTCTAGCGTTTCTATACTATTTGATGCGGCGATCGCTCTTGCCTTGTTTGGCGGTGATTGTTCTTCAGGGACTGTTCTATCCTCAAACGCTGTTTCTCTCTGCGGGGGTGCTAGTGCTGCGGCTTGTACAGTGGAAAGACCGTCGTTTGCGCCTCTCCTCCGATCGCAGCGATTATCTGTTTTGTGCGGCGGGGCTGGGTGCAGTTTTTGTGTTGCTGCTGCCCTATGCCCTCAAAATTTCGGACTATGGCCCAGTTCTAACTGCGGCAGAAGCACGGAGTTTGCCCACGTTGGAAGGAGATGGCCGCAAAAATTTCTTTTTCGATAGTCCGCTCAAGTTCTGGTTTTGCGGAGAGCGATCGGGCATGTTTCCCTACAACTGGTGTAAATATGAGCGTCCCCCTCAGCTTTGGGCGAGTCTCGTTTTACCCATTTTGCTGTTCTTCCCTCAGAGGTTTTCGCTCCAGTCAAAAATCACCGATCATATTGCAATATTGCCTCAGATTCTTTTTTCATCTTTGGGCATGTTTTTCCTGGCGCATCTCCTGTTGTTTCGGCTGCACTTGCCGAGTCGCTATACCAAGCACAGCATCCGAATTCTGGTGGCGATCGCAGCAGGAGTGGCACTGATTCTGTTGATTGATGCTGGGCTGCGGTGGGTGGCGGGGCGATCGCCCACTTTCACTGGGCAAACCCTACCTGCGTTCGGAATGGTGGGTCTACTCAGTGTCTATATCTTTATCTACCCGTTTTTGATGGATCGCTATCCCAATCCAGACTATGTGCAGGCAGAAGCCCCTGAAATATATGACTTTTTTGCGGATCAGCCAAAAGATATTTTGATCGCGTCGCTGTCAGAGCAAGCCAATAATATTCCCTCCCTGTCTCGGCGATCGGTGCTGACTAGCTCGGAGATTGCCAACCCCTATCACATGGGCTACTACCGCCAGATTCAGGAACGCACCTATGATTTGATGGCCGCTCAGTACAGCGATGATTTGAGCGAAATTAAGGAATTCATTCAAAAATACGACATTGATTTTTGGTTGGTGGATGCAAATGCGTTTAAGGCGAGTTATGTGGAAAACAATTCTTGGCTGCGGCAGATTGAACCTACGGCATCGGAGGCGATCGCCATCCTCAACCAGGGAGAAAAGCCAGTGCTAAGTTCTCTCGTCCGTCCCTGTAACGTGCTGCGCACCAAAGGTCGTATCGTACTCGATGCAACCTGCATTCTGGAAACTTCTGCCGCTTAATCTGACCGAAGCTTGCTTCATGGTAGGTCTGACCGATGAGGATGCTTCTGTGAGAGGATGTTTTTGAAGGAAGATTCGTTAATCCGACGTTAATCTCTCGTTTTGAACCTGTACTCAGCACAGGTGGCTTCAACAGCGGACAAATTCAGCAAGGCTCATGTTTAGTCTCAAATACGGACAGAATCGATACATACTTGCTGATTTGCTAGATGAGAACCCAATGTCCAACGCAGAGTTTTGTTTGTTTTCTATGACTGCACAAGATGGTGCGTATATGCGTCTATTTCAACGGTCTCGTGTTGTCAGTTCTCTTACAGTTTGTGCAAGCCCCCAAACATTTCTAGAGCTTCCCCGTCTAAGATCACAACGGAGAGGAGGTACTGTGTATGATCCCCATTTCAATATCTTTTCAGTTCAGCAGTCTTCTCAGAGCAATGCGAAAACATCAGGCAGCGGCCTCAGGCCTGATGCGAATCGGACTGCCTTGCTATCGAGCGCTATTTTATAACCATAACGGATTCAATCGCGACCTAGACTCCATTCTCTAGATTCCGTCGCAATGTGTGTCTGACGCTCTCACCCCTCACTCTCCATCACTTTCTTCTAAAGCCCGATTATCCATAGAGCTCTAGCATCAATCACTCGCTCGGTCGCCGGAGGAGAAGTCAATCTCTCAATCGCTGTCGTCTTCAACCATCATGTCTGAATTCTCTACTCTCGTTGAACTCCTACGCTTCAGAGCCTCTACACAACCGGATAAGCAAGCTTTTGTTTTTTTGCGGGACGGCGAGGAGGAAGACGGACGACTCACCTATGGGGAACTCGATCGGCAGGCGCGGGCGATCGCCGCTGCATTGCAAGATCGAAACCTCCAGGATCAGCGAGCCTTGTTGCTCTACTCGCCCAATTTAGAATTTGTGGCGGCATTCATGGGGTGCCTGTATGCCAAAGTTTTAGCGGTTCCGGCCTATCCGCCCCGTCCTAACCAGACGCTTGATCGGTTACGAGCGATCATGGCTGATTCAGGAGCAACCGTGGCGTTGACGACTGAATCTCAGTTGGGGAATATGGAGCGGTTGCTTGCCAAAAACCCTGATTTTTCAGCACTCAACTGGTTTACAACTGATACACTCACTCGTGAAACGGGAAGAGAGCAAAATTGGTTCGAGCCGCAGGTCTCGCCTGCTGATCTGGCTTTTTTGCAATACACCTCAGGTTCCACCGGGACACCCAAGGGTGTGATGGTCAGTCACGGCAACTTGCTGCATAACGCCAATCTTATCCGCGATAGCTTTCAAGATACTGAGCAGACCCGCGCCGTGTCGTGGCTGCCGCCCTATCACGACATGGGGCTGATTGGCGGTGTCTTGCAACCTCTGTTTTTGGGCATCCCAATGGCGTTGATGTCTCCCGTCAGCTTTTTGCAGCGCCCCTACCGTTGGCTTCAGACCATCTCTCGCTATCAAGCCACAACAAGTGGTGGCCCCAACTTTGCCTACGATCTCTGCATTCGCCAAATTACTGATACTCAGAAAGAACAGCTTGATTTAAGTCGCTGGTCTTTGGCGTTTAGTGGTGCGGAACCCATTCGAGCTGAGACCCTTGAGCGATTTGTGGATGCATTCTCCCCTTGCGGTTTTCGAAAAGAAGCGTTTTATCCGTGCTACGGCATGGCAGAAACCACCCTGTTTGTCACGGGAGGCGATCGCCCAACGGCTCCCACGCTGCTATCGGTGGACGGTTCTCGGCTGGAACAAAATCGAGCAGTCGTTATTCCCGAAACACCAGAGTCTCGAGTTCTGGTGAGCTGTGGACACTGCCACCCCGATCAGCAATTGGTCATTACCCATCCCGATGACCAGACCCTTTGCGACGATAATCAAGTGGGCGAAATATGGGTATCTGGCGATAGCGTTGCTCAAGGGTACTGGAATCGACCTCAGCAAACTCAAGATGTGTTTTATGCACGAATCTATGATCCGGCTCAGTCGCTTCCTGCAGAGTTGAGCGATCGCCCCTTCTTACGGACTGGTGATTTGGGCTTTTTGCATCAAGGCGAACTTTACGTCACTGGACGCATCAAAGACCTGATCATCATTCGCGGTCTCAATCACTATCCCCAGGATATTGAGCTGACGGTCGATCAGTGCCATGAGGATCTGCGTCAGGGCTGCAACGCCGCTTTCTCCGTAGAGGTGAACGGAGAGGAACGGCTACTCATTGCCCAAGAAGTGGAACGCCGTGCCCTGCGTCGTCTAAAGGTCAATGAAGTGACTCAAGCAGTGCGACAGGCGATCGCCCAGCATCATCAACTGCAAACCTATGGGGTGTTGCTCCTGAAAACAGGCAGCATTCCCAAAACTTCCAGCGGCAAAATTCGTCGCCATGCCTGCAAAGACGGGTTTCTTCAAGGAACCCTCGACATTGTGGGGCAATGGCTGGAAGCCGATCAGACCCACACTTCAAGTCCAGCTATTTCTGAATCTGACGCCAGCGAAAGCGTAGACTCCTTGTCGCCGTTACTCGTACGGACTCCTTCTCAATCGGTACTTGCCATTCAGTCTTGGCTTGTCGCTCAAGTCGCCAGCCATTTGGGACTATCAACCGCGTCTATTGACCCACAAGAACCGTTTGCGCGCTATGGTCTTGATTCCGTTACGGCAGTTCGGCTGTCCGGTGATTTAGAAGAATGGCTTGGGCGATCGCTCTCTCCTACTCTGGTCTACGACTACCCCACCATTGCGGCTCTATCCAGCTATTTGGGAGATTTCGAATCTGCGGCTTCTGTAGATGGAACGCAAACCAAGGAATCTCAGGTCAAGCCATCGACTCGCCTAGCTGATTCCGAAGCGATCGCCATTGTTGGCATGGGTTGTCGCTTTCCTGGAGCTGCCAATCCCGATGAGTTCTGGACTGTGTTGAAACAGGGACGTGATGCTATCTCTTCCATTGGCGATCGGTGGCACGGGCGAGGAGAATCATCCACGGGCGGATTCCTTGAACAGGTCGATCAGTTTGACCCTCAGTTTTTCGGTATTTCTCCCCGCGAAGCGAACCGGATGGATCCGCAGCAGCGCCTCCTGTTGGAAGTCACCTGGGAAGCATTGGAATATGCCGCGATCGCGCCCCATACCTTGGCAGGGAGCAACACGGGTGTTTTCATCGGCATTAGCAACACGGATTATTCGCAACTGCAAACTCAATCGGGCGATCGCTACGCCACTGCCCACGACCCCTATTCTGGAACAGGTAATGCCCATAGCATTGCCGCCAATCGCCTTTCCTATATCCTCGATTTGCGGGGGCCATCCCTTGCTGTGGATACTGCCTGTTCGTCCTCTCTCGTAGCTGTTCACGTCGCCTGTCAACAGCTCCTTCAGGGAGACTGTAGCCAAGCCATTGTCGGAGGTGTCAACCTGATTTTGTCGCCGGATCTCACCGCTACCTTTACCCAAGCGGGAATGATGGCTGCCGATGGCCGCTGCAAGACCTTTGACGATGAGGCGGATGGCTATGTGCGCGGAGAAGGTTGCGGCGTGGTGGTGCTGAAGCCGTTATCTGCGGCTCAAAAAGATGGTAATGCGATTCTGGCTGTGATTGAGGGAACGGCCATCAATCAAGACGGTCGTAGCAACGGCCTCACAGCTCCCAATGGCCCAGCCCAGCAAGCCGTGATTCGGCAGGCGCTAGGACGAGCAGGCGTGACGCCCAACCAGATCAGCTATGTCGATGCCCACGGGACAGGAACGTCTCTGGGAGATCCGATTGAACTCAATTCCCTAAAGGACGTGCTGGCGCAGGGGCGATCGCCCGATCAGCCCTGCTGGATTGGCTCAGTGAAAACGAACATCGGCCATTTAGAATCAGCCGCAGGCATGGCAGGCTTGATGAAAGTCGTCTTGGCGTTGCAGCATCACGAGATTCCACCCCACCTCCATTTCCAAACCCTTAATCCTCATATTCATCTAGACGACACGCCGATTCACATTCCTACTCAGGCTCAAGATTGGATAGTGGGTGAGGGCATGGGCGATCGCCGCATTGCAGGGGTGAGTTCCTTTGGCTTTGGCGGAACCAACGCTCATGCTGTTTTGTCAGAACCGCCTCT
This sequence comes from uncultured cyanobacterium, assembly GCA_937128595.1. Taxonomy (GTDB): domain Bacteria; phylum Cyanobacteriota; class Cyanobacteriia; order CAKZMO01; family CAKZMO01; genus CAKZMO01. The sequence goes on along the minus strand of CAKZMO010000310.1, from coordinate 8,951 downwards.
ACCGACTTCGACGGCTCCAAGTTCCCAGGAACTCAAGCGACAACTGCCTGCAGTTCCTGTTGCAGGCCAGCGCACCCCAACTTGCGATCGCCCCCTACATCTCGTCACCTTATCAGCCAAAAATGAGGTTGCGCTCAAAGCTTTAGTCAAATCACACCTGAGCTATCTGGAGCGGTTTGATGCTGATACTGCGCCGTCCGTCGGAGATATTGGGTTTACCCTAAACACAGGCCGAACGCCCCTGAGCCGTCGGTTGGCGATCGCCGCATCAGATTTGGAAGAACTTCAGCAACACCTCAGCGATTATTTACAGCCTATTCAAACCACTCGCACTCTCCCTTGGACTGAAGGCACGGCTGAGTCGGGACAGTGCCCCGTCGCATTTTTGTTCACCGGGCAAGGTTCTCAATACATCAACATGGGTCATGACCTGTATCAGACCCAGCCCATCTTCCGACGCACCATCGATCAGTGCGATCGCTTGCTGCGCCCTTACCTCAAAACACCGCTGCTGGATGTGCTGTACCCCACATCCGACTCACCACTGCCCGATGCCGATTCCCTAATTGATGAAACCTCTTACACTCAGCCTGCGCTGTTCGCCTTGGAATTTGCTCTGGCTCAACTGTGGCTGTCGTGGGGAGTCCAGCCCAGCAGCCTAATGGGACACAGCGTCGGCGAATATGTGGCGGCTTGTCTTGCGGGGGTCTTTAGCCTAGAAGATGGGCTGAAGCTAATTGCAGCGCGATCGCGCCTGATGCAGGCTCTTTCCCAAGAGGGCAGCATGGCCGCTATCTTTGCTTCTGAAGCGCGGGTTCGAGAAGTATTAATGCAGACAAACGGAAGAGTTGATGTTGCCGCCATCAACGGCACACGAAACGTTGTCATTTCAGGAGAAAGTTCCGCTGTTGAAGCCGTAGTCGCTCATCTCGCCGCAGATGGAATCGAATCGCGACTGCTGCAAGTTTCCCATGCCTTTCACTCCAGCCTGATGGAACCGATGATAAATGAGTTCCGGGCGATCGCCGAGACGATTACCTACGCATCGCCAACGCTACCCATCGTTTCAAACCTCACGGGTCGTTCTGCTGGAGACGAAATCGCTACGGCTGACTACTGGTGTCGCCATGTACGCCAGCCCGTCATGTTTGCCTCCAGCGTTCGAACGTTGCAAGGCCAAGGCTATCGTATCTTTTTAGAGATCGGCCCGACAGGAACCCTGTGTAGCATGGGTCGCCACCTCACGGATATTTCCGGTGCCCATGCTGATGAAGAAAAGCCTTACCATTGGTTGCCCAGCCTTCGCTCTAGCCGTCCCAATTGGACTCAACTGCTGCAAAGTTTAGGCCGCCTTTACACGCTCGGAGTTAATGTCGATTGGGTTGGCTTCGACCGAGACTATCGCCGTCAGAGCCGAGTTGGACTTCCTACTTATCCGTGGCAGCGACAGCGCTATTGGTTCACGGCAGGATGGGAGTCAGCAAGTCCCGATCGCTCCTCGTCCAATACCCCGCTATGGCAAGACTGGCTCTACCAACCTCAATGGGTAGCGCTGCCATCCATTCGGCAAAAGCCTTCCTCCAAATCGGGCGAGAAGTCTGGAACCTGGCTTATCTTTGCTGATTGCCAAGGGACAGGACAGCGGATTGCAAAACAGTTGCGATCGCACCATCAAACTGCGGTGTTGATTTACACCAGCGAAGCATCGGCAGTGGAAGACCATGCTGACCACTCTGAGAAGTCAGGATCACCCCTGATGTTGAATCAGGACACAGTCGCTCAGCTCACGGCTGAACTTGAGTCTAAAAGCGATCGCCCTTGGGTTGTGTCTCCTGCCGATGGCTCGATCCTTAGACAGATGTTGGAAAAAGTGGCGATCGCGCCTTCTCTACCTCCTCTCCGGGGTGTTGTCCATCTCTGGAGTTTGGAACCCGAGGTTGACGAAACCGTTGAAGAACTGGAACAGGCTCAATCTTACGGATGTGAAAGCGTCCTGTATTTGATTCAAAGTCTAGAGGCAGTGGTCAGCGCGTCCCACACTTCATCCCCTCAAAAAACGCCGATTTCTCCAAAGCTTTGGATCGTGACTCAGCAAGCTCTCACCATTCCTGGAGTTGAGGCAGAACCCCATACTGCCTGTGCTCATGCGCCGCTCTGGGGATTGGCGAAAGTGATGGCTTGGGAGCATCCTTCGTTCTGGGGGGGGATTGTAGACGCAACTAGCTCAGAGACTGAAGAGGCAAGTTTTTCCAAAGCCAGAGAATCATGGTTCGACGATTGGATTCGGCAAAGTCTCCTAGCAGATGCTGCCGATGGCGAACGCTGGATCGCAGTTCGGGGGCACAAACGCTATGGACTGCGGCTCCAGTCCTGGTCAGATCGCGCTGTTCTAGAACCCTCTCCTCAAATTGCTAAGTCGGGCTTCTCTTTGACAGCCACTAACACCACCATTGTGATCACAGGGGGCCTGGGGGCGCTGGGACTGACGATCGCAGCAGCTCTTGCCCGTCAAGGTGTATCTCATCTGACCCTCGTGAGTCGGCGATCGCCCACGGATACTTCCACAACCATCCAAAATCGCTTGGATCAAATTCGAGCTGGGGAAACCTCTGTTCAAGTAATTCAAACCGATGTGACAAAGGCGGTTGAGGTCAATCAGCTGGTTGCCAAAATTCAGGCATCAGGACTGAGGGTACAGGGAATGATCCATGCTGCGGGCGTTCTCAAAGATGGGCTGTTGAGTCAGCAAACCTGGTCGCAGTTCAGTCAAGTCATGGCTCCAAAAATAGCAGGAGCCTGGAATCTTCACCGAGCGACTCAAGATCTTGAGCTAGACTTTTTTGTCCTGTTCTCCTCTGCGGCTTCGCTACTCGGGTCTCCTGGACAAGGAAATTATGCTGCGGCCAACGCTTTTCTAGACGAACTTGCAGTGCTGCGACGATCGCACGGATTGCCTGCCCTCAGCATCAACTGGGGACTGTGGGATGCGGCTGGAATGGGAGCAGAGTTGGACGATCAGGCTCAAGCTCGATTGAGCACTGCAGGGATGGATCGGATCGCTCCCAAACAGGGTGTCGCTGTGCTGATGGCATTGCTGCAAACACAGCGCGATCGCCTTCCAGCTCAGGTCGGGGTCATGCCGATTCGTTGGGCGGATCTAGCTCAGCGAGTTGCTCCCCAGGACTGTCCATCCTATTTGTCAGATTGGCTTGAACCTAAATCGGCACTGGGGACTGGCATAGAGTCCGGTGAATCATCGAGTCAACCTGCCTCAGGCACTCAACCCGCGATCTTTACCAACCTCATGGAGGCCAGCTCTGACCAACAAGAGGTACTGATGCTTGACTACCTGCGTCAGCAAATGGCAGCGGTGTTGCAGCTCAACCTAGAGGCGATCGCCCCTACGGATAATCTGCTGGACTTGGGGCTTGACTCTCTCATGGTGATGGAAGCCATGAATCAGTGCCGTCAAGACTTACAGCTGATGCTGTATCCTCGGGAATTTTACGAACGGCCTCAGATTAGTGCCCTAGCAACCTATCTTGTTGCAGAATTTCGACGCATTCATCAGACAGAATCGCTTGATTTAGCGCAACGGAATGGAGCGGGATCTGCTCATATCGGTTTGCCTACAGATTTGCAAGAACTCCAGCCCCACGAAGCCACCCTTTCTATCGAGCAGTCTCTCTTTCTTCAGGCCAGCCCAGCCTATATACCGAACCGAAAGTTGCCAGGGATTGTGTTGATTCTCTCTAGTCCTCGATCGGGTTCAACTCTGCTGCGGGTGATGCTAGCCGGACACCCTCAAATATTTGCTGCACCTGAGCTGCACCTGTTGCCATTCAATACTTTGGCGGAACGGGAAGCTCGCCTGACCGAAGCTCATCTTAACGAGGGACTTCAGCGATCGCTGATGGAACTGAAAGGAGTCGATGCTGCGACAAGCCAGCAGATGCTTCAGGCATGGGTAGACGAAGCTCTGCCAATCGACCAGATGTATGGTGTGCTGCAATCTCTGGCGGGCGATCGCATCCTCATCGATAAGTCTCCTACCTACGCGATCAATCGGGCGATTCTTGACCGCGCCGAGGCGTTGTTCGCTAGGGCAAGGTACATTCACCTCGTGCGCCATCCCTATTCCGTCATCGAATCCTTTGTGCGAATGCGGATGGATCGAATGCTGGGACTGTCGTCTCCAAATCCTTATCACCTGGCAGAGCAGGTCTGGAACCAGTGCAATCAGAACATTCAACAGTTTCTCTCAACGGTAGATGGCGATCGCCATATCCAGCTTCGCTATGAAGATTTAGTTGCTCAGCCCCAAGCGGCGATGGAATCGTTATGCGACCTATTGAAGATTCCTTTTGAAGCTCGGATGGTCAATCCCTACGAGGGCGATCGGATGACGGATGGAGTGCATTCCTCCTCTTTATCAGTGGGAGACCCCAACTTTTCCAACCATCGCCAACTGCGTCCAGAACTAGCTGAAGTGTGGCGTCAGATTCAGCTTCCTCAAGTACTCCAGAGCCAGACCCAAGATTTGGCCGATCGGTTTGGGTACGACCTGCCATCTGCTAAACCAGAGTCTCCCTCCTCCCACAAAGCACAAGAGATTGAGCAGCAGGGCGATCGCTCTCAAGTCACAGCTGCCGTACAAGCTCAGCCGCTTCCCCAGCGCCAAGAAACCGAAGTGGAGGTGAGAGGTTTGCCGCTCTGTCTCTGCTCATGGGGCAACCCTTCCGATCCCTTGATTCTCTGTCTCCACGGCATTTTGGATCAGGGAGCGGTGTGGCAACCTGTTGCCCAAGCGCTTGCCAGTCAGGGCTATTACGTCGTAGCTCCTGATCTGAGAGGCCACGGGCGTTCGGGTCATGTTGGACAGGGTGGCTCCTATCATCTGCTCGATTTTCTCAGCGATGTGGATACGTTGGCTCAGCAGCTCCTAGAGACTTCATCCGCTCAATCTCTAATCTTGGTGGGACACTCGATGGGTTCAGTCTTAGCCGCATTAATCGCTAGCTTGCGACCTCAGTGGGTGCGATCGCTCATCTTGGTAGACACGATTTTGCCTGCTGATCCTCAACCCCACGAAACCACGACTCAACTCACTACCCATCTCAACTATTTGGCATCGCCGCCTCAGCACTCCGTTTTTCCCGATGCCACAGCGGCGGCAGCTCGGTTGCGACAGGCGACTCCGTCACTCACGGAGGAACAAGCATCCGATCTCGCTAAGCGCATTTTGGAACCTTGTGAAGAAGGCGTTCGCTGGCGTTGGGACCCGCTGCTGAGAACCCGTGCAGGCATCACCTACAATAACTTGCCTTTTGGCAAAGCACGATACGTCGAGATGATGCAGGCCATTCAAGTGCCGACCACTCTCATTTATGGAGACAAAAGCCAGTTCAACCGACCAACCGATTTGGAAGAGCAGGCGATCGCCTTTGCCCATGCGTCACGGCTCACCCTGGCAGGAGGACATAACGTTCACCTGGATGCGCCCGATGCCCTTGCAGAAGCAATTGCTACTGTCGTCAAAAACCGTGATATTTACACTGATGCTGTAACTCCATCCCATCTTGGGTAGAAACCACTTGTTATGCCCCAAACTGCCCCACCGCCTACCTCCCAATCCACTTCATCTCGACGTATGTCCTTCGGATCCGTGTTGGATTTGGTCATTGCAGTGCCCTCTTTTGTCGCCTTCAAGCTCACCAAGCTAGTGATTGGGGTTCTTTACTCGATCTATTTGGGTGTCAACAAAAAACTAGCCGCCCAATGGCGATCGCTTTCAGCCGAGACGCTGCAATCGCCTCTGAGCTTGCCTGTGCTGATGACCAAAGGCCCCCGCTGGAACACTCACGCGGTAATTGGCACGGTGGGGCCATTTCGAGTTGAACAGGAATTGGCGCTGAATGTGGGGGCGATCGCCCAGTCCGCAGGCTCTTGGACGGCAGCTATCTATAGCTACCCAACCTACCGCACCGTCGATAATCTAGGGTCCCTGGAGCAGGCTAGGGCGAACGGAACAGAACCCCCTCCGAGCCAAGCTCTTAACAAACTGGCCCAGCCTGATTCTGACGAGAGGGATTGGTATTCACTGTCGCTTCCCGCTGGACGTTACTCCATCGGCCTGCGCTACTATCAGTGTGCTGATCAGATGGTGTTTCCGACCGTGCGAATTGATGGACAAGAAGCAATTCCCGCACAGCCTGTCTCCCCTAAAGTCAACGATTTCTATCACACCCTAGCCGACCAGACAAATGGGTTCTATCGATTTCTGCACAGCTATGTGTTTACGGTGCTGAGGTGGCGGCGCTGGTTGCCCGCTGCGTTTGTGCGACAAGAGTTCCTGCCCGTGGGTGCGCCAGAAACGGAGTTTTTCTATGACGCAATGGAGGCAGGCGATCGCCTTTCGCTTCAGCTTGCACCTTCGCTGGTTCAACAGTTTGACGTATATCTCACGGTTTACAACCGAGCCAGCTTCCCATTGTTTTGGGCCAAAGTCGAAGACGAAACCTATCTCAGCGAGCCTATCCCTATGGATGGCTATTACTTGTTTCGAATTCGTCCGAAAACGCCTGACGCTGGGGCATTCTCTCAAGACTGGCTCCAGATTCGTCTGATTTCATAAAATTCAATGCTTATGACTGGCAACTCTGACTTTCTAGCAAAAACTGTTGCCAGATCTCTCCCAGCGATTCACTGGCGTTATCAGCAGGTCAGTCCGGAGTCAGTGCCGCAGTTGAGCCCTGGAACAATCCATCTATGGCGATCGCCTCTATCAATGCCAAGAGACTGGTTCGCCCAGCACGAATTTATGCTGTCGAGTGATGAGCAAGAACGAGCACAGCGATTCAAATTCGATCACCATCGCCTCCGGTTTACAGCGGCGCGCTGTCGATTACGTCAACTCCTAGCAGCTTACTTGGCGATCGCCCCTGAGCAGGTTCAATTTTGCTATGGCAGTCATGGCAAACCCACCCTCGTTCCTGTGTTGCAGTCTCAGCAGTCAGCGTTGAGCTTCAACCTCACCCACACCGATGATTTGGCTCTCTATGCTTTTACGCTAGGATGCGCCATTGGTGTTGATATTGAACGGATACGCCCAATGCCAGAGGGGGTACAAATTGCCCAGCGCTTTTTCACCCCCTCTGAATCTGAGGCGATCGCACACTGTACTTCTGGTAAAAATGATTCTGTTGAACGTGATGACGCTTTTTTCACCCTATGGACATTGAAAGAAGCGTATCTGAAAGCAAAGGGAGAAGGGTTAGTCGGCCTTCAATCGGCTAGCCTTGTGTTGACAAGTCGCGGATCTAATCCTTTCGAAGGTTGGACACTTCAAAGCTTTAGTCCGATTTCTGGATATCAAGGAGCGATCGCCTATGAGGGCAGGAAAGCTCGAATACATTTCTTCGATGTAGAGGCTGCAATTCGAGAACCGGACTAAAATTGCAAAGATACGTGGGGAATGACGTGCATTTCTGTGAAATAGGGTAGGTTGAGAGATAAGATTGGGACTGAATTCTCTTGATGATTGATTCTTTGGGAGAATTAAATAACTCAAACGAACCCTAACAAATCGCTGTTTTAAGCGTGAACGTGAGTTGGCAGTACGTGAGTTGGCAGTATTCGAATCGTTTCATTGTGTTGAGATCGACGATTTTGCAGCATTGTGTGATTCAATCTTGTAGATTACGCTCTGTAACTTGAGGTTTTGTTCGAGCATTCCTCCGCAAGCTGACGACGCTGCTTTTGTTTCTTATCTCATTTTTTTAATCGTTTCTTCATGTTAGTGGCATAGCGCAATCAGAACTATGGCCGGTCAAATTTTAGGCGATCGCTACAAAGTCGAAAAGCAACTCGGTCGCAAGTCAGGGCGCTGGACGCTGCTGGCGACTGATATTGCAAATGAGACCCCAGCAATTCTCAAGCTCATCTCAATGGATGATGAGCTTCATCCCGACGTGATTAGACTCTTCGATCGAGAAATGAGCATTTTGAAATCCCTAAACCATCCCGCACTGCCTCAATATCTCGACTATTTTGAAATCGATTTGCCCAAAGAGATGAAGGCATTAGTGCTGGTGCAAAGCTACATCGAAGGGATTTCTATTGATAAATATCTCCGCAAGGGTCGTATTTTTAGCGAGAAAGAAGCTAGGAATATCTCCAAGGCGATTCTCAAAATTCTTGCCTATCTTCACAGCCACGAGCCGTGCATTGTTCACCGGGATATCAAACCGAGCAATATTTTGCTAGTCAACCCGCCGGATAAAAAATCTAAGGTGTGTTTAGTTGACTTAGGTTCTGTCAAACAAATTGCATCGCGACCGTCTCACACGACGGTGCTATCGCTAGTAGGCGACGAAAATTACATGGCACCTGAGCAGCTCGGTGGGCGAGCCGTCCTTTCCTCTGACCTATACAGCTTGGGGCTAACGGTGTTGACACTGTTGACCGGACTAGAGCCAGACTCACTCCCTAAAAAAGGGATGTCTGTTGATGTCTACGGTGTTCAGCAGTGTAGTCCCGAGTTTGCTCAGTGGCTCAGTAAAATGATCGAACCCACGATTCAAAAGCGCTTTGCAACGGTTGACGAAGCCCTCAATGTACTCCAAAATATCTAGCGCTTTATTCACTACACATATCTTCATAAACGCTATACTTTCCATGTAGAAGTATTAAGCGGAGAAAGCACAATGGCTAGCGAAGATGAACGCAAGAAAAAAGTGATGGAGCATATTGCTCGCAGCACAGGAAAGTTTTTTCAACGATCGGCTGTGTCTTCTAGTAGCGATCGCAAACAGCAAGTCATGGATCACATTCGTCGTACTCGTGGCTAGATCCGTGGATGCAATGATTGTGCTAAACACTTTTAAGTTCAATACCAACATCATCTATAGCGATACTAAATTGCTTGTGAACTGCTAAATGAGAGGAGGGGC
>CAKZMO010000309.1 GCA_937128595.1 uncultured cyanobacterium | reverse complement strand
TCGCCGCCGTCATCATCCTGGGCGATCGCATTCCCCTCCGCATCTAGCAGTAGCAAATAGGTATCAAACGCCTCGCTTTCGAGAGAGATGGCGATCGCCTGACCCGCCTCTCCCTCAAACGTATGGCGATCGACAAAGCTGCCATCTGCCGACATCGTTTCATCATCAGATGCCAACGCTCCTTCAACCTGAAGCAGTGATGATGGAGAAGACTGAGCCAAAGCGCGTTGACCTGTCGCATCTCTCATCACGACATCGACAACCAACAGCGTCATGACTAAACCCAGACAGGAAATAAGGGGGCGCATCAGATTTACTCCAGAGAAAGGAAACACTCAGAAGTATATAGTCCTCAACGCTGGGAGGGTATGCAGATTTTTGGATTGAGGTTAGAAGAAGAAAGGCGATCGGGTAAGGGGATGTGGCGATCGCTCCATCGCAGTATTTTGGATGAGAAGCTTGGATTAATGCAGGGGCAGGCAGGGCGATCGCCCTTCCTAACTGGAATAATAAAAGGATCAACGATCAGGACATACCTATGCCAAAATCCAACACCTTTGAGTCACAATACCCAAACATTCAACACTTTGTAGAAGCAATAGGCTGGATTGAAATTGGTCAAAATGAGATGATCACCGCTTTTGTCCGAGCCCATGATTTAGGCGGCACTGTTTATGAAGGTGAAGATAGCTATCCCAGCATGGAAGAAGCATTACAGGATTTGGAATCGGGAATTAAAGCCTATCTCGATGAAAACGGCATTGAGTGATCGTCTCCCCTCATTCCCATAAAATCGAGCCAAAGGGCAATCCACTAAATTCTACTCAAACTCATAGCCCTGATTGACCCAATAATGCCAATCGGCGATCGCCTGTTGTGTTTCTTCGTCTGCCTCTGAAGCCTCAAGCTGGATCAATGGCACTGCCAAAGTATCATCCTCCCACCTAATCTCCACAAACATCTCTTTCTCACACTCATCCTCTGGTGTCATGCCCACCACATCTACTGTTGCACCTTCTTTCAGAGGAGAAATGCGTCGCTTACTGGCACAAACTGCTGTGAAGGGAAACTGCATCGTGTCTTGCAAGTAGTAGTACCAACCCATGACTTGCTCTTCCGGGCCATAGGCATCTACTACAATTTCCATCGTGATGCGATCTTCTCGTTCCTCGTCCCGTTTCACTTTCGACATGACAGCAGCTCCTATGTATCACCTGGTAAAACACCTGGAATAACCATTAACGCCCTTTTCACAAGTCAGCATAAATGTAAATCTCAACTCTTCACACAATGACAAGCAAAAGCTCCACCCAAGAGAGTCATGACCTCAATAAACCAGAATACCTTTAGAGCTATTAACCCAGAAACAACGCACGTCATTTCATCTACAATCTATAAGCAGAATGCATACCAGCATTTCCCATTGTGCAATGCCAATCATTGCAACACTGATGAATACATGGGGTTCAAAAAGGCAAAATAGGCTACCTTTTTCGCGCATAACTTTAACACCACGGACATATAAAGTGTCGCTCTACAAATCTGCGAAGCGCGACATTTAATGTGCGAACGTACAAATATAAATGGAGCTAAGCGGATTCGAACCGCTGACCCCCTCAATGCCATTGAGGTGCTCTACCAACTGAGCTATAGCCCCTTAAGTTGCGATATACATCATGACTTGGCAAGTCGCTCTAGTCAAGAGTTATCTAGAAAAAGATATGACCCGACGGCTTCGACGACTCTAGACAAATTTATAGAGGAATCCTCTTGGATCGCGTAAGTCTCCCGAAAAATCGACTACAGTGAAAGACGGTTAAATCATTTAGATTCAAGACGAAGCGAGGTCGCTGCATGGCATCCATTCGTGAGCTGCACGAACAACTCACCAGCAAAGAGCGCACGGCGGTCGAAATCGCCCAAGAAGCGCTTGATCGCATTGAAGCATTAGAGCCCAAACTGCACAGTTTTCTCCATGTCACTGCCGAGAAGGCATTGGAGCAGGCCCGCCAGGTCGATGCTCAGATTGCAGCGGGAGAGGAGATTGGGGTGCTGGCCGGAATTCCCATCGGCATCAAAGACAACCTGTGTACCCAGGGCATTCCAACCACCTGCGCCTCGCGGATTCTCGAAAATTTTGTGCCGCCTTATGAATCAACCGTGACGCAAAAAATAGCAGCAGCGGGCAGCATCATGGTCGGTAAGACCAACCTTGATGAGTTTGCTATGGGCGGGTCTACCGAAAACTCTGCCTTTGGCTCTACAGCCAATCCCTGGGATCTCAACTGCGTCCCTGGCGGGTCGTCGGGTGGCTCGGCGGCGGCGGTTGCGGCAGGGGAATGTCCAATCGCCCTCGGGTCTGATACAGGCGGGTCGATTCGTCAGCCTGCTTCTTTTTGTGGCGTCGTGGGCATGAAGCCGACTTATGGACTGGTGTCGCGCTACGGGCTGGTCGCCTTTGCGTCATCTCTTGATCAGGTTGGCCCGTTTGCTCAGACGGTCGAAGATGCGGCCATTTTGCTGGGGGCGATCGCCGGATATGATCCCAGAGACTCAACCAGCCTTAAGGTTGAAATTCCCGACTATACCAAAGCGCTAAAGCCCAATCTGCCAAAAGGCACGAAAGTCGGCATCATCAAAGAAACCTTTGGGGAAGGGCTGGATGCTGAAGTAGAAAAAGCCGTGATGGCTGCGGTGGAGCAGTTTAAATCAATGGGGGCTGAAGTCCGAGAAATCACCTGCCCTCAGTTTCGCTATGGCATCCCTACTTACTACGTCATTGCACCTTCAGAAGCATCAGCAAACTTAGCCCGTTATGACGGCGTTAAGTATGGCGCTCGCAAAGAGCAAGCCGCAGACCTGATGCAGATGTATACCCGTACGCGTGCAGAGGGATTTGGCCCAGAAGTGAAACGCCGCATTATGATCGGCACCTACGCTCTTTCCTCTGGCTATTACGATGCTTACTATCTCAAAGCTCAAAAAGTTCGGACGTTGATCAAACGAGACTTCGAGAAAGCGTTTGAAGACGTTGATGTGTTGGTTTGTCCTACCGCGCCAACTACTGCATTTCCAGCCGGAACAAAAAGCGACGATCCGCTCAGCATGTATTTGCTGGACTTGATGACTATTCCTGCAAATCTAGCAGGTTTGCCAGGTTTGAGTCTTCCCTGTGGATTTAGTAAAGCAGGCTTACCCATTGGTTTGCAGATCATCGGCAACGTGTTGCAAGAGGAGAAGGTGTTGCGAGTGGCCTATGCCTATGAACAGGCAACGAGCTGGCACACCCTCAAGCCAGATTTGTCCTAAATTTGGGGCATAACTCACACTCAGATTCTGGGTAAGCGCGCACAGCTGTGCGCCCCTTCATTAGTGCTTTGAGACTAGCGTTTAGAAACGGCAGCGCTTTCATTCACGTACCATCGCCAGGGAATATCTTGCCCCTGCGAAAGTCCAATGCGGGTCGTTTGAGTCAGGTTAAGCTGACCTGATTGAATATCATCTTCAAAGTTCGGACTGCGGTGCTCTAGCCAAACAGCGCTGTCTTTCTGCAATAGATGAGCGGTGAGGCTGCGGTCAATCTCTAGGGCTCGACAGAGTTTGCCAGGGCCTGCTGCGACTCGATGGGGCGATCGCCGCTGAGATGGCGTGAGTGAATCAGGCAACCGATCGAGTTCGGCTGCTCTCAACAACACCGCACTCGGAACGTTATCCTGGTCAGTCACAATGTTCAAACAGTGATACATGCCATAAATCAGATATACATATGTCAGTCCGGCAGGGCCAAACATCACCGCATTGCGTGGGGTCTTTCGACGATAGGCGTGACATGCCGGATCACCAGGAGCATAGGCTTCTGTCTCGACAATTAGAGCGCGGGTTTCTTGACCGTCGGAATGACGTCGAACTAAAAAGCAGCCGAGTAACTCGGGAGCCACCTCTGGCGAAGAACGAGATAACCATGCGGCTTCAACGATGGGTGGAACAACTGATGAGATAGCTCTCTGTTCGACAAATCTTGGGTCATCAGCGCCGTTTGATTGGGCGACTGAAGGGCAGTCAGTTCCTATTTCAGAAGTTTCTTCCCGCACTCTGTTTTCTGAACTCGAAAATAGGGACTTTTCTGAATGGGAACGGGAAAAAGGCGAGGGAAAATACGCAGCAAGACCAGATTTTGAAGATTTCACAGGGATATTGATGGCACTTCAGGTGATGGAGAATGGATTGTAGGGGAGCTTCAAGTAACATTAGCCTCATTCCTAGCTCTGACAGGAGAATTAGCTCTGAAAAAAGAATCTGATAGTATTTGGAATATTGGGCTGCTTCGTTGGAGAACTCCTATAGTATTAGTAGTCAGACACAATTCCAGCGCTAACGTCCTATGGATAGATTTAGTGGAAGCTGTCGTCTTGTAGTTTAGGCAACAAGCATCAAGTCAAAATCCCGTCAGAAAAATTCTGCAAGAGAACCTATGGATACTAAGCTCATTTTTCTAGCCATCACTCCGATCTTTGTCGCTGCGTGTCTTTTCTTTGGCACTCGCAATGGGTTCTATGACTCAGATGACTATCATGGGAATGGTTCTGCTCACTAGTCGTTGACTAGTCAATAGGTATTGTCCAATTGACATCATTGCAATCATGGATCGGAGGGAAGAATTCCTGTAAAGTGCCGACCATTGTGATGTCAATTGCTTAAGATTCAAGGTGTTCAAGCCAACCGTTGTGAGGCAGTTGTGGCTGAGTTAGAGTGCATCCCTTTTGCTGTAGGTCACGCGAATGAAGGGGTGTGTATCTTGATGTGCATGGGGCCGTATCGAATCCTTCTGGATTGCGGCCTAAAAGACTTATCTCCTTTGTTAGAGCAGGCATTGGATGTGCCTGAGAGCGGTCAATTAGAGGCAATGGACGAGCGCAAAAGCGATGCGGGCTACGCCCAGGCAAGCCAACGCCCACGTTCTACCTCCACCGTCGTCCAACAGAAATCAATCGCAGATTTTGCCTTTTGTAGCCATGCCCATTCGGATCACGCGAGGGGGCTGCTAGAGCTACATCATCAATATCCGCAAATGCCCGTCTACGGTAGCGGCATCACTGCACAGCTATTGCCGCTCAACTGGCCTGAGAAAACCGTGCCAGACTTTTGCAAAGGACTGGAATGGCGATCGCCCATTCAGCTTTACCCTGACCTCTCCATTCAAATTTGGCCTGCGGGTCATTTGCCCGGTGCTGCGTCCGTGTTGCTGACCTATATGACGGGCGATCGCACCTATTCTGTGTTCTACACCGGAGATTTTCTGCTGTCCAATTCTCGCTTGGTAGACGGTCTTCCCCTAGACGAATTGCGCAGTCTTAAGCCTGATGTGTTGATTGTCGAAGGCAGTTACGGCACTGCCCGCTATGCCAAACGACGGCAGCAAGAAAACCATCTAGCAGACAAAATTAAGCAAGCGATCGCCCAAAATCACTCTGTGCTACTGCCTACGCCTGTGTTAGGACTGGGACAAGAGCTGCTGATGCTGCTTCGGAGTCACCACCACTTCACCGGACAGCCTATCGATATTTGGGTGGATCATCGGCTAGCTCAAGCTTGTGACATGTACCTCGATTTGATGGCTCAGTTTCCCAGCACGGTGCAGAATTTCGCCCGTCATCAATCCCTATTTTGGGACGAGCGCATCCGACCTTTCGTGAAGCGGCTCCCTCCACCGTCAGTAGACGAAGATCCGCCTTTTCGATTTGAAGCTGAAGCAGCCGACGATGCGGATTCCGAAAACCCGCATTCAGCCAATCCGGCGATTGTGCTCGTGGATGCAATGTCACCCCTTGAGCGTTTTTGCCAAGACACGACTCGTCGGTGGATGCTGCTGCTACCGCATAAAGTGGGACAGCCTAGTTCTGTGGAGCGATCGGTCTACGATCAAGTTCAGCAGTCTGATCTCTTACAACAGCGCATTCAATCTGCTCACCTCACGATTGATTCCTACACGGTAAGCGATCACTGCGATGGCCCTGGCACGACTCAGTTCATTCACAACCTTCGGCCTCAGCATGTTGTTTTGATGCACGGTTCGCCTAACAATCTCACTGACCTGACTGGACTAGAAGATTTACAAAATCGTTACCAGCTCCATATGCCCAGCGCCGATATGCGGCTTGAGCTACCCGTTGGAGATGTTTTTGTGCAGCCAGAGCCTCCTGCTGTGACCTATGAGGGAGAACTAACAGAACTCAAAACCACGGTGATGCTGACGTTGCCCAAATCGGTTCAGCAAGACGATCGATGGCAAGCCTTTGCGGATACCGGAATTGTTGAAGCTCGGTGGCAAGGGGAAGAATTGATCATCCGAGGCGTGCAGCAGCCCGAACTGCTAAGCCAAGACCGCTCCTCTGCTTCGGCGCTGATTCCCGAATGTTGCGACCATTGCACTTTTTATCGAGGGCAACAATGCTGGAATCAACGATCGCCCCTCTTTGGCTTCAAGGTCACACCAGAAGGGTCTTGTCCTGAGTTCAAAGCAGTCGATGAAGAGGATTAGATTTTATTCGAACCCCAGTTTTGACAACGGTTTGACGGTTGAACAACTGGTCACTCTCCCAAGCTAGGAACCGAGGAACAGGATAGGATATGGAATAAGAATCCCGTTTTATCGCGGAAGTAAGGCTCTTCGCGTCTGCTTCTTCCCTTTCCCTTCTGCACAAAAGAATCCATGAACCTCTCGGCTTGGTCAATCAAGAAACCAATTCCCACCTTCGTCTTGTTTTTGGTCATGACCTTGGCGGGGTGGCTAGGTTTTTCGCAACTTGAAATCAACGACACGCCAAATATCGACATTCCAGCGGTGCAGGTGATTGTGACCCAGCAAGGAGCTGGGCCAGCCGAGTTAGAAACACAGGTTACAAAAAAAATTGAAGACGCAGTGGCGGGTATTGGCAATATTGATACCCTGACTTCGACCGTCAATGATGGCGTTTCCACAACCCTGGTGAATTTTGAACTGGGAACCGACAGCGATCGCGCGACCAACGATGTACGAAATGCGATCGCCCAGATTCGTCAAGATCTCCCCGCCGATGTGAATGATCCCGTCGTGCAGCGGCTGGAGTTTGCGGGAGGTGCGATCATGACCTACGCCGTTCGCTCAGATGTGCGATCGGTTGAAGAATTGAGCGATCTTGTGGATCGCACCATTAGTCGAGCCTTGCTAGACGTATCGGGGGTTGCTCAGGTGCAACGCATTGGCGGTGTTGATCGAGAAGTGCGAGTAGATCTGAATCCGGAACGATTGCAGGCGCTTAACATCACAGCTACAGAAGTCAACAACCAGATTCGAGACTTCAACATTAACCTCCCCGGAGGTCGAGCCGACCTCAGTACCGGAGAAACCAACATTCGGACGTTGGGTAGCGCGCCCACCGTGGAGGCGCTGAGCCAATATGAAATCGTCTTGCCCCAGGGAGGCAGTGTTTCTCTCAACAGTTTGGGACAAGTCACGGATGGGTTTGCAGAGCGCTCTCAGCTTGCTCGGTTCAACGGAGAGCCTGTCGTCGCATTTTCCGTTCTGAGAAGTTCCGGTACTAGCTTGGTTTCCGTTGAAGAAGAGGCTCGGGAAAAAGTTGCAGAGCTGATCCCAACGCTGCCAGACGATGTTTCGCTGGAACTCATTGTTACTCAAGCCGACGATGTTCGAGAGTCTTACCAAGCCACGGTCGATGCCCTTGTTCTAGGTGCATTGCTCACCGTGATTACGGTTGGCTGCTTCCTGCGGGACTGGCGACCGACCCTGATCACAGCCGTAACCTTACCGCTCTCGATCATTCCAACCTTTGCGGTCATGCGCTTTTTCGGTTACACCCTAGATGGCATGACCCTGTTAGCACTGGCGCTGGCTGTTGGAATTTTGGTAGACGACGCCATTGTTGAAATTGAGAATGTTGAGCGCCACATCAATATGGGCAAAACGCCTTTCAAAGCAGCTCTGGACGCCTCAGCAGAAATTGGACTGGCAGTGGTGGCGACAACAGCAACGATTGTCGCGGTGTTTATCCCTGTGGCGTTTATGGGAGGTGTACCCGGACAGTTCTTTCAGCCGTTTGGGGTTGTGGTGTCGGTGTCGGTGATGTTTTCGACCCTGGTCGCCCGCACCATGACCAACTTGCTCGGAGCACGGTTGCTGAAACCCAAAGCTAAAACAGGTAAAGAGAACGCGGCAAAAGCAGTGCCGAAACCGGGTCTCTATGCCCACGTGCTGGTCTGGTCGTTGCGTCACCGAATTGCGACTCTGCTGCTAGCGATCGCCTTCTTTATCGGCAGTCTTCAGCTAGTGCCCTACATCCCCAAAGGACTGTTCGACAGTGGCGACACCGGAGTTGCAAATCTAGCTGTGGAGCTGCCGCCTGGTTCGACCCTAGACGAGTCGGATCAGGTCACCCAGCGCATGCTGGAGATGCTACAAGACAATCCAGCTACGGAATCAGTTCTGACATCCGTGGGTTCATCGGGTAGAAATTTCTCAGGTCGGGGTGTCAACAGAGCAACTGTTTATGTCAATCTCGTCCCTAGTGATGAGCGCAGTGTCACACAGCAAGAGTTTGAAGCTGAAATGCGGCAGGAATTTCAAACAATTCCAGGAGCACGCATCAGCTTTGAAAGTCAGGGTGCAGGAGGCAGCGGCAAAGACTTGTCCATTGTGCTCAAGAGCGAAAACGCCGACTCTTTGCTAGCGGTTGCCAACGAGTTGGAACAGCAGATGCTGACTGTTCCTGGACTGGTGGAAGTCAACTCTAGCGCCAGTCTTGTAAAACCAGAACTGCTCATCCGTCCTGATCCTGCACGAGCAGCTGATTTGGGCGTATCAGTGCAGGCGATCGCCAGAACTGCGTCTTTGGCAACTTTGGGAGATTTAGACGCGAATCTTGCCAAATTTGACTTGCCCGATCGCCAAATTCCGATTCGAGTACAGATTGCACCTGAGCAGCGGAATGACCTCAATACCCTCCGCAATCTCGATGTACCCAGCCGTGCTGGAACTCTCGTTCCCCTCAGTGCAGTTGCCGACATCACCCTCGGCAGTGGCCCTGCCCAGATCGATCGGTTTGATCGCGCTCGTCAGGTCACGATCGGAGCCAACCTTCAAGGCATCTCTCTTGGAGATGGCTTAGATGCGGTCAAATCTTTACCCGCTTTCGTTAACCTGCCCTCCGATGTGAGCCAGCAGCCCTCTGGCGATGCTGAAATCATGCAGGATGTCTTCACTCGTTTTGGCACCGCTTTGGCAACAGCCGTGCTCTGCATCTACGCGATTTTGGTGTTGCTCTACAACGGTTTTTTGCATCCGCTAACCATCATGGTGGCGCTGCCTCTATCCATCGGTGGGGCATTGATAGGTCTCCTTGTGGCGCAAAAAGAACTCGGACTCTTCGCTCTCATCGGCATCGTGTTGCTGATGGGCATCGTCACCAAAAATTCGATTCTGCTGGTGGACTATGCCTTGATGAACAAGGAAGAGGGAAAGTCCCGTGCCCAGTCGGCTCTGGAGGCCGGGGTCTCTCGTCTGCGACCGATCATGATGACGGCTCTGGCAACCATTGCCGGAATGCTGCCCATTGCGCTGGAACTGGGTGCAGGCTCAGAAGGCCTCAGTCCAATGGCGATCGCCGTCATTGGCGGGTTCACGACCTCAACCCTTCTGACGTTAGTCGTCGTGCCTGTGATCTTCACCTATGTTGATGAATTTCAAGATGGCCTAAAACGTCTATTTCAAAAGAAGCAGCGCAAGAGTAATGCGATTCAAAAGCTGAAGCGGCAATTCTCGCGATCGCCTGAGCGAGATTAAAGCACCTTCGTCTCATGAACAGCAGCAGTTGAACTGGGGCGATCGCCTTCTGCTGTAGCCTCTTTCAAATCATCATCCATACGGCTATAGCACTGCCCATCATCCCAAAGTCCTCTAATCTGAGTTACCACAGCCTGCCCAAAGCCGAGGGTATAAAACACCCATCGTGTTGCAACTTTGAGAGGAGAACCGCTTTTGTAACATGGAGGATGTCCCAGCACATGGCAGTCAAACAGCTTTGCGAAAAATCGTAGGTTCTGCTCCAGCGTCAGATTTTTCAACCCCATTAAAAAGTGGTTGTGGTAAAAAGTGATTTGATAGTTCATTGAGCGGGTACTGATGTCGTGACAGCCGCCGCTCTCCTCACCCAGGTGAACCAAATGAGCTTCTGGACTGTACCAGATGATGTATGGCGTTTTGCGAATGTGGAGGCAAAAGTCAGACTCTTCCCGCACCGCACTGCCTCGAAACCGCTCGTCGAAGGCGAGACCATATGGCTCGAAGAGTTCTCGCCGGAACGACATATTGCAGCCCCGTGCCGTTAAGACCTGCTGGGGCTGAGTCGTATGAACGAGGTCGAGATGATACCAGGCAATGCCAGGATCCATTGCTTCGGGCGGCAGATTCTCAATCATCAACCCCGGTTCGGCATCGGCCAGCTTCATGCGATCAAAGACCCGTCCTGCCACCGCTCCTACATCTGGGCGATCGCAGAATATTTGCACATGGGCAGCAAAATATCCGGTTGGAAGCTGCACGTCATCATCGATGAACAAAATGATTTCGCCGTGCGATCGCCTCACTCCATAGTTTCTCGCCCCCGGTAGACTTGCCCACGGTGTAGTGTAAAGCCGAATCTTGTTCGCCGCAGCTAGTTTTGTCAGGTAGTGTTGAGTTGAAGGTTCATGGGTCTGAGTCTGATCCACCACCACGACTTCCACATTTGCATAGTCTTGGTTCAGCACATCCGTTAGAGTGTCGCACAGGACTTGCTCACGGCCATAAGTAGGAACGACGACGGAGAGAAGAGGAGATGTCACAAGCGACTCCTTTGGAATGTGAGGAGGGATGAGTTTTATGTTAAGCGAATGTTTTAGAGCGGCGCAGACGCCTACGTTGGCGGGCAGAGAGTTTATCTTCAGACTCAGCAGCTTTGAGGCGCTCTTGGCGATCGAGTTCAGGAAGCTTCAAAATCACTCCAGCAAAGAACCAGTAGTAAATCGCCACGGGATCGACATCCAAAGGATAATAGTAGGTGTTATAGCTGATGAATAGAACGTATACCCAAAAAGATGCTCCATAGCTGCGAAGTGTGCGATCGCGCACCGAGCGATAGGACTTAAAGGTCTGATAAGTCAACACCGTCACAAAGACCAGAAACAGGAAAGCTCCCATCACTCCAACTTCGTAAATCACTTTGGGATAGTAGGTTTCAACCAAAGCCGTTTTGCCCAAGCTTCGTCCTGAATTGGTGGCGCGTCCTAGCCCATTCCCTAAAAAACCAGGCTGCTCCTTGATTGCCCAATCAAACTGTGCCTGAATAAACAGGTGGGGAGGTGAAGCTTCCCAGCGACTTTGAAGACTATCGATGCGTTCTTGCACCAGTTGAGGATTGTTTGCCGCTGCCAGCCCTAAGATGATGGACAACACAAAGGCAACTGGCAAGAACCGCTTTAGGTTTGCGACCTGACCCGTCAGCACCAAAAGCAATACGGTCGTCACGGGCACTAAAGCCAGAGCAATGCGCTGGCCTGACAATACCGCCATGACAAACACCGCCCCCATGGACGAAAGCCCAAGCGTACGCCACCGAATCAGCGGATCGTTAAACGCACAAGCAAACGCTAGAAACGCCGATGAAATCAGAAACCAACCCCATTGCCAAGGCGCAACAAAAGTTCCAGGCAATCGAATCTGTCCCTGTTGAGGACTGTACAACAGAGAGCCACCCACCAAACAGCGGGCATCTAGCGAAGCTTTGAACAGATCTGCTCCCACCGCATTGCGAGTGCCTTCACAACGCCCAGTTTTAAGAAAGAGGTATTGCAAAAACGCCAGTCCACAGCAAATCAAAATCAGGACAACCGTCAACCTCATCATAAAGAACAGCGTCTTACTATCCTTGACGAGGTAATAGCTGCAAACCATGAGGGGAACATAGCCCAGCAGCACTTTAAGTCCCAAGATACCCAGCAAAATCGGCTGCTCTCCTTGCGCCTCAAGCTGCTGCGAACCGTTTACCACCAGCAACACAATGCAGCAGTAGCCCACTAACAGCATCAGCGGCGCAAGCAGCGCTTTGTTGATGACAAGGGGTAAGTTTTCTCGTCGGCAAAATTGGAACACTCCAAATAGTGCAGGGATATAGAATCCATCCTTTGCAAGCTGAAGCAGAGGGCTGTTGCCAATAGCATAGGTAATCGTGCCGCCAAAGGGCAGATAAATTAGCAGCGCCCACATCGCCTGACTGGGATATCGAAACGATAGAGAGGTATAGAGAATTCCGAGGCAGACCCCCAACCCAGCTTGAGGCGCTTCGGTAACGATCGCCACAACAAAACCAATAAACGCTGAGAAAAAAACTGAAAAGGTCGTAAACCGAATCAGTTCTTTCCGAATGCGATCGCGCTTACGCTTGAGGGCAAGCTGCTCTTTGAAGCTGGGCTTAGGTTCTTCTTTCCCTTGCTTTCGGCTTTTTCGAGCAGTTCGTCGTTTAGGCATAAAGCCTCGTCATGCATAGAATCTGAGCGTAGAGTTTTCTGATATGTCCTGAATTCAGAAACTGGCGTATCAGCAATTGGCTCTATTGTGCCCCAAGGTCTTACAGAATTTTCACGTTGCGAGTATCAGCTCATTGCCCCAGAGTCACCTGATTTCAGTTCGTCATAGCTCCTTCAGAAGGACACAAATTCTCTGTTGTTTTCTAAATGGCGATCGCACTTTTACTCCAGTTGCTGATAGACGACATCTGCAGGCAAACCCAACGCCTGAGCAATTTGATCTGTTGATAACCCCATCTGATGTAGCTGCTGTACTGCATTCAATCGAGCTTGTCGTTCTTGATTGGCTCGTTCTTCAGCCGATAAGTAGCGATCGCCCTGTGGGTCAAACCAGGAGAGAATTTCCCGCTCAATACCACCAATCACTCCTCGGCTGCGTCCAATGGCAAGACCAATCTCTGGCATCCAGAAAGGTTCGCCGATCTGTAGTTGATATTGGCCGTCAACAAGCTTGTAAACTTCAAAGGGTTGATGTCTGTCTCGCTGCCAGTAGTCAGGGTTGTAGATGACGTAATACAACACCCCTAATTTTTCATAGATTGTTGTTTTCTCGTCGTATTCGCCTCCGGGTGTCCAAGAAACAGTCTCTATCACCAAGCTCGGAACAACGCCGTTTTCTTCCCAGGTGACATAGCTTTTGCGGGAGGTATTGCCCGATTTGCGACGAGGGATGCCCAAACTCAAAAATCCGTCTGGCACGACGGGCACTCGCGGATTTACGCCCGTGAGATGATAAATGCCCATATCTACGCCAAAGTACCAGTCGTAGCGGTCTTTCCAGATGAGCTGAAGCAAAAACAGCAAATAGTTGGGCAAGAAATTCTGATCTTCGTTGTCCACGGGTAGGCCATCCGAGTCGGGCAGCTCGTCGCTGGAGGGCAGGGTTTTGTAGAGGTCAGTGTGCACCATAGGACTCAACCCGGTGTGAACGTGGTTCTATCATAGTGCAACTGGTTTAGCCGAATGGGCGATCGCACTTTGCGAGCCCGAGCTGCAACTTCATGCGCTAAATCTAGCTACCTAGACTTCAGGTACTTCAAGTTTCCTAAGCACCTACTCCCGTATTCCCAATAACGGTGAAGCCCGCCCAATTTTTCGGGTCAGGATCGACTTCGATGAGAGAGCGAGACAAACTAAACGAGTCTGTCACCGCTAACATTGCCGCATCCTGTGTCACCGTATATTTACTGTGCATTGAGAAGGGCGAACGAGGAGATTCGAACTCCCGAATGGCGGTACCACAAACCGCTGCCTTAACCCCTTGGCTACGCTCGCCATGACCTTTGTGATTATAACATTGACTCCTTCAGTTGATCCACCTCTTGCACTGCCCCATTCGAATTCTCATTGGAATACAGAAGACGCTACTCTTAGCAATGAACCTCTGCTTGAATGAGTCATGAAAGCACTGAAGATTAGCTCGTTTTTGGCTGTTGGAGTCATCGCCGCTGTTGGAGCCGCGATGGCACTCACCAATCCAGAGCGTGAAGACTACGAAGACTATGCTGTTCAGCAGCTTAATCGGCAACTCGACGATCGGATTTGCCGTAGCGCTCCCGTCTTTCTCAACGATATGTGCGGTTCGTTTTTAGAAAACAACGAAACGTTGCTGCGCACCGTCGTATCAGAAGGGACTCAGCGTCAAAATTACTTTCTGATCAGCGTTTACACAACTGAAATCTCGACAGAGAAAGTTCTGCAAGAAGTATTGCCTCCGAGTTTGGCACTTTCTATCGATAGCGCCCCTGTTTACCAGTTTGAAAGCGTCGGAGTCTTACAGCGATTCTACACTTACAAAGTAAAGGGGCTGTAGGAAGAAATTCCTCAGGATAGAGACATGCCAATGCCATGTCTCCGTGGAGTCATCTTTGTACTCTTATGCATCCATATCGCGGACAACGGGCATGTCGTTTTCGATGTCGCCAATCAAGATAATGTCTGCAACGCCGATGAACAATCCGTTTTCGAGCACACCAGGAATGTTGTTCAGGGTCTGCTCTAGCTCTGTTGGGTTGGCGATCGCCCCAAACTCAACGTCTAAAATCATGTTGCCCTGATCGGTAATCACGGGGCCGTCTTTCTTCACGCCCATACGAATTTCAGGCTTGCCGCCGAGGTTGGCGATCGCCTTCATCACGGGAGTCACCGCCATCGGCAGTACCTCAACCGGAAGCGCGAAGGTAGACCCCAAAGCATCAACAATCTTTGACTTGTCGACCACGACGATGAATTCTGCGGCTAGAGAGTCAACAATCTTTTCGCGGGTATGGGCTGCGCCGCCGCCTTTGATGAGATTTTTTTGCGGATCGACTTCATCGGCTCCATCAATGGCGATATCGATACGATCCACCTCATCAAGAGTGGTGAGGGGAATGCCATACTGCTTCGCCAGTACCGAAGCCTGAAACGAAGTAGGAATGCCCTTGATATCTTTTAGCTGACCAGACTTGAGGCGATCGCCCAAAAACTGAATCGCAAAGGCCGTGGTCGAGCCTGTTCCTAGTCCGATAATCGAGCCAGATTGAACTCGATCGGCAGCGACCTTGCCGACCTGCTGCTTCATCAGTTTGACGGGATCTTGTCCTGCTGTCATCGTGAACTGTCTCCTGTGGAAATGGTGTCTCACTTTGCACGATTTCTAGCATGACGGAAAGTGGTTCCTATGACCAGAGCATTGCAGAACACGCAGCTGAATTTTACCAGCCGCTCGTTGGGAAGGGTATGCTGAAACAGAGTCTTGCTAACTGGCTCTTGCTTGTGTGTACCACATCTGAGTTATTGTCTTTTTCACGAGCTTGCGTGGTTGAATGTCATTGTCTAATTCTGATTTTCCGCTGTCTGAATACCACAAATCTTCCCCTTCTTTCTCCTCATCGTCATCTGAAACGGAAGCCCCACTCAAAAGCGACGAAGTCAAAAGCGGCGAATTTTCTGCCCTTCAAACTCTAGAAGCGTGCGATCGCCAACTCGGTCATCCCAATTTAATTCCAGAAGAACGAGCTTACTGGCTGTGTTTCAAAGCCAAAATGCTCAGTTTAGAAGGGCAATGTCTGCGAGCCATCACCTGTGCCAATGAAGCGATCGCCTTACAACCTGAGAAGCCTGATGGCTATGCCTGTTGCGCTCAAGCTCATGAGGATCTAGGCATCTACACTGCCGCACGGGAACGCTATCAGCAAGCGATCGCCTGTCTACCCCCAGATCCCTCAAATTGCCTCCTCGCAAAATCTCAGGCCATTTGGCTGCGAAATCGTCTTGGCTCCGTCCATCGTCATCAGGGCAATCATCAGGGTGCGATCGCAAGCTACAACGAAGCTCTTGCACTCGACCACCACCACGGTGAAACCTTAAGCCACCGAGCCGCCATTTTAGCCCTGACGGGGAAACGAAAGATTGCCCTGCAAGATTGCAAATCCGCCATTCAGCTGGATCCCAATTCCGTTGTGGCTCACAACAACTTGGGTATCGTACACCTGATCAACCGACAGCATGAGCAAGCCCTAGCCGCTTTTGACCAAGCCTTGAACCTCCAGCCCAGTTTCCACAAAGCCCACTACAACCGAGCGATCGCCCTATGTATGTTGGGGCGAGATCAAGAGGCAATCGACTCGATTCCACAAGCCCTCGCAATTTCAACCCACCATCACGAGCCGTGGGTTGCCCATGCCTGGAAACTACTCGGCTATTGTCAGTTGAAAAAGGGACGCTTTGCAGACTGTATTACCAGTTGCGAACAAGCCCAAGAGCTTCAGCCCAACCTCTACGCCGCTGCACTCTACAAACTTGTGAGCTTGATTGTCTCGGGACGATGGCTAAAACGCCTGTCAAAACCCGAAAGCCGTCGAGGACTTTGGCATGACGTTGCTATCGTGTTCAATGGCATCAAATTTAGATTGCTGGCGATCGCCCTTGTGCTAGGACTCTTGTTACTGGGTGAAGGAACAGTATTGACGTTCTTGCGCTCGATGATTCCCATGCTCTTTTCGATAGGCATCATCGTTCTTATCGCGGCAGATCTGTGGTTGCACAAGTCGAAAATTCGGTTTGTCTGGCAAACCTATTTCAAATCGGGGATGCTGATCTATGGGCGAGCGATCGCCATCATCATCGCAACTCTCACAACCTTTTCTTTAGCCGAACAAATCGCCCCGCCGTTTATGATGTGGGGCTGGGCCAACTGGGTGTTTGGTCAGCCCGGTAATATTATCTTTCAGCCGTTCAACCTAATCAATCAGCTCCATCCGGGTTCTGCTAAAAATCTGCTGCAAGCAATCGGCCAGCGGTCTGACATGCTGTTAGCCCTAATTCACCCAACACAAATATTGTGGAAACTTCCAACTGGGTTCGTTCCGGTTCCTGCTCATGCGACGATTCCGATCAATTTCACGACCGCATTCGTCCTTTTGTTTTGGGTGATGCTGCTGCTAGGCATCCCCTTTTGGGCTCGGCTTGAAGAACGAATTTTTCGACAAGGTGCCAATAGCTGGCGCGAGATCGGCATTCGCTCTACCCAGTTTGGCCTCGTTCACTTAGTTGCTGGCATCCCTCTGATTGGCGGATTCGTACTGATTGTGCCGGGGTTTCTTTTTGCTTGCCGATACAAATACGTGCGCGATCGCCACTTCAAACGCCACAGAAATTCCCTCGAAGCAGACAAAGCAGGCATGATCGCAAGTACTGCCGACCATGCCGCCTACAATGCAATCTTGGTGACGCTGGTGGTAACGACGCTGCTACTGACCCCAGGGTAATGGCGCTAAGAGGTTCCTTGCAGGACCGTCACTGAAAGGATCATCATCTATTAACGAAACATGCTGCTGACTGAGCTATCTTCGTGAATGCGCCAGATAGTTTCTCCCAGCAGATTGGCCACACTCAGCGTCGTCAACTGTTCAAATTGGCGAGACTCTTCAAGAGGAATCGTATTCGTAACGATCACTTCTTCAAAAAGGCCGCTCGACAAGCGCTTAACGGCAGGAGGAGAAAAGACCGCATGAGTCGCACAGGCATAAACTTCTTTCGCACCTTCTTGACGCAGTAGCTTTGCACCTTCACAAATGGTGCCTGCAGTGTCGATCATGTCGTCCACTAGCACAGCGGTTTTGCCTGCGACATCACCAATAACGTTCATCACCTCTGCGACGTTGTGAGCTTGACGCCGCTTGTCAATAATCGCTAGGGGAGCGTCATCCAATTTTTTCGCAAAGGCACGAGCACGAGCAACGCCGCCAACGTCGGGTGAAACAACAACGACATCAGAAAATTGTTTGTTTGCCAAATATTCCAAAATTACGGGAGACCCGTAGACATGGTCAAAGGGAATATCGAAATAGCCTTGGATTTGCGCGGAGTGAAGATCCATCGCCAAGACGCGGTTTGCCCCAGCTTGGGTGATCAGGTTTGCAACCAGCTTGGCCGTGATTGATTCTCGTCCCGCTGTCTTACGGTCGGCTCTGGCGTAGCCATAGTAGGGGATAACCGCTGTAATCTGACGTGCCGACGCCCGCCGACAGGCGTCAACCATGATCAGCAACTCCATCAAATTATCGTTGACGGGATGACAGGAGGGCTGAATAAGATAGACGTCGCACCCCCGAATCGATTCCTGAATTTGAACATACAGCTCTCCATCAGCAAACCGCTTTCTTAACATTGGTCCCAGATCCATACCCAGGTAGCGGGCAACTTCTTGAGCCAAGAAAACGTTGGCTGAACCTGAGAACAACCGAAGGCGGCTGTTGTCGGCAATTTGAGGAAGCGGAGGTTGGAGTATCAGAGCGGCAGAGTGAATCACGACGAACCCTCGAAGCGCGGCCATCGAAATCTTAGCATCTCATTTTAGAAAGCCCCCCCACGGACATACGGAACTCCTTCCTAGGAGATATAGAAATTATCCAGAGAGATACGGAACTTAAAAAATATCAATCTACTCTTGCGATTTCATAATAATCGTTAAGCCGATGATCAAAACAAGACAACTTGATTAA
>CAKZMO010000308.1 GCA_937128595.1 uncultured cyanobacterium | reverse complement strand
AATTACGCCTCATCATCCATTGCCGACACCAAATCCTGAAGCGATTGCGTCATCCGATCCAGTCGTTCCATTAATCCATCATGGTTTTCAGCCAGAGTTTGAATGGCGTCGCTCAACGCAAAAATCTGATACCCCTGCTGCTGAACCTGATGAGCAAGTGCATCCATGCGAGTCGCCAAACGTTCAACAGTATCGGTCGTCGCAATCACCGATTCACCAATTTGTTGAACAACGGCTTGGAGTCGATCCAGTTGGTCATCATCCACGGTCTAGTTGCCTCTCTCATCACTACTCACACTGAAGTATTGTTCACACGGCTGCCTTACCAGCCATACCCTGTATTTCCTTAACAGTCTGTCAATCTGGCTGCTTAGCCGATGGAATAATCATTTGATAGCCCATCGTGCATGCGTAAAAACGCGCATTGCTCGCAGATGGGCCATAGATCACTAATGCCAAATGCCTGAATGAACCACACAACCGAGCGCTCAGGCTGAAGCCATCCGTCTGCCCCCCCAAACAATAGCGATCGCCTCAACGCGCTAGCAATGCTGAACGTTGGCGTGAATTACTCATCCATGGCTCAATGCACCAATCTTCTATTAGGCGCTGCCCAGTTCAGACAAGGAAAACCCCAAGAGATTGTTATATTTCTTCACATTATTTGGAGTAAAACGAGTAAAAACACGGATCTCATTTGTTATTCGCTATAGATAGGGTTAAGGGTTGCTTATAGGTTACTTCAAAGGTAACTCTATTTTATCCTGGAAAAGAATAATAACCGTGATTCTGGTGGAGCTAGGCTAGGTGCGTCCTAGTTGACTAACAAAATTTGTAGAACCCTAATCACCAGGCGGGGAGGCCTGCCCCCTACATGACCCCTAGCCATTACGCAGATCTCGCTGAAACCGACATTCCTTTGTTCAGAAGAAAGGATTCTGAGTCACCGTTAGAGCGGTTGTGAGGCAAAAGGGCTGGCGACTGAACCCATCTCACTTTTGCGAATGTCGGCGTCACTCCCACGTCGGTAGGAATCTATATAAAAGCTAGGTATCTGTTGTGGATTCCCGTTTGCACGGAATGACAGATCCATCAAGCTACACAATGAAGTGTTTGCAATTTCGGGATGCACCCTGGCGACTTTTGCGTAATGCATCGTGTTTGCATTGAAAGATGGCGCGAGTGGAATTTGGGAGCCAGCGACATGCCCAGACATTACGGTTAGGTAAACATAACTATAAATATGGGGCATCTCTGCGTCGGCATTCATGTTGATGGCGTCAGCAATTTAAGGGAGCTTCGGCACGAAATCCGTGAAATTACTATCGTGACTTGGTATAACCGTTCGGCAACATGTGCAAGATGGTTCGCTCAATAAAGGAACTTTCGCGCGCTCTGGACGACAGTACTAAAAAAAAACTAGCCACAAAAGGATGGCGTTCCTGAGAAAGTTGGTGCAAACTAAGTGTGTTCTATTTTTTACGCACGCTGTAATACGGCAAAACATCAGGACTCTCAACGATTGTGCAAAGGTCATCCACAAGAGGCATCACTAGCCATGCGCTTTGTTTCTCGTATTTGTTGTGTCAATCTATGTTAACCATTGACCTCTTGCTGTTCTGAGCGCCTTTTGGGATCGGTTTTGATTTGGCGTATGCGGCTAAGGCTTTCGATTACGCATCCGCACCATCCCGACCGTCTGAAGAGCAAACTGAAGAACAACGTTGCATTGAGATGATTGAAGAAACGTAACGTTTTTCATCTCTGGTCAATTCAACAAAACATCGCTGGCAATCGTACATCTAGAGTGAGTCTTGCTAGCGATAAATGAATGCAGAGGATGAAACGATCGCTCAAGTTTGGGTGATTAATAGTTCTATATCGATGAAGGGTTGCATTAGAGAGAGTCCACGCCTTATCTTATTGGGGATTATTTAATCTCACCGGTGGATGGTAGAAGTACGACCAATGTATCTTAGAGCACATTGTTGCTTGGCCCTGTTTGAGTGACATAAGCGAAAGCTGATGCATTAGGATGATTGGCGATCGCCATACCACACGATAAATATGACCGGTCTTAGCGACGCAATGCGTGCGGACATGATTCATCAATGCTAGGCATCCAGTTGGGGTGCGCTAGCAATATTTTCGTTTTATAGGTTGCACAAGCAATTTTTTTTACGTCTGCCCTGTTGGTAATTTCTAGGTTGATATCGCCATGACAAGCTTCCAGGATGTTTTGAGTCCCCTGACTGCAATGACTTCAGTCATCTCTCAGTCTCAAATCAGCGGTGAACTGCTCATTATCGATGCATCGGTTGATGGTGCAGATCAGCTTTTGGCTGGTTTGCGACCGGGCGTTGAGGCTTACATTCTTCACCCGCTCGAAGATGGAGTCGAGCAAATTTCAAGCATTCTGCGTCATCGGCGTCAGCTCTCAGCTCTCCACATCTTGGCTCACGGCGATCGCGGTGGACTGCGCTTGGGGAACACTCGCCTCACGTCCCAACGGATCAGGCACGATCGCGCCCAGTTCCAACTATGGACAAATGCCCTCGCTAACAATGCCGATATTCTCCTGTATGGATGTAACGTCGCGGCTGGTTTGGCGGGGCGTTTCTTTATGGCTGAACTGCGGGACGCTACAGGTGCAAACGTGGCAGCCTCTAGTACCCTAGTTGGCCACGCCGATCTGGGTGGCAACTGGGATTTAGATGTTGTTGTAGGGGAGGTGGAGACGCCGCTGGCGATCGCGTCTGAAGCACGAGCCGCCTACCCGCAAACATTAGCCGCAAACATAGAAGCTAGCTTTGTCGGGCCGACGACATTCGGTGAGGATGTTGGCACAGCGACAATTACTGTCGCCTTGAGTGCGAACCCAGATGGAGAGGTCACAGATCAAT
>CAKZMO010000307.1 GCA_937128595.1 uncultured cyanobacterium | reverse complement strand
GCTGATATCGAAATGTCATAGACAAATGTACTTACTTCTTCTGTACTTACTTCTTTGCTCTGCATCATTGTCTTTCAAAACCGGGCGTTGCACATTCGAAGAATGATTTTGGTAGGGGCATCGCATTGCGATGCCCCTACAGCAGGTCATCCATGAGTTGAATCTTTCCGCATCATTCCATGCTGTGCAACGCCCAAAACCGTATCGTCTTGGCAATTTAACTTGGTGAACCTCAAGTCCCAAAACGCTTGAGTGCTTCAATCAGGGTTCTTCGTCCCGGATTAACTCTTGCAACACATTTTGCAAAGCGTTCGATCCGCAACAGCAGGGATGATCTAAAGTATGAAAAAAATGTTAAATATTGATAACTTCTTTATAAAAGGACTGTGGACACGCCTATGACGTTCTCAATCGTGGCTTGGGATCCGGATACAGGCATGACAGGGGTAGCGGTAGCAACCAAACATTTGGCTGTGGGAGCGCTGGTGCCTCACGTCAAAGCGAGCATTGGGGCGATCGCCACTCAGGCTCAGACCAACCCACTGCTGGGCATTCGTGGCCTCCGCATTCTTGAACAACGGACGGTGGTCGAAAGCATTTACGACGAAACGCCTGCCGAGGCTGTCATCGATTTGCTGCTGCGAGGCGATGAGCAGCGTCAGGAGCGACAGGTTCATCTTGTTGACCACAACGGGCACACGGCAGCATGGACAGGCCAGCAGTGTGTTGATTGGGCTGGACATTTCACCTTTCCCAACTTTTCTGTAGCAGGCAATATGTTAGTCGGCCAAGAGACGCTGCTGGCGATGGCTGAGACCTATCAATATGCCCAAAGAGAAGAGTTTTGCGATCGCCTGATTCGAGCTTTAGAGGCAGGGGATGCGGCTGGAGGAGATAAGCGAGGTCGCCAGTCTGCGGCACTGTATGTCATGCATACAGAAGTCTATCCCCATCTTGATCTACGGGTTGACCATCATGCCAGTCCCATTGCGGAGCTGCGCTATTTGTTTGAGGAGTCGCGCAAGGACTATTATCAGACGTTCCGGCAATCAATGCCCTGTTATTCAAAAACGCCTCGATCGATTGAGCCGTCTTGGATTGGAAAAGCGGTGTAGGCTCTTTCGAGCAACTCCGGAGCCGGGTCAGTCACTCTTCCCCTGTGCCCATTAGATACAGCAGCGCCATGCGCACTGCGACTCCACTGGTCACTTGCCGCGAGACCAGGCTAATCTCCGGGTCATCCATCAGATCAGAGGTGACTTCTACACCCCGGTTTGTGGGGCCGGGGTGGAGCAGCTTGACCTGCGGCTTACAGATATGAAGGCGATCGCGCGTGATCCCAAATTGGCGATGATATTCTCGCAGGCTAGGTAAGAGGTTTTGAGTCATGCGCTCTTGCTGAAGCCGCAGGGTCATCACGAAGTCGGCATTTTCCAATGCGGGGGTGAGTTCGTGATGTAGCACCAGCTTTCCAGGGCGATCGCGCCCGTAAACTTCGAACAGAGTTGGTAACAGGGTCGATGGCGCAGCCAAGTGAACTTCTGCACCGCTAGCTAAGAGGCTCCAAATGTTGGATCGAGCAACGCGGGAGTGAAGAATGTCTCCGACGATGGCGATTTTATGGGAGTCCAACAGCTCTAAGCGAGGTTCTTCTGGATTGAGCGTCATGCACAGAGTAAACAAATCCAACAATGCCTGAGACGGATGCTCATGCAGTCCATCACCTGCATTGAGGACTCCAACTCCGGTATTGAGACGATCCATTTCCTGCGCAATCATTGAGGGTACTCCAGCCTGTCGATGGCGAATGACCATGAGGTTAGTGCCCATTGCCAAGTAGGTTTTAGCGGTATCGAGGATCGTCTCGCCTTTGGTGAGGGAAGAGTTACCCGGTGCAAAGTTGAGCGTATCTGCGGACAGACGCTTGGCTGCAAGCTCAAAGCTGCTACGGGTGCGGGTCGAAGGTTCGAAAAACAAATTCGTGATGACCTGACCTTGCAAAGCCGGAACTTTTTTGGTGCGGCGAGATAGGACTTCTTGAAAGCTGAGAGCCGTTTGCAGAATCGTGTTGTATTCAGCGGAGGTGAAATCAGCGAGGGAAATGACGTGACGCCGAGTCCAAGGAGGTGTGGCGATCGCGCTCGGAATGGAGGTCATAGATATCGGGGCTTAGAGTTCAACGTTGGGATAGGAGTTGAGAGGGATGAGTCTTCGTCTGTAGACAAGGCACAAATGATGTGAAACACAATGAGCTTGCAATGAGCTTGCGAACAACAAACTTGCTGCTTCTTAGATTACTCTGATGTGTCCTGTTGGCGAGAATCTTCGCTCTGGGGTTCTGGCTCTGGTTCCTGGAGCGCTGTGAGAGTCTGGTGAATTGTGCTCAAGAACTCTGTGAGCTGCTGCTGCACGGACTCATGGGTGTATTCATCGTCAGGGTGAGGGGCTTGTCCCGGTTGCTGAAAATGGGGACG
Organism: uncultured cyanobacterium; assembly: GCA_937128595.1. Lineage (GTDB taxonomy): Bacteria > Cyanobacteriota > Cyanobacteriia > CAKZMO01 > CAKZMO01 > CAKZMO01. The sequence goes on along the minus strand of CAKZMO010000307.1, from coordinate 7,288 downwards.
CTCACCGTTCATTTCACCCCATTTGCAATCGACTTGGCGCACAAACTCGTAATACCCATAGGAATTGTGCAAAATCTGCTCGATGATCTCTACTAGAGCGATCAAAGGAGTGTCTACGTGGCGTCCGACGCGGCCTTCTTCGCTCTTGACCCAGTTGTAGAGAATGGCGTGCAGTGCTCCTGAAGAGTCAGGTAGGTGCTTACTGATAAAAAGGTTGAGTGCTGCGATCGCTTGCTTCAATGGCGGCACAGGGGACTCGCCTCGCATAAAGTCGCTGCCCTCGCGCCCGATCACATCGGCTAGGGAGAACTCTCGTCCAGCTAAAATACTGCGCTGTAGTTCGGCGTCGGCTTCACTGGAAGTGGCGGTACGGGGAGCAGAATGGCGATCGGGATGGAGGGGATCTCGGGTCATGATGGGTGGCAGGCTCAGAAGAGTGCGGGGTTGGGGGCTATTGAACCAGTGCAATTCGTCCAGTTAGGGTGAATGCACTGGGTTTGACGATACCTTTTGTTCGTTCATGAGTTGAGTTGAGACCGAATGCTTAACCCCCTCCGGCGGGTTCCAAAACACCAGGCTGGCGCAGTGCTGTAGGTGTAGCGCATCCGGTGCAGAAGAGCACTGTGGTGAGTTCGGCGTTGAGTATTTCGACCAGTTCCACTAGGGCATCTTCAGAAGTGGAGGCAGCTTTGAGAAAAGGATAGGCCATGCCTGCGAGATCGGCACCAAGGGCGATCGCCACGGCAGCATCAAGGCCGTTTCGCAATCCTCCCGACGCAATCAACGGAGCATGAGGAGCAACCTGTCTCACTTGGGTCACACACTCCGCCGTTGGAATTCCCCAGTTGGCAAAAGTGGCTCCCAATCGACGCTGTTTGGCATCACGAGCCCGCTCACTTTCAACTAAAGCCCAAGAGGTACCTCCAGCCCCAGCGACATCGATCGCACTGACGCCAACCTCTAGCAAGCGAGCCGCCATTGCACTTGAAATGCCATTGCCGACTTCCTTGGCAATCACCGGAACGGGCAACGCTTTGCAGAGAGCCTGAATTTTTGGTAGCAAGTCCCGAAAGTTGGTATCACCCTTCGTTTGCACACATTCTTGCAGCGGATTGATATGAAGAACCAAAGCATCGGCCTGAAGCCAGTCCACTACTCTCTGGCACTCGCTGAGACCGTAGGTATAGTTCAACTGGACGGCTCCCAGATTGGCGAGCAAGAGGATATCTGGAGCGATCGCCCGTACGTCAAACGTGGGCACCACATCAGGATTTTCGATCGCGACTCGTTGCGAACCGACCCCCATGGCAATGCCAAATTGTTGAGCCACTGTAGCTAATCGAGAGTTGATCTGGCGAGCCTGCTCTGTTCCTCCAGTCATCGAAGAAATGAGAAGGGGCGATCGCAGGGTTTTGCCAAGAAATGTTGTGGTGAGATCAATTTCGTCTCGATCAAGTTCGGGCAGACAACAATGGGTAAAGCGATATCGTTCGAACCCTGTTGTCTGGCGAAACTGCACATCTTCGTCTAAACAGATGCGGATATGGTCGGCTTTGCGGTTCTGAGTCTCTGCAGCTGAATGGTCTGCAGCTGAATGGAGAGTGCGATCGCCATTCGCTTCAAGGTTTGCATCGGGCGCGGCAGTCGGAAAAAATTGACGAGTCACAGGTAGGCTAGCTCGCGAATGAACGACGGATTGAAACAAGCGTAATTGAAAGCAGCATGGGATGAATGCGATGTGATGGTGTTCCCCCATCACCCCGCTTCTAGGCGAGGACGAGGAACCAGCTCAACGGCATCGCGACCGTCAAATTCTTGCAGATACACTTTAACGGACTCTTCTCGAGCAGTCGGCAGTTGCTTGCCTGTAAAATCTGGATGGATAGGAACCTCTCGATGCCCCCGATCAATTAGCACTGCCAGCCGAATCACCTCGGGTCGTCCGTAGTCATTGACCGCGTTGAGAGCGGCCCTGATGGTGCGTCCTTTATAAATGACATCATCGACTAAAATGACGATCTTCCCAGATAGATCAAAAGGAATTTTGGTTTTAGCAGGAGTTCGCAGTTTGATCTGATCTAAATCATCCCGATAGAAAGTGATATCTAAAGCTCCGACCAAAACCTGCACACCCTCTAGCATGTCAATCTGCTGGGCCAGCATTCGAGCCAGAGGCACCCCTCGGGTATAGATTCCAACGAGAGCAAGGGAAGACAGGTCGTTCGTCTGTTCGACCAGCTCACAAGCAATGCGAGTCAGCGTGCGGCGAAGTTCTTCAGCAGACAGAATTTCAACGACATCAGAAATCATGGGACTGATAAACCGTATGATTTGAAAGTAGAGCAGGTTAACGCTAAAGCAAGATGTAATTTTATTCTGAATCGTGCATAGTCAAAACCATATCAGCTAAAGCTTTTTACTCTCACTGATGGCCACCCCTCCATATCAGCGATGTCAACAGATTTACGCCTAATTATCATTTGTTGATACAAAGTGTGAAGAAACGTAAAGGAATCTTGCGTAGATGAAAGGCACATTCTCATAATTTAAGGGTTGTCATTCAGATGCTGCGTAGAATAGTGACCTGTGAGTCAGTTTAGATGTTCTTCCAGGCAGAAACGCAAGGTTGAATGATAGTGATCATAATTCAGATCAATCAATACTAAATATTGAGCTGGAAGACGGAGAATACGCGTTAGGAGCGATCGCGACGATGGGATTCATTTCTAAGATTTTTGGTGCAATTTTCGGTTTTTTTGGGAGCTTACTGAGCACTGTTGGGAAGGTGTTTGGACTGGGTGGCAAGTCAGGCTACTTTCTTGAGCTAGATGAGGAATCATCTGCTGACGCTCCAGCTAAGTCTGCCGCTCCGACTCCAGCCAAGCAACCCGAAAAAGCTCCTGAGGCCAGCGCTAAATCCAGTGCCAAGCCTAAGTCTGATTCTGTTAAGCCTACTGTTTCTGCAAAATCCGAGGAAGAGCAGGTTCCTGCTTCTGTGATCAACAAGCCTCAAGCGACATCAACGAACATTGGTCACTCGAATGGTTCTGCATCGATGAACAACGGCAAAGTGATCCCAGGGCTGACATTTGCACCTGATGCGATGGTATCGGCATCCAGCGGTGGTCGTCGTCGTCCTGGTCCTAGCCTTGCTCCATTCAAAGTGATGGCTCGTGACATGCAGCGATAGATGAGCTAAGCAGGCTTACTTCGATTGATAAAGAAACGCAATGCAACTGTAGAGGTGAAACGCTCGATCCCACTGGCTGGGCTCTCGACGAAGCACCTCTACATTGGCGTCGAAGGGTTCAACGAGGTCAAGTAAATCGATGGCTGTGTTAGCAAAGCTGTTGAAGTCTGTCCGACGAACACTTGCAGCAGGAATATGGCGGTCAATTGATTGAACGAGATGGTTCCAGCGAATTCTGACACTGCTTTGGGCAGCACTCGGCTGTGCCCCTGCTGCACCAGTATTAGACTCAAATGAGACGCCCTGCTGAAAGCGATAAGTGCGATCGCACAGTCTCAGTAAGCAGTTTCTCCCTGGTAAGTGAATGTCGTAAACCTGAAGATAGTCTTGGGTTTGACGTTTGCGTTTGAGCTTTTGAAAGGCGTCTAAGTCCACTACCTCTTCAAAGATGGGCAGCGCTCCTTTAACCACTTGAGGGACTTCACTCCAGTCAAACGTCAATGTTCCAGACTGTCCTTCGGGTGTATGGCAGATTACCGTGACTTGGTGAGGAGTGACGGCTTGAATGTAGTCTACTCGAAAGACTCGAATCGCCTTCATGGCATCTAGCCCAGCCCAAAATGCAGGAATTCCTGCCGCTAGCAGTTCTTCACCATAGACCTGAAGCTCTGCCAGCTTGCCAATGCGATAGAATTTCCAGCCTCGGCTAGGAAGCTGAAGCTGAGCGGTGTACGGGTCAAGTCCTATGATTTTGGCAAAGGCTTGGGCCGCTGGTTTTCGCGCTTCACCCTGAATCGGTTCAATTACCAAAAAGGCGTTGCCTGTGTTGCTGGAGTCTGCAGATGCTTGGGCGATCGCCTCTTGTCGCTTGGCTTGAGCATCTGCTTTGAGTCGATCTAACCCCAGTCGCGCCTGGGAGACCACTTTTGCAGCCTCGGTTCGCTTTAGCAATCGCAAATAGACTTGCTCTGCTTGGTTTGCCTTGCCAGAAGCTTCATGGAGCTGTGCCAAGTACAGCTGCACCCAGGGATCTCCTGGGCATTTGTGTAGTAGAGGCTTCAGGTGGCGAGCAGCGCTCTTGTAGTCTTTTTGCTTGAGAGCGGCTGCAACATCATCAATCATAATGAGTCTCAATTCGGGACAAAAACCACGGTGTTAGGAATTGGGATCAACAAGCTCATCGGAAAATGGCAGACTTGCATTTTCGAGCGCTTCAAATCTGTATCCATATTTTATTCTTCCTAGCTCAACACGGGTTTCCTGGACACAAATTGCTTTAAGAGTCGCTTCTTTTCTGTAGAGTGTTAGAGGACTACAGTACAGAACGAATGTTGACACTCTAAATCACTATGTCGCGATCGCTCGCCCCAACATTGACCTTCAAAGAACGAATTGAATCTCTCAAAGCAGGATTATTTGGAGCCGTTGCACTCGCCCTCGGATTTTTGTTGATCAGCGGTTTGAACTATCTCATTAATCAGGGAGTAGACGCATTCGCTCTGCCAGTATTTGACTCGGCTTATCTGCTGCAATCGATTAGCTGGACTGATCCAGATTGGTGGTTAAGTGGGGCGATCGCCTGCCTCTCAGGGTTTCTGTTTGGGGTCACCTATCGCTACATCATTCGCACCGATGAAAACAGCCATCTCAAAACGGGAGCAGTAGGCGCATTTGGACTGGTCAAAGGTCTGACTCAGGTTGATATGGGGATTGCGCTTGGAGTCAATTTTTGGCTGCTGTTGATATTGCTGGGAGAGAGCATGATGCTGTTTGCGATCGCCCAGGTTGTTCTCGATATCAGCCTCGACGCTGGAGCCTTTCAGCCTTTGCGTCAGGCAAGTCCCCAATCAGAACACGACAACTCCATCACTTGGTAGATGTGAGTTTCACTCTAATTAGAGATATTTTAGAGACATTAAAATTAAAGTTGTCTATAGCGAGATCTTTAAAACAACAATGGGACGTTCACCACGTAGAGGCAGCGGCAGCAGCGGTACAAACACAAACACACGCATCATTCTTTACATTTTCGGCATAGCACTGGTCTTAACGGCCATCGTTATTGTCCTGAAGGGGTTTGGAGTTCTAGCCGCTATTCCAGGTTTTGTGATCTGGGCGCTTGTTCTGATCACGATCGGCATCGGAATTTTGAGCGGTATCAGCAGATAGCGGCCTCAGAGTCACCACGACTGTCGCCCTCACCTTAAATCTCTTCCTAGCGAAGAGACGAATTTTGAATCTCTTGCGCCCCTTCTTCTCCTACTGAGAGTAGACCGGAGGGCGCGCTTAGGAAGGCCGTGCGTAGCGGCAGGGGCTGGGGGATGAGGGGATCTCGAGATCGTTGCAAACCTGACAAGCTCCCTTTCACTTCATGGAAGTCTGAGCAGCGTTAACCTAGGAATGGTGAGCGTTAGGTTTTTCGCTCTTGATCGTCAATGCTCAGTTGTTAGGACTTCCCACTTCTTAAAAGCGATGAAACGCCGCTCATTTCTCAAAATCGCGACCGCCTCATTTGCTGGAGTTTATCTGTCTCAGTGTAGTGCTTTGCGTACAACCCATCAGCCTCTTACGACAGTGATTAAAAGCGCTGACGGACTGCTCGATTTCCACCTGGAGGCTCAGGATGAAACGGTATCTCTGGCAGGACGGCAAGCCAAGCTAATGGCTTACAACGGTCAGGTTCCAGCTCCTCGGATTGAGGCCAGAGCTGGAGATACCGTGCAGATTCGGTTTACCAATTGGCTCTCGCAGCCCTCCAACCTTCACTATCATGGGCTTCACGTTTCGCCAACGGGCAATGCTGACAATCCGTTTTTGCATGTCGCTCCAGGTGAACAGATTGACTATTCGTTTACCCTTCCAGACGCACATCCTGCTGGCCTGTTTTGGTATCATCCCCATCATCATGGCCATGTCGCAGAGCAGGTAGCCGCAGGGTTAGCTGGACTGTTTGTGGTGCGAGGAGAGCTAGACGAAATTCCTGAAGTGAAAGCCGCAACAGAGGAATTTCTGGTTCTGCAAGATTTTGAACTAGACGCAGAAGGCAACATTCTACAGCCCCATCCTCTCTGGCAAATGTGGGGCCGAGAAGGAACTGTTTTGACGGTCAATGGTCAGCTCACTCCCAAATTTACCTTGCCCGATCAGGGATTGGTCAGACTTCGGTTGCTCAATGCTTCCCCCTCTCGCATCTATCGCCTCCAGCTAGAAGATCATCCGTTTCATCTCATCGCAACGGATGGTGGAGCTTTAGAGGAACCTGTGGAGCTGCCAGAACTAATCTTGGCTCCGGGTGAACGGGCGGATGTGCTTGTGAAAGGCGATCGCCCACCTGGAGAGTATGCGTTGCTGAGTCTACCCTACGACCGAGGCATTGGCAGCATGACGGCACAGATGAAGGCAGACATGGACAATGATCCGCAGATGGCGCAGATGAGTAAAATGATGCGATCGCTGCGGCAACTCCAAACTCAGCCTCAGCAACTGGCAACGGTGATCTATGGCGATCGCACAAGTTCTATCCCTCTACCTAAAAAGCTGGGCGCGATCGCTCCCCTTCCTGAGGCTCAAGTGCAGCGCGAGTTTGTTCTTGACCACGGTATGGATATCCAAAACGGAGCTGCTTTTCTGATTAACGGTAAAGGCTTTGACCCCACTCGTACAGATATCAGCACTTCTCTCAATCAGGTTGAAGACTGGACAATCATCAATGCAGCAGGTATGGATCATCCCTTCCACTTACATGTACATCCTTTCCAGGTTTTGTCTCGCAACGACAAAGCGCCTCCATTCTTAGCGTGGAAAGATACGGTTATGGTCAACGCGTATGAACGAGTCAAAATTCGGGTAAAGTTTGCAGATTATCCCGGTAAGACGGTCTATCACTGCCATATCCTCGACCATGAAGATAAGGGCATGATGGGGATCTGCAATGTGCAATCTGTGTAGACATTCTTTCTCCTTTCTGTGGGAAGACGCTTATAGCACTGACCTGTTATCATTTCATTGATTCTTGGGGTTGTAGCTCAGCAGGATAGAGCAACCGCCTCCTAAGCGGTAGGTCGCGCGTTCGAATCGCGCCAGCCCTGTTTCCCAAAA
>CAKZMO010000306.1 GCA_937128595.1 uncultured cyanobacterium | reverse complement strand
CACCAATGCTACTTGGCCTGAAGACCTCGTTCAGTTTCGAATATGACCTGCAACGAAGCCCCAGCAAACATCAGAGAACAGCCGATACGATGGACAACTTACCAAAGAAAGCCAGCGTGGTCTGACAGACGCAACGCTGGTTTCCTCGAATCATCGCAACCACAAACGCAGTTGCAGCAACGGTTCTTTATCTAGTTAGGTGGCGTTGCAGGCGAAACACCTTTGCCGTTGTTGCGTTTCGTTGGGCGATTTCGCTTCGTCGGCTTCGCCTTGTTAGGCTTCGGAGAAAAGTCAGAGTTAGATTCATTGGAACGCATCCAAGCTGGACGAGTCTTGTCATAGACCATCTGGAGAGCCGCAGCAGCAACCGTATGAGGGTCGTACTCTTCGCTCATTTGAGCAACGATGGGCAAGAAAGACGCAATACGCTCACTGGTAAGAGCATCTCGTACCTGACCTTGAAATTTCTTCAAATGATGCGCTTCGATTTGAGCTCGTGTGGGAATATTTCCCATCTCCAGCCTCTGCCGAGTGTGTCGTTCGATCGCTCGGAGCTTGGGCTTGTCTAGGGGATGTACCAGAGAAATTGCGACACCTTCTTTCCCAGCACGTCCAGTTCGTCCAATCCGGTGAACGTAATTCTCCACGCTATCGGGCAAGTCATAGTTGATGACGTGGGTCAAGTCTTCAACGTGCAGTCCACGTGCAGCAATATCAGTCGCCACAACCCAGCGAACCTGCCGCTGACGGAACCGGAGCAAAAGTCTTTCTCGTTGAGCTTGAGTCAGATCACCATGATATTCATCAACGCTATGACCCGCAGCTTGCAGTTGACGAGTCAGCTCTGCGGCCGAGCGCCGAGTACGCACGAAGATAATGGCAGCTTCGGGATCTTCCATTTCCAAAATAGGCTGCAGCGATCGCGACTTTGTCCATCCCCGAGGCACTACATAAGCAACCTGGTTGATGTGAGAAGGCGCTGCTTTAGGTTGCTGAACCGTCACAGTAACGGGCGATCGCAAGAACTTTGCAGCCAGTTCTCGAATTGGAGGAGCCATCGTAGCTGAGAAAAACGCGGTCTGGCGTTCAGCAGGAGCCTGAGCCAAGATCTTCTCAACATCCTGAATAAAGCCCATATTCAGCATTTCGTCAGCTTCATCCAACACCAACCACTCTAGGTTGTTGAGTTTGAGATCACCTCGACTGAGCAGGTCTAGCACCCGTCCAGGAGTTCCTACCACGATCTGACTTCCTCTCCTGAGGCTTTGAATTTGGCGATCGATCGCCTGTCCTCCGTAAACGGAAAGAATATAGATGCGGCGATCGGTATTAAACTTGCGAATCGCTTGGCAAACTTGTAGAGCCAATTCACGCGTTGGGGTTAAGACCAGTGTCTGAACCGACTTGTTCTTGGCATCAATTTGTTCCAGAATCGGCAGCGCAAATGCCGCCGTTTTTCCGGTTCCAGTTTGAGCCTGACCCACAACATCTCGACCAGACAATAAATGAGGAATTGCTTGGGACTGAATCTCTGTCGGCTCCGTAAACCCTAGTTTTTCTAGTGTCTTTACGCGAACCTCAGACAAACCAATACTCTTAAATGACAGCGTCATCGTGTCTCCTTATGAATGAGCAACTGAGACACGACTGAGCGCGCCTCGCAACTGGGTTGACTTATCGGCAACCTGACCATAGAGGTCATAAATATCTGCACCTTGAATTTCAACAGGGGCGATCGCTCCTAAACGGGCATCCCCTTTCACATAAACCAACCCATCAACATCAGGTGCAAAGCGGGCCGACCGCCCGATCAGCTCGCCCGTTGATGGATTGTGCTGTTCAATCAGAACATCGACAATTTTGCCGATTTCGGCCTGATTTCGACGAAGGGAAATGGGCTGCTGAACTTGCATCACCGCATCTCGACGTGCCTCCATCACAGACTGTGGCACAGAGTTTTCCATGCCAAAAGCTGGTGTTCCCTCTTCGGGTGAGAATGTAAATACTCCAACGTGGTCAAACTCGTGACGCTTGACAAACTGAACGAGGTGCTCAGCATGAGCATCTGTTTCTCCAGGAAAACCCACGATAAAGGTTGTCCTGAGAACAGCGTTTGGAACCTCAACCTTGAGGCGCTCGATGATAGCATCGTTGACTCGACCTTGCCAGGGACGGTTCATCGCCTTGAGCACATCAGGGTGAGAATGCTGCAATGGCAAGTCCAAATATGGCAGCACATTCGGTGTCTCGCGAATAGCTGCAGTTACGTCCGGAGTCAACCCCGTCGGATAGGCATAGTGCATGCGAATCCAGGGCACTTCCACTTGACCCAAAGCCCGTAGTAGATCCGCCAGACGAGGCTTGCCGTAAAGATCTACGCCATAGTTGGTCGTAATCTGAGAGATGAGGACTAGCTCTTGAACTCCCTCAGAGGCAAGCTGTTTCGCTTCGGCCACAATAGACTCGATAGAGCGCGATCGCTGCTTTCCCCTCAAGTGAGGAATGATGCAAAATGCGCAGCGATAATCACACCCTTCTGCGACCCGCAGATAGGCTACTCCTTCTGTTGTTGTTCGGTATCGAGGCAAATTCTCATCAGCAATAAATGTCGGCTCTGAAGAGACCTCTGTTACTCGCTGCCCAGACTCGACGCGCTTTACAACATCAACAATTTTTTGATAATCGCCTGTGCCGACTAAAGCAACTGCTTCCGGTAGCTCATCCAGCAAGTCCTGCTGAAAATGCTGTGCCATGCAGCCCGCAATAATTACTTTCTTGCCTGCTTCAGCTAATTCGACCAGCTCTCGAACAGACTCTTCGCGAGCAGCCTGAATAAAGCTACAGGTGTTAACAACAACGTAGTCGGCAAGTTCTTCATTACTATCGATCGAATAGCCAGCCTGAACTAAAAGACCCAGCATGTGCTCGGAGTCAATTCGGTTCTTCTCGCATCCTAAATGAGATATCGCAATAGTTGGCCGATCGCCCATAGTCCCCTTTGTAGAAGATTTATCCACTAATTCCTAACTACCTTGCATTGCTGGGTCAGACGTCAAAGCAGCAAACTCGTTCAAACGAACTAATCGCACCTCTTCAATCGCCACATGGTACATATGAGACTCGAATTTCAATCTCTGCAAAAATTTACCAATCCTTCAATCTATATCAGCCAATCTACATCAGCGGCTAAATCTGGGAACGATGAAAGTATCAACGAGCCTTGTCTCACACATTTCACCAAAGCTCACCATGATCTTGTGGCTAGATCGCCGCATCTCTACAATTGCGCCCAATCGCCACTCAGCTAAAAAAATACCTTTCGCAAATTCGAGCCGTCTGTAGAATCATTTGTGTGAACGTACAGATCCAACCTCGAATAGATTTTGGAACCCCTGCGGCGTACCTAACAAAGCACATTCAGCATCTAAGCCTTACTCAACCTCTCAACTCGTTCCAACACACGACCGATTGCGCGAACCCCGCAGCTTCACACTGATTCGCAAAAATCCTGAAGTCGATGGAAAGCGTAAGTCTTGTACAATCCAATATGCGCTTTTGAACGCATGCCCTCAGGAGTATTGATTAACCGATCTTTAATCGTCTCACTCTTTCATACCTTACAGCAAAAACACATAACATAACTACACATCGTCAAATCCTGACATCTCAACACTGGTCTAAAAGCACGTTTTTGTGCCTCCTGACAAGCCGAAATCCAGCAGGCATCGATAGAACAGAGCCAAGACAACATGCCAAAATATTAGATTTTTAGACTCCGTAATTAACGAGAGAGTCGTGCGCCTGTAGCTGTTAAAGTAATTTAAGTAGTTTGAGCGCTTGTAGTGTAAGCATTATAGCGATGAGCTGGCAGTACTTACCTGCCGGGTAATGCTGTGATGCAGTAAGTCCCAACGACGAAAGGATTTGATTGCAGTACAAGCCGTCTGAAAAACTCAGCCAACTGCGCAGCCTCTCTCAGAGCTTCTTTGAGAGTATTAAGGCTTGAAGCAAAATTATGATTTTTTAGTCCGAGCGGAAACACGTGGATCTGAAGCAAATCTTTAAAACAGATCATCCTATTATCGGTGTCGTCCATCTCCATCCCCTACCAACCTCGCCACGGTGGGGCGGCAGCTTAGATGCAGTCATCAGTCGAGCTGAACAAGAAGCAACTGCACTTGCCTCCGGCGGAGTAGACGGCATCATTATCGAAAACTTCTTTGATGCACCGTTTACTCGTGAAAGAGTCGATCCTGCGGTGGTTAGTGCGATGAGTATCACGGTTCAGCGGGTGATGAATCTTGTTTCACTTCCGGTCGGGATCAATGTGCTGCGCAACGATGCCTGGAGTGCTTTGGCGATCGCCACCTGCGTTCAGGCTCAGTTTATCCGGGTCAACGTGTTAACCGGAGTGATGGCAACTGACCAAGGGCTCATCGAAGGAGATGCTCACCGACTTCTGCGCTATCGTCGAGAACTCGGTAGTGATGTCAAGATTTTGGCCGATGTGCTGGTCAAACATGCTCGTCCTCTAGGCTCTCCCAATCTGACCACGGCTGTGCAAGAAACGATTGAACGTGGATTGGCAGACGGAGTGATCCTTTCAGGCTGGGCAACGGGTAGTCCTCCGAATATCGAGGACTTGGAGCTGGCAAGCGCTGCGGCTCAAGATACTCCGGTCTTCATTGGCAGCGGGGCGACATGGGAGAACATTCCTAGCCTAATCAAAGCGGCAGATGGAGTCATCGTATCCAGCTCATTGAAAAGACACGGCAAAATTGAGCAGCCGATTGATCCCATTCGAGTCAGTCAATTTGTAGAATCCACCCGTCGCAGCCTCTCCATCAAAGGGCGATCGCCCGACGATCATTCATCATCAGTTCCTCAATACTCAGAGCCCTTTCATGAATGAAGGTAGCCGTGGGAGCTGTCTCATTGAAGTCGCTCAAAGCGAAATGTCGATTGTGTGAGAAAGGTTAAGAAAAAGCCCACCCTTTCGGCGTAACGGACTTTGTGACGTGAAATTTTGCCAGAGTTGCCCTGGCACAGATTTCCTCAGGCAGAATAGGAGAGGAGGAGCGAGGAAATCAATCAGCAGATTCGTCGTTCTGTCCCAGCCTTCCCTAACTGCTTGCATTCACACAGACGCTCTATGGCACGACAAACCAAATCTATTCCCTGGCTTCATCGCTATGCTCGAATCGCCCTGGGGGCGATCGCCATCTTAGGAGCAGCATTGACGGCTTACCTCACGGTCATCGAAGCAACCGGAGGACAAGCTGCCTGCCCGACAAATGGCTGCAACATCGTTCTCTCCAGTCCCTACGCTCAACTCTTTGGTTTGCCACTGCCCCTCTTTGGGTGCTTAGGCTATCTCGGCATGGCAGTTTTTGCTTTGGGGCCACTGCTCGTCAATAAGCAGCAAAACAAAGATTTTCGACTCTGGCTCGAAGACACCACATGGCTCCTCCTGTTTGCGGGGGGATGGGCCATGACAGTCTTCAGTGCCTATTTAATGTATTTGCTGATTTTCGAAATTCAAGCTTTTTGCCCCTACTGTGTCACCTCAGCAATATTGAGCCTTAGTTTGTTGGGAATTTCTATCTTCGGCAAGCGGTGGGATGACATCGGTCAGCTTGCATTTGTGGGGCTTTTGGTTATCTTTGTCACGCTGATTGGCGTAGCAGGAGTCTACTCTACAGTAAACCAAGCAGAAAGCGGGCCAACAGAGACGGCAGAAGGCGTCGCACCTCCCCCCATTCAAAATTCCTCTGGGCCAGCAGAAATCGCCTTAGCACAGCACCTAAATTCCATTGGAGCAGTGAAATACAGCGCCTATTGGTGCCCTCATTGTCATCAACAGAGGGAGATGTTCGGCAAGGAAGCATTCGAATACATCACTGTTGTCGAATGTGCTGAAGGTGGCCAAAATGCACAACCTGCAGCATGTCGAGCAGCGGGGATTGAAGGCTATCCCACTTGGAAAATTGACGGGGAGAACTATGCCGGAGCGATTCCTCTTAGTCAGCTTGCCGAAATTTCAGGCTACGAAGGGCCGATGAACTTTATTCATTCTCAGTAGGTCGATTTTCTGACGTGGTTGTGATGGGGTTCGGCTCTGATTCGAACCCCAAATATCCTCGGGGCGTAATCAACCAGTTCTGATAATTTTTGGTGCTCTTGTTGCCAATGAGGACTAGCGTCATCATATCGATAGGATGGTTCAAGCACTCCTCTAGAGTCGTGAGTGTGATGTGTTCATCTTCCCGGTAAGCCGATCGCACGATCGCCACAGGTGTTTCAGGCGAACGGTATTGCAGGAAAATGCACTGCGCTAGCGCGATTTGCTCTGTGCGGGTCTTTGATTTGGGGTTGTAAAGAGCCACCACAAAATCTGCTTGAGCTGCCGCCTTCAACCGCGTTTCAATAACAGGCCAAGGCGTTAAGAGATCGCTGAGGCTGATGGCACAAAAATCGTGCATCAAAGGAGTTCCAGTACGAGCAGCGGCGGATTGAAACGCCGACACTCCAGGAAAAACAGCCACTGATGGAGTTTGCCCATCCCAGTGACGTTGCCGCAACTGTTCCAGCACCAAACCTGCCATGCCATAAATGCCACAATCTCCTGAGGAAATAACAGCAACTGTCAGCCCCCATTGAGCCAGGGCGATCGCCCGTTCTGCTCTAGCCTGCTCTTGGGTGATCGGCAAAGACTCAATCCACTGTCCGGGTCGCAAAATCGGACGGATCAAATCAACGTAGAGAGAATATCCAATCACGACATCGGCTTGGGCGATCGCCATCTGAGCAGCGCCCGTCATCTGACTCAGATCGCCAGGGCCAATGCCCACCAAACCTAGACGCCCCTTTCGCCCGGTATACTCGCGATCGGATTGGGCGATCGCCACCGTCGCAGCGCCGGGTTCTCCTTCAATCCGCATGACCTGTTTGGGAACCCGAAGGTCTGGTTCGCTGACCGTCCCCAACGCCTCGTGTTCAAGCGAATGGCGTTGAGCCGCCAACCATGCCGCTGCTTCAGCGACACTGGGGGTCCCCACTTCTCGCTCCACCACCGATGATGGATTAGGTACTGTCACCTGCCGCAAGTCTTCCGCATCGAAGCACACCAGCGGCCATTGGCGATCGCGACATAGCTCCAGCAATCCCGTTTCATCCGCTTTGAGATCGAGAGTTGCCACTCCGGCGATCGCCCCTTCCGCCAAATGAAAGAATTGGCAGGCTCGCTGCACGCCTTGCTCAATGACCGCTCGTGACGTGCCTCGTTCGCAGCCGATGCCGAGCCACAGAACTCGTGGGTGCCACTGCACCTTCGGCATGGAACTGGGAGACGCAAACTTCCGCTGAATTGGACTGACCCAAACTCTCGCCGTTGGGGATCGCTGAGGATCAATCGTTTCACCCCATTGAAATGTGTGGTGGGGAGGCAGATGCTTTTGCCATTCTTCTGCACCAGCATCTTGTAGTACTTCGACGAGTTCTTGGCGAGCGATCGCCGCACTCACCCCTGTCCAATCCCCCGTTCCCTTGTTCCAGCCCAGCAGATTCCCCAAGATGTCGATCCCAGGAAGCTCTAGCGCATTTGCCGCACCTGTCAGTACCGGAGTCGCCCCCAGAGCCTGAGCAATGTTTCGCGCCAAGTCATCTGCCCCGGCTTGATGCCCTCCACACAAGCTGATAGCTACCGTGCCCTTTTCGTCCAACACCACTACAGCGGGATCGGTTTCCTTGTGCTTCAAAAGTGGAGCAATCAGCCGCACCACAGCCCCTGTCGCCAAGACAAAAACTATAGCGCGACGAGTGGGCCACAGCTCTTTCAAATGATTAGACAGAGAACTTGAATAAGCGGTAGCTCCTGAGTAGTCTTTTAATGACTGAGGAACCCATAATTCAAGTGGCAATATCTGAGACAACCGATGACATAGATGTGCCCCTTGGGGTGTTGTGGCGATCGCGGCGATCGCCAAATTCTCACCTTCGATAAAGGGCTTGGATGCTGCGTTCATCACTCCAAATCATGTTAGGAAGACTCAACAGCTTTGACATTTACAGGAATTCAGTAGAGAAGAATTCCGTAATGGCTTGCCGTTGTGGACTGACCCAACATACACCGAAATCCCTACCAAAGCTTCGAACCGTTTAGTTGATTCTTCCAAAACAGTCTCGAGATTTTTGAATTGTGATCAGTCCTCTGAGAGCAACTTGAGCGAGTCGGGTAAGTCTTAAAAAAATCGGCGTTGCACAGCATGGAATGATGCGGAAAGATTCAACTCATGGATGACCTGCTGTAGGGGCATTGCAATGCGATGCCCCTACCAAAATCATTCTTCGAATATGCAACGCCAAAAAATCGATCAGGTGTAGATATTCCATCGCTCACCACCTGCCCTTCATGACCTATAAATGACCGACTAAATGCGAGCTGCCATGCAGCTATTCTGTATCGATTTGCCCACTACACTTCTAGCTTATGGAGCAGTTCTTCAAATCGCTGGCTGGCCGCTGATGATATGCCAGAAACCGACTGGGCAGTTCTATCCTCTTGATCTTGAGAGGTTTGATCTTTGCGGTAGGCCAATTGTTTTACAGTTCCACGCAAACGATGAGACAGCATAATCGCGAGTGCCCGATAGAAGCGTGAAGCAAAACTTTCGTCTTCTTCCAGCTTTTGAGCGAGTTTCCCTCGTGGAATCGCCAGCACCTGAGAAGGCTCCATCGTCTTCACCGTAGCTGATGGCGGACGAGAATCTATAAACGACATCTCTCCGACGACTTCGCCCTTGTAAAGCCGCGCCAGCTCTCGTTCACCGATCTCAGCAGTAGAAACGACTAAAGTCCCATCCAGCATGATGTACAGCGTATCGGCATGATTTCCTTCATAAATCAATGTCGTGCCCGACGGAATCCGACGCTTATCGCCAATTTCGACAAGCCAATCCAGATCATTGTCGTTCAGCTCGCTGAGAAAAAACAGGAATTTAGTCATGTCGAGATTGCGTCCTTAGTGCCGTATGGATGGAATGTTGCATGTGAAGTTTTAGAGAACTGTCCCTGATCTAAGTGCTATCTATAACTTGAGTCGCGGGTGCAAAAATCATCTCTCGAAAAGATAATGAGCCTCTTTTCTGCACAATTTGCGAAACAGCAAAAGAGAGTATCCACAGCAGATTGAACGAGCTACGCCAAAACATAGCCGGGCGCACGATTTTACTGTGATTTGTAACGCTTCAATCCTGGCAAACGCAGTCTAGGAATGGCTTATGTTTCAATACTTCTTTACAGCATCCTAACTGAACGATGAGAATCCTGTGAAATCAACTGATTACTCTCCGCAGAATTACGCAAATCATAAGTCTTTGACTGTCTTTGAGTACCCGAATTTCTCTGTATTCGAAATGCCGATTTTAGGGTCCGCAAAGCCGTCTCTCTAAGAAATGAAGTGACTTAGAAAGTGATTTTCCCAGCCACTTTCACCCTGAAATCTCTGGTATAGTGCCACGCGCTGACATAAAAACCAATAGTTGATGGAGAAGCCGCGCGGTGCGCGGCTTCTCCATCAATATCTGTCCTAACCTATCTGCGCATTGCTGTAGTTTCTTTCACCCTGAAATCTCTGGCGATCGCCAACTGCAACATTCAAGCCGAACCGCAGAAACACAGTATCAAATCAGAATTTGGAAACGTGAAGCCGATGGCGGGATTTGAACCCGCGACCGCTCGATTACGAATCGAGTGCTCTA
>CAKZMO010000305.1 GCA_937128595.1 uncultured cyanobacterium | reverse complement strand
CAGTAGATCTCTCCCGGTCACGTATCGCCAATCGCTTAGGGTGAGGGCCAGCGTCAGGCTACGTACACATCGTAAACAGCCTTATCTATAATACAGGTACTTGTGCTGGACACGCACACCATTTTGTCTTATACGTTTGCTACCTCAACTAGTGTGCGAAGCATATACGGTATACGCTCTTTTTCCTCCTCAGACCCGACCACAATGCGCTGTAGTGTCGGCACATCAACAAGTGGGGTGTAGTCCATAATCTTATCGCTACGGCTGAGGTCAATTTCCAACAGTTCGGTAAGCTCAATTATCGTGCTGATGTCCTTTAGACGCCTGTTATCTGAAATATTCAGATGAGTGAGCTGAGGTTGCTTGAAATGCGGCAATGTAGCAATATCCGTATAGACCAGTGTGAGCGTCCGCAGCCGCAGCCCCGAAACGACATGAGCATCTCGCAGGCGTGGGCAACCGTCGATAATAAGCTCAGTCAGGTTGTTGTATGGACTCAGTTGATTGATATTATTTAACTCTTCACAATTGCGCAGTGTGACAGATCGTAACTTAGCCCGTTTTGCCAGATCTGTCCCTATTTCTTCCAGGAAAATAAGTGAGCGTATACCCACCCGATCAATCACGATGCGCTCCAGCATGGCACCTTCCATATATTTCAACTGACCTAACACATCAAAACGATGTGTATTGATCAGTTTAAGTTCACGTAACTTTACCAAACCATTCAATGCCGCTAATGGGTGTATCGCAACACCATCCACCACTAGCGACTCCACGTAATCCAGCAGATGAAGTCCGTCAATTTGTTGTCGCAACGGTTGCCCGGATAGCATTAACTTCGTTTGCTGTGGTTGATACAACACCCGCCGGATGTATTCTTCCTGCAAACCTGCTGGGACGACGTTCCGAATATTGACCAACCCATGATAGACCTGTTGCGTGCTAATGTTGAACGTACTCAAGGTGTGGAAAAGCTGCGGGCTTGCCTGAAGTGCTGCTGGACTGAGATCCTGAATCATGCCACGCATAACTGTCAAGCGCAGCAGTTGGTCGCGCTCGCTGAGGTCATCCTGATATTCCAAGAAGGGCAGTGCCAGGGTGCCTGCACCACGCCAGTAGGTAAGGTTATCTGGGGCAGGTGCGCCAATATAGTCACGCAGGTGTTCGTCTAGCTTATTCATAGTTTCGTAGTCAATATAATCATTTATATCGCGGCAAGCGCGGGCAATGAGGGCATAGCGATAGGCTTGCTGCAATGCATCATCTGACTCATCAAGCTGTGCAGCATCGTAATGCTTCCTACTACGTTCGAGTAGATCGGTCACAAGACGGTTGCGGTTTTCAAATGTACTTACTCCAGCAAAAATCACCCCGATCTCAGTCCAGGCTGGTTCGGTTATTCTGCCGAGCAAGGTATGATAATTCGATTGACTATGATCCGAGATATGATAGGCGGCAAGGTAGTGCTTGAAGCTGTCATACAGAAATTCATAGTGATTTTTAACAGACTCCTGGAAAATGCTGGTCCGTTCGATAAGTTCGCCCAACACAACGCCTGCATCGATAATATCGCGCCCGTACTCTAATAGACTTTTGATATTATCCATCGCTACATATGTGTATTCCTTAAGTACATCACGGGCGACAGGCATCTCGGTGCGATCCAATATAAGCCGAAAGGCAATGTAAGCTAAAATAATTTTCTTCTCTTGTTTGGTCAACTTTAATTGCTCATTCGACTCAATCTGTCGCATCTCGTCCCGTTCATGCACCAGCAAATCGACAATACGCTCGTAGAACGCCACCTGATTTTGGTCGTAATTGTAGATGGGATAGTGTTCAATGTAATAAGCACAGGCAGTAGCGCACAACAACGGGGTAGTTATCATGCTACGTAGACGATGGTCTTTCTCATACCGATCCTTGAGCGTTTTAGCGACGTCTTCCAGTTCATCAACGTGACGGTCAGTATGGCGCTGCGCATATGCCCGGTACCACTTGTCGATAAAGTCGTCTACAGTGTTGGTATTCATCCCGCGCACGTAAAAACGTTTGATGTCTGATTGTAAATGGAAGTCCTGTTGGTCGTCATCTAATGGACGACTTGTTAAGATAAAAATACAACGCGGGTAAGCGGTAATTAGGCCATCTATCCAGTTTACTAATGTACCTCGGTGCTGCTTAGGTACCTCATCCACGCCATCCAGCATGACAACGGCCCGCCCCTCATTGAGCCGACTGATAATCCAAGTAGGATCTAACCCGGCAAGTGCCCGCAGATGGGGCGCACGGCGTAGCCAGTCATCAGGCGCGGGGAAGTCGCCGTCTTTGTACTGGCGCAGTTGCAAGAAAAACGGTAGCTTTTTGTTGTAGCGGCGGCTGTTTTTACCCTCCAAATTTCCACTGTTGATTTGCAGACCAAGCCACTTAAGGAATGTCGTTTTACCACTACCGGGAACACCCTGAATGAGATACTTATTCTCCCGTATCACCTTATCCCAGGATAAATACGTCTCAGCATCGTCGGGGTCATTATCGTCTAGCTCCTGAAAGAAATTGAGATCTACATAAGCCTCCTCCAGTCGAAAGTGGATATTACCAATACCAAATAGAGATAGCTTTTGGAACTCTATATTGCATACCTGACGGTATTGCGCCTCGTCAATCTCCGTAGCCCCCGGCCTGAGGGTTTTTAGCGTTTCCTGTAGCTGTAAGATGAGCGTGTTCAGATGATCCATATCACGCAGGAGTACACTAAAGCTCATGGCCTGAAAATCCGGCAGATCAATCACAATCCGCCATATAGATTCACTGAGCGAAGGGAGCATCTGCCGAATTAGCTGTTTCTCCATTTCGTTCAGGCTCAGGTTCGGGTTATCACTGAAAATCAGGGTGTGCAAGTGCTTTTCAATCGTGTTGCGATCTAACCGGGAGACATCTACAACCAACTTCAAATCGACTGCTGTCATTGCACTTGCTAGTGTTGCCGTCACCTGATCGAAGTCAATACTGCTCCCCTTATATTCAGGGATGTGGTCTAAAGTGCGTTGCGTCTGTTTGGTGAACGTTACCACCAACTCATTGAAGCGTCCGGCGGCCCGGTCAGCATCGGCCTCATCTTCGGTGAAGTTCAGTAGTAAGTCTGTCAGATCACTGGATGCATCTACTAGAAAATCCGGTTGACCCGTGACGATCCCTAAGGCTAGCATAATTGCGGGCTTAGCAATTTTATTTTTGATCAGATTGTAGTGGGTGGGCATGCATAGGACCCTTGGTATATTTGGTCAATAATTACCTTAGTATTTCGTATATGGGGCACTTGTGTCAACAGATTGAAACTGGGAAAGATGCGTCTTAATTGTGCAGGTTTGCTTTACTGAATTACACAAAAGTGAGGGTCAGTATGCAACAGCATGACAGAGAAGCGCAACCCCAGACGATCCCTGGTTGGTCAAACACTCAGGCCAGGGCACTCTCTACACCGGAGTCCTGAACAAATATACAACTGGCACGATTTCGATCCACCATTTTCCATACAAAATCAAGGCTGATATGGTTACCTGTGCCGAAGATGTGCAGGTCAGCACGGGGTGCATCTTTAAGGAAAGCATCAAAATCCCCCACATGCACGATTGCGCGTGTGCCGCGCGGCATTCTGCCTAGTGTAATCAGGCTGTTGAGGAAATTAAGCCCGTTCTGCTCTTCCTCTTTTTTGGCGATCACGGTAATCAGATTGATGTGCCCATTCCAATTCGTAGCGATCTGGAAGGCCAGCAGCAGGGAAAGATCAAGACGACTCAGCCGTAACCCAACCTCCCATTCTGGGCTTTGATCGCGGATCCACACGTTGATCGTTTGCTCGCGCCCAAGGCTTGTTGTCGGGTGCTGCGCAAACAGAATCGCGCCAGTTTCATTCTTTTGCGCACCCTCTAGCTTCGTTTGTA
>CAKZMO010000304.1 GCA_937128595.1 uncultured cyanobacterium | reverse complement strand
TTTGCGGCGGCGCACATTTGCCTATAATTTTGGCATCAATGTACATCACTTTGCCCTGGTGAATTTCGGTGGCTTCCAAGAGATTATTGATACGCTAGGTGGTGTGCCCATTGCTGTCGATTGTGCCTATCAGGATTATCGTCTGATCGGCGCAGAGTTGCCGGATGGGGCGGTGGTCTCTGAAGAAGATGAAGATCTCTACACGATTGATGTCGGCTATTACGATATGAGCGGTGCGCAGGCCCTATGGTATGCACGCACGCGCCGAAGTGCCACTGATTTTGACCGTGGGCGTCGCCAGCAGCAAATTCTATGGGCGATGTGGCGGCAAGCCCTGGATACGGGTCAGCTGAATAATCTGCCGCAGTTGTGGGGACAAGCCACAGATGTACTGGAAACCAGTGTCGATGTGACCGATGTGTTCGGATTGGTGCCGATTGCGCTTAATCTTGGTGTGAGTGATGTGCGTAGTTACACCATGCGCCTGGGCTTTGATACCGAACCACTCACAGTAGACCTGGGTGGTACAACGGCTAATGTGCAGGTGCCCATCTATGATAATTTGCGGCCATTATTGGAAGATTTCTACCGTCCGCCTTCACAGAGTCAGGTGTTGGTCGAAGGGGCGACTATCGCGGTCTATAATGGCAGTGGGAATGATAGCTGGGATCGTGTGGCCGCAGAACGGCTCGGCTGGGAGGGCTTCCGCGCCGGGTGGAACGGTGATGCAGAGGCACCTGTAGCTGAAACCATCCTGATTGACCGCACCGGGCAGACCAAAGGCAGCAGCCTGAACGAAATTGCGGCTATCCTCAACGTGCCGCAAGAGAATGTTCGCTTCGAGCCGGACCCGAACCGTGAGGCGGATTTCGAGGTCATCCTCGGCGCGGATTATAACTCCTGCACGTATGACGGTGTACTGGAAGTCGAAGACTAGGTGACGTCTTAATCCGGTTGGGCGTTGATGGCACGCACAAAACGGGGTGTATGGCTGGCATTATCTTCAACGATGCCCATCGTCTTGAGGACGGTAATGGTCCGCATCGCTTCTTCCTGAGACATACCCAGAATATCCTGCAAGGGTCCGATGCCGATCCATCCGAGGTAGGCGGCTAATGCCTGGGCTTGATTCAGTGAGATGGATGGTTGAGTCGTGGGTACATCCGCAGCACCGATAGGCACAGGGCCATCATCAACTTCAAGTAAGCGTTGGTCCTCACTCGTTGCGATGCTAACCGGGTTATTCAGCACAGATGTGACGCCCGTCCGCCCGCTGACAGGGGCGCGGCGTGTTTCCTGATTACGCTGGCTTTCAATGTGTTGCCAGTAAGTGATGGTGTTATGCACCTCTTCGGAACTGATTGCACATAGTTCAACAGGTATCACCTCATCCCCGGTGACGTAAGCCGCGTCTATAAAGCGCAGCAGTGAACCGTGGAAGTTCTCCAGGTTGTTGAGATATGGTGTCGCTTCACTGCGGGTCATCAATCGATGTGGGAGATAATCCAGAATTTCTGCCGTGGTGTCGTCTGGTTCGGCGTGATTGGCGGTGACGATGACATGTATGCCGGATTTACCTCCATCTTGCAACACAGTGATCAAGTCTTTGTGCCATGCATCGGGGGATTTGATCCACTCGTCGTCCGAAAGTGAGTCGAGTGCGACCACAATCCGTGGAACGCGGGTTTGCCCTTTGTCCTTCAAAATCAGATTATAGGCAGCGATATTATCAATGCTTTCATCTTGCATCCATGCGCGGCGACGCCCCAACTCTTTGACCAAGCCATCGAATAGTGGCCCGGCTTCCTGCGGTGAGTAGAGCAGGCGGCCAAGCGTGTGTGGGGCTTCGGTCAACGCGCTGAATTGCTCCACACTTTGGCCGGCCAGCACCAGGCGGATTTCGCCGGGTGTGTTTAATGTGATGAGCGTCAACAACAAGCTGTACAAAAAGTGGCGTTTGCTGCTATCTGTACCGCAGACCAGCAAGTTGCCTATTTCCGCCAGATCTTCAACGATCAGGCGTTGTTCCAGCGTATTGCCCACCGCAAAGGCCATCGTTGAGGTGTGATCACGAAAGGTGGTGCGAACGAGTAAGCGACGCAGGCTCAGGGCTTTGTGTTGTTCCGTTCGCAAAAGAATGCCGAAGGCATCAGGAATATCTGCCAGTTGGGGGATGAAGCCAAAACGCCAATCCTTGCGGTCTTCTGCGATTTGCCCCAGGCTGCGCTTGACGTCGTTGGTCGTCAGCTTGCGCCGGTTGCGGGTGTTGGCTTCCAACCGGGCGATAAACAGCGTGTAAGACGGTGTAGGACGCACATTAATGACCCGTGTGGGGGTATCGCGTTCCATCAACTGCTGTTGTAGCCACAAGATATTTTCACGTATAGACCCATCACCGCCCGGTGGAGGTGGTCCTTGTTCTAAGATGTCTGCGATGGATGGTGTCAACCAGTTGATGTCGTCCATACGGCTTAGTAGCTGCGGCATGTAGCTTCCCCTTTGGCATGCCTGTGAGGTTCACAGTAACTTGATTCTAGCGGATTTTCGAAATCGCACAAACGCCATGCCTGTGCTACGGTTGGGTTATGGTTTCTGCTTAGTGGGGCGAAGGTTATGAAACGGCGATTTTACCTTATTTTCATGTTCTGTGCGGTGCTAAGTGCCTGCGGTGGTGTGGCAGAACCGACGCCGGAGCGTATTCCGATCACGTTTCGTGCGCCTATGACGCCGACGTTTATCGGGGAATGTGCGCAGATTGACCCATTAGAGGCGTGGTTACAGTCGATCAACTTGCGGT
Organism: uncultured cyanobacterium; assembly: GCA_937128595.1. GTDB lineage: Bacteria > Cyanobacteriota > Cyanobacteriia > CAKZMO01 > CAKZMO01 > CAKZMO01. The sequence goes on along the minus strand of CAKZMO010000304.1, from coordinate 1,150 downwards.
ACGGTGAATTCGATACGTTTTTGATGTTGATCCCTGAGATGAATAGTACGGTACTCTACGATGAGACGCGACGCCTGGGTGAAGTCGTGGCGGTGGTTACCGGGTTGAACGTGCCAGATTGTGCAGTAGATGCACAAGCTCTGATGGTAGTCAGCATGCAAGAAACCGCTGCCGCTTTTCAGGCCTACGTCAACGAAGGTGCGGGTGATTTGGATGATTTAGTTGTAGCGGCGCGTACACGTTTTGAACCAGCAAACGCAGCTTATGACGCACTACTTAATGAGTTAAATCGATTATATGAGGACGCACTTCAGCCGGAGGTAACAGCCGCTGTTGAGGAGTAGATAGGGTGCTTCTACCCATGCAAAAAGCCACCATTAAGGTGGCTTTGGTGTCGGGGTACCCGGATTCGAACCGAGGGCCTCTTGCACCCCATGCAAGCGCGCTACCGGGCTGCGCCATACCCCGTTATATTTCGCATGGTTCAGATAGTATAAACCATGCCATCCATTGAGACAAGGTGCTTTGCCACATTTTGAAAACCGTAATACCATGAGTTTATCAATGGTTTGATTTTCGTTAAGCCAAATCCAGGAGGAATCAATGAGTGCAGTGGCTGTACCAAAACCGAGCAACCCTGGTGAGCGCAAGCTTGCCATTGCCAACACCCAATCCAGCTTTGTCAACGTCCGCAGTGGGCCGGGGACCACCCACAACGTCGTTGGCGTGATCGACGCCGGGAACGGTCTCGATGCCGATGCCCGCAGCGACGACGCCGAATGGGTGCGCGTGGCCTATGGCGGTCGCGTCGCCTGGATTAGCGTGGCGGTGCTGCAACCGGGCACCGACATCGGCCCGCTGCCCACCGTCGAGTCGATCCCGCGCACGCCCATGCAGGCCTTCTACTTCAACAGCGATTTCGGCGACCTCGAATGCGAGGAAGCCCCCAACGCCGTCAGCGTGCGCAGCCCGGAGAACGTCACCGTCAACCTGGGCTTGAACGGCGCAGATATCACCCTGGGGTCGTGGATCACGATGACCACCATCGCCGAAGACGCCTTCCTCCTGCTGGTCCACGAGGGCCGCGTTGAAGCGCAGGATGGCAGCGGCTTCGTCGCGGAGACGGGGCAGGCCCTGCTCGGTTTCTTCG
>CAKZMO010000303.1 GCA_937128595.1 uncultured cyanobacterium | reverse complement strand
CGGTAAATGCCCGCCACAGATTAACTTCTTTGTCCTCTAAACGCTGTAATGCTTCCGTCAATACCTGGTGTTCACTAGCCTGTTTGCCAGTGTACTGTTGTACATCAGATAGGTATGCCTGCCGGATGCGTGGCAGGACAGCCGGTTCTACCTGTATATCATGGAGGAGACTAGGTAACTGGTTATCAACATCCTTGCAGGGAAAATTGAAATTACTGCTGGGAATACAGTAGTAGGTGACGCCGTTGGACGTGCGCTTACGATTCGGTCTGGAGCAGATCAGCTTGGTGAGTCTGTCCCCCTCTTCTTGAAGGTAAACCATCCCTTGTAATAGGTAAAAGGTGTGTTTTTTAGGGGTTGGTTTGTGATTGCGCCGTGCCAGAATACCTAATCCCAGCTCGAATTCCTCGGTTGTGACGATGGGTTCCCATTGTCCGCGTACCGTCTTGGGTGGGATGTTGGCCCACTCATTTTCGGTGACCACCCATCCAGCGTAAAACCAGTTGTGAAAGGCTCGCGAGAGTGCCTGTTTGTTGGGCACCAGTTTGCCGCGCCGATTGATGCGCATGAAGGGTACGCCACTTTGCAGGCGATAGCCACGTACCGATAGTGCCTGACAGATATCCTCAAAGGTTGGACCATCTTCCAGCAGCATATCCCAGGCATAACGCCAGACCAGCCACTGCTCCGGATGACGCTCGACCCAGCGTTTGTAGCGTGCATGCTTGTAGTGTTCATCGCGCCCCACCTCATTGAGCTTCATCTCTTTGTTGATGTAGCCATCGGGTGCTTTCCAGGGCCAGCCACCATCCAGTAACTTGGATAGCATCCCGCCGCGCACCCGTTGCGCGGTGACTGCTGACTCGCGCTTAGCCATACCAAAGAGAATGTTTAAGTAGAGCCGGTCGTCGGGATCACCTGGGTCGAGTTCTGGATGCGAGGCAAAGCGTACGGAGATACCGAGGCGTGTCATTTCGTCGATGGCACGCAGGGCCTCGACATCATCTCGCCCGAACCGATCTGGGACAGAGGCGAAGACATGTGAGAATTTACCCTGACGGGCGTCATTCAACAGATGCTGATACTGCTTGCGATCAGCAGATGTGCCCGTAAAGTTGTCTATATATTCCCCAAGATGGGGCAACTGGATAGCATTGGTGAGCCGCTGGTAAATGTCGCGCCGCTGCGCCTCCTGCGAGCGTTCAGGAGATTGGACTTCTTCGTCACTTGTCCGCAGATAGGTGACAAAACCGAGATTGGGCATTAAGCGAGAGTGTTTTTTGGCCATGAGTTTACTTTCTTACAGCTAAAATAATCGTCTTGAGTGTATATCAAGAATGGTTATCGTGGTTTTTGTGTTTGGTTTTACCACGCAGTGCATTTTGATTTACAATAGGCATTACCTCATGTGAGGCTGATTTGTTGCTCTGTTGATCACTATTGGATGGTGTAGCCAGCAATTGAGCGACAGCGAGGATGCGTTTGAGTAACTTGTCCGGAGGTAGTTTATGACTGGTCTTCGACATGATCGGCCTCCAGCCATTGTTCGCGTTGGTCTAACATCGCTTGGTGAATACCCAGGCGATACTTCCAGGTATTGAACGATTGCTGAGTAATTCCTAGCGATAGGGCAGCGGCCCGCTCTGAGCCATGTTCCGCGTATCGGGCAATCATGAGTTCTTCGATGGGGGTATTATCATGATCGCGCTCTAAAAGTTGCATCAGATATGTTTTGGCTTTACGTCGGCTCACGTTGACCTCCTAACAAGACTTTTTATGATATTAAACCTATTTATCTAATTTATCAAAAATTACTGAGTCATTGTTTTTGTCAAACATTTCTTATATGCTATAGATATATCTAATATTAGGGGTAATCAGATGAACAGTGACCTGAAAAAGCAACTTGGTGAACGTATCCGTCGCGCTCGCCATGATGCCGATCTCAAGCAGATCGAACTTTCTGAACGCCTGGGTATCAGCCAGGGGGTGATTTCCAATGTAGAAACGGGTGTTTCGACCATTGATGTGCCTGATCTACCACGTTGGGCCGAGGCACTGGAGAAACCGATTATGTATTTTTATCTGGACGGGACTTTAGATTTACAGGAACGCGCAGCGACAATCCTGAGTATGTTTCCATCGGATCGGCTAGATTTCGTTATGCAGATGTTGGAAAATATGGCATTGACGATGCGAGAAGTATCAGAGCGACAAGAGACGCTCTCATCGCGAAATGGTGCCGAATAAGTCGCCAGCAATACCTTTGA
>CAKZMO010000302.1 GCA_937128595.1 uncultured cyanobacterium | reverse complement strand
CCTTTGAACTCGGCCAGGCGGGCTTCGAGCTTGTCATGCAGGCTCATCGTCCCGGCGATGCTGCGCACCGCACCCGGCCCGATGCCATACTGATCAATGGCGCGTTTGGCAGCTTCTTTCAAGCGGGGATGATTGGCGAGGCCCAGGTAATTATTCGCGCAGAAGTTCAGCAGTTCCTGGCCGTCAATCACAATGCGGCCATCCATCGGGCTATCTATGGTGCGGATGGTATTGAATAAACCCTGTGCTTTCAGGTCATCAATTTGCTCAGCAAGGAAATTCGTCTTGCTGTTTATGGTGGTATCCATGAGGAAAAAATCCCTTTCTATAAAGTTGATCTTTTCCTCATTTTATCACGGTCAGGGAGTGATGATGAGCATCAACACCAGATCAATGCTGTATGTTGCGTCTAACCGTTTGCAGGCGTAATATAGACGCGATAGTGAGTAATATGAGAACATTAATCTATGCCAAAATACATGATGCTACTTTTAGTTGTGCTTGCCTTTGGGCTGGTCGCCTGTGAGGCAGACGAACCCGAACAAGCCGCCATTGACCCTGTGCCCGGTGTGATTCCGGTGGCGTTAGTGGGTACGGAAATGCACGCCCTCGGTCAGCAGACTTACGATCAACATTGTGCAGCCTGTCATGGTGCAGCGGGCGAGGGGCAGTTCCCAGAGGCCCCGATGCAACCAGACGCGACCGGGCGCATTGGGGCACCACCACACGATGGAACCGGACACACCTGGCATCATCCTGATGGATTGTTGGTGCGATATGTGATTGAAGGTGGGTTGGGAGATCCAGACCGTTTTTACCCCATGCCGGCGCTTGGCGGGGTGCTGAGTGACGATCAGGTGATTGCCGTTATCGCTTATATCAAAACAATGTGGTCTGTAGAACAGCAAATTGCCCAACGGGATGCCACGCTATCTACGCAACAGGGCGGTTAGAGCAACTGATGAAGAACGCCAGCGGACAGCATGATAGTATCCGCTGGCAGGGTTAAGGCAATCCCAGAGAAATAATGCGTCAAAATCATACTTTTCCCTTGGGATTGCTTGAGCTTTTCCAGAACGATACTGAGTCTCTTGGCAAATTTAAATTCTGGAAAAGCCTAAGAAACTATTTGAAAAGCAGTGTCATGGGGAGTGTGAGGGCAGCGCCCTCGCAAACTTGTCAAACGGCTTCTAAGGCAACTAGGCTTCCGCTGGTGGATACTCAATCTCGACCAGCTTGGCCTTGATGCTATCCCAGGAGGCGGGCGCGGCCCATTCCACAGTCACCTGCTTGCTGTTGGCATCAGCGGTGACGCCGCTTACGCCAGCTACTTCGCCTACTTCAGTCTCTACAGCGCGGACGCAGTGTTCGCAGCTAATATCGGGTACGGTGAACGTCTTCTTTTCCATGAGGAAATCTCCATAAATTTATACGATTTGGCTAAAAGCATATCATGTGAACGAATTGCGTGCATGGCAATCCGGCCACGCTACCCTGACGCAGTTACCTGTGCGTTGCTTACTTAAAAATCCAGTTATGAGTAAATCATGAGTTTTGAAAAGTGATGGTAAGATCAATAAACGGACGGTAGTCCATTTAGTGTGTGCGATGATTACACGCACATCATTTAATCGTGGATATAAACTGTAAGGATGGAAATCCCAATGGCTATCAACGTTGCAATTATCTACTACTCACAGACTGGCACGACCTACGAAATCGCCAAGACGATGGCGGAAACCGTCGAAGCGATGGGCGAAAATGTGCGCCTGCGCAAGGTACAGGAACTGGCCCCGGCAGAAGCTATCGCGCAGAACGAGATGTGGGCAGCGCACGTCGAAGCGACCAACGATATCGAACTGGCGACAAACGACGACCTGGAGTGGGCTGATGCCATTATCATGGGTACGCCGACCCGCTACGGCCTGCCGACCGCTCAAATCAAGCAATTCCTGGATCAAACTGGTGGCCTATGGGCGAAGGGCGCTCTCGTCAATAAGATGGTTACCAGCTTTACCAGTGCCGCGACCCACCACGGCGGTCATGAAACCACCCTCACCGCGCTGAACAACACGTTCTATCACTGGGGTTCCATCATTGTGCCGCCCGGTTATGCCGATGGCGTCCAGTTTGCTTCCGGCACGCCCTACGGGACCAGCTTCACCAGCAACAACGGTGAACTCAGCCCGGATGAAACCGCACTGAACGCGGCCCGCTTCCAGGCTACGCACCTGGTTGAGGTCGCCCGTCAGTTCAAGGGTGTTCCGCAAACCGCGTAATCTGGTTTCGCCTCTCTAACGCATCATATGGCCCTGGTGAACGCTCACCGGGGCTTTTGTGATTTGCCCCTTGTCTCTTAGATAGGACTTTCGCTTGAGATCAGAAATTGGTAGAGTTAGATGTGCAATCAACGACCTGACGACTCATTCGTAGTCCCAGCAATATAAGCGATGCTTGCAGGAGGTATCGCTATGATGGTAGACTTCGCAGTATGCATTCATCTGTTAAAGCTAGTGCAAATTTTGCCTCGTGATCGAAGACAAATCTGAAAAGCCTCCCCGATCGTACCCTAGCCATTCGTATATCACCGCGCCCCCACATGATAACCATAAGGGTTTGTTTGCGTTCGTGATTCACGCCAGAGTAAAAGGACAAATCTCACGTGAACGACGATAGTTTATCCGGCTTAATCATTATCCTGGTGTTGGTCGCCGTTCATGCCATCATCGCTATCGCTTATGCGGCCCTTTCCAACATTCGCCAGAGCATCATCAAAGAACATGCGGAAAGCGGCAGCAAGCGTGCGCGGCGCATCCTGGAATTGGTCGTATCACCGCATTTCACGGTGACGTATCAACTGCTCACGATGCTACTGGCATTTATGATTGCAGGCGTTACGGTATTGATGGTCGCGGAACCTGCCACCGGGGATAACACTGATGCCGGGGCCATTTTGCTCACCGGGGCATGGTTGGTCGGCATTGGTAGCCTCACACTGACCCTGGGCTATCTTGTGCCGGAATCAATCGGCAGTACATATGCGCAAGCCCTCACGTACCCGGCAGCGGGTTTCATGAACCTACTGATGTTGATTTTTAGCCCGGTGGTGATTGTGATCTTGCAGGCCAGCGCACTGATCTCACGCTTGTTTAATAGTAGTGGTCTGGTCAATACCATCACTGAGGAAGAAATCATGTCACTGATTGATGCGGGCCATAGCGGTGGCTCGATTGAAGAAGAAGAAAAAGACATGATCTACTCCGTTCTGCAATTAGATCAAACCCGTGTGAGTGAGGTGATGGTCCCACGTATTGATATTATCGCCGTAGAAATTAACGATCCGATAGAAATCGCCGGGAATAAGTTCATTGAGTCTGGTTATTCGCGCATCCCGGTCTATGAAGAACACATTGATAACGTGCGTGGCCTGCTTTATGCCAAGGATTTACTCGCCTTCTGGAACCAATCTGATGATAATGACACATCCATGACCACTGGGAAGATGATGCGCCCGGCGTACTTCGTGCCGGAAACCAAGCGCGTTGATGAACTTCTCAAGGAGATTCAGACGCAGCGTGTTCACCTGGCGATTGTCGTGGATGAATATGGTGGTACGGCGGGTCTGGTCACTATTGAGAACATCATCGAGGAAATCATCGGTGATATTCAAGATGAATATGACCTGCACGAAGAAGACGAATATACCGAGCTTGGCCCGGATGAGTACAGCGTAGATTCGAGTATTGATCTGGACGACCTGAATAATTTGCTTGATGTTGACCTGCCAACTGAAGACAGCGATACACTCGGCGGGTATCTTTATACCCA
>CAKZMO010000301.1 GCA_937128595.1 uncultured cyanobacterium | reverse complement strand
TTTCCTTCCTTTCGATCGAAAGGAATTAGGTAGCCTGACAGCCGCTTGTGCTAGATCGCTCAACCCTTAAAAGAAAGGCTTCAGTAGGCTCCAGATTCTTTGTCAAAAATAACGGTTATGGTCTTGAGTATGAGTTCTAGGTCGTATTTCAAGCTCCATTTTTCCTGATAGCGCAGGTCAAGGCGAATAACGTCTTCAAAGTCTTTGATGGAAGAACGCCCATACACCTGCCATTCTCCAGTAATTCCTGGTTTCACATTCAAACGCTGCCATTGAGGAACTTCATAGCGCTCTAGCTCATCTGGAGTCGGCGGACGAGTCCCAACTAAGCTCATATCCCCCTTCAGCACGTTCCAGAACTGAGGAAATTCATCCAAGCTGGTTTTCCGTAAAAAGCGCCCAACTTTTGTAATACGAGGGTCATTCTCATTTTTGAAGAGCGCCCCTTCCACTTCATTTTTGACGGTGTGTTTTAGGGCTTCGGCATTCGTCACCATCGAGCGAAATTTCCAAATCCGGAAACGCCGTCCCATAAGAGAACATCGAGTTTGTCCAAAAACGATAGGGCCACCGTCCTCCAATTTGATGGCGATCGCAATCGGCACAATCAAAATACCAGTGAGGCCGAGTCCCACCAGTGCGCCCACAATATCTATTAAGCGCTTGGTTTTAGAACTCACAGACGGATGCGTCGCAGGCATCTGAGGACGAGATGACAGTATTCTTCCACTGGCTCCCCCTTGTCCATGAGGTTCGTCATCAGGTTGAGCTTGAGCTTTCCGGATGTCTAGCATCTGGTCAATCCCGGAAAGGGAGAGTGCCATCATTACTTGAGGAGAGACGTTGAGTAAAGCAAACTCCATTCCGTGCTGCTTCGCGGTTTTCCACGAGTTGACGATCGCCCCAATGCCACTGCTATCTACGAATTGAGTATTTGTTAAATCTAAATCTGCTCTCTCAAGGTCGGGATGCCCCTGACACAGTTCTTGAAACGTCTGCTTAAACGCCACAGCTTCAATAACGGTCAGACTTTTGGGTAATTGGACTGAACCAGACTGTTCTGTAATGACAATCTGGCAGCCTTCTGCTTTCATATTACTTCCCATAGAAAACTCCTGAGAATAGTCGTTGCCAGCCCACTTAAATGGACGAATACGGGGGATAGCCCAGCACTTGAGTCGAACATCACTTTGGCGTTCTAAGCAGACGTGGCTGATGCGCTATGGATTGCCGTAGGTGATATCCCCAGTACTGGTAGTTACAGTAGACAGCGCCTCTGTGCCGGAAGACAGGCTTATCATTCCCAAAACTGGTTGGGATGACAACGTAATTCCTAGAAAAAGCACCTCTTCCTGTTTCAAAAGGTGTCTTGATATGAAAACTAAGGGTGGAGCACCTCCTGGATGGATCATGATTACCTTGGGTCATAACATCTTTGAACAGCAACCACCTCAGGACACAGCTCCTTTGGCAGGCCAGATGCAGACTCAAGGTAAAGTAGCTTTTGTCAAGAATAAACGGTTGTCAATGATTCGCGAATTGCATTTTGCTAATCGTGGTTTTGAGGCCCAGCAGACTGAGGCTTTGATGGCGGTTCCCCTGTCCTGTTCGTAAAAAAGCCGTAATAAAGAACTGTCAGTACGCCACGGCATCGGTTGAAATGTTACGGTTTGTATAATGATCAGAAATGAGCAAAAGCATTCAGAGGACATAGGGGAATTAAATGCGAGTTGCGATCGCCGGAGGCGGGCTAGCAGGTCTTTCCTGCGCTAAGTACTTAGTCGATGCTGGACATACCCCCATCGTTCTAGAACGTCAAGATGTTCTAGGTGGGAAGGTTGCCGCATGGAAAGATGAAGATGGAGATTGGTACGAGACGGGGCTGCATATCTTTTTCGGAGCATATCCCAACATGCTTCAGCTCTTTAAGGAGCTAGATATTGAAGATCGGCTGCAGTGGAAAGAGCACTCGATGATCTTCAACCAGCCTAGCAATCCAGGCACTTACTCTCGCTTCGACTTTCCAAACATTCCAGCTCCCTTCAATGGGGTGTTTGCAATTCTGAAAAATAACGATATGTTGACCTGGGAAGAAAAGATCCGCTTCGGATTGGGTCTGCTGCCTGTGATGGTACGGGGTCAGCAATATGTCGAAGAGATGGACAAATATTCCTGGACGGAATGGCTGCGCAAGCACAATATTCCTGAACGGGTGAATGAAGAAGTTTTTATTGCAATGACGAAATCGTTGAATTTCATCGGCCCGGATGAGATTTCGTCGACGATTATCCTAACGGCCATGAACCGATTCTTGCAGGAGAAGAATGGTTCTAAGATGGCGTTTCTCGACGGCGCACCTCCGGAGCGGCTATGCCAACCTCTGGCAGACTACATCACGGCACGGGGAGGAGAGATTCAACTAAACTCACCCCTCAAAGAAATTGTGCTGAATGAGGATGGCTCAGTTCGTCACTTTTTGATGAGAGGACTGAATGGCGCTGAAGACAACGTGCTCACTGCTGATCTCTATGTTTCAGCTATGTCCGTCGATCCCTTAAAAGTCATGCTGCCTAAGCCGTGGAAAGAGATACCTTTCTTCAAGCAGCTAGATGGCTTGGAAGGCGTGCCCGTCATTAATATTCATCTCTGGTTTGACCGAAAGCTGACCGACATCGATCATCTATTGTTTTCGCGATCGCCACTATTAAGCGTCTACGCCGACATGAGCAATACCTGTCGCGAGTATGCAAACCCCGATCGCTCGATGCTTGAGTTGGTGCTGGCTCCTGCCAAAGACTGGATCGCTAAGACCGATGAAGAGATTGTGGAAGCAACCATGGCGGAATTGCACAAGCTCTTCCCACACCATTTTGGGACAGAGCAACCTGCTCAACTGTTGAAGTCCAAGGTTGTCAAAACGCCTCGGTCGGTTTACACGGCTACTCCAGGACGACAAGCTGTGCGTCCGAGTCAAGTCACTCCGATCTCCAATTTCTACTTGACGGGCGACTATACCATGCAGCGATATCTGGCAAGCATGGAAGGGGCTGTGCTTTCTGGTAAGCTGACAGCGCAGGCTATCAGCGAGCAGACCGAGATGGTGGAGAGTACATCTTCTCCAGAATCAAAGCAGGTTGAAGCCGTAGCCTAGAGGCAGCTATCGTCCGGGGCGACTGCTCCCTCGTAGCCATAGACCATGCTTCATCATGATTATTCCCCATCAACTTCATCGTCGAACGCCCATGACGGCCACCCGTGACATTCATCCCCCAGTCTGCAATGTAATGTTGAACCTGTCCGAGTCTTCTACGACAACCGATTTGGCATCGCTAGAGGATGCTTATGAGTATTGTCGAACTGTCACAGCGACGTATTCTAAGACTTTCTATTTAGGAACGTTGCTGATGCCAATAGAGAAGCGGCAAGCAATCTGGGCGATATACGTCTGGTGTCGCCGCACTGATGAGCTGGTCGATGGCCCGGATGCGGGGTCAACAACGCCAGCGACTCTAGAGATGTGGGAACATACTCTCGAAGCGCTCTTTGCGGGGCATCCTTTGGCGGACCCAGACGTTGCCCTAGTCGATACGCTGAACCGTTTCCCCATCGATATTCAGCCCTTCCGAGACATGATAGCGGGACAGCAAATGGATTTATATCGCTGCCGCTATCAGTCATTTGAGGATCTTTACCTCTATTGCTACCGAGTTGCTGGAACCGTTGGATTGATGTCGAACGCGGTTATGGGCACTCAACAGGCTCCAGGATCAGCGCCGTGGCAACAGAACAAACAGACTCAATGTCCAGAACAAGAGGCGATCGCCTTAGGCATTGCCAACCAACTCACAAATATTCTGCGAGATGTCGGTGAAGATGCGAGTCGAGGACGCATTTATTTGCCCCTTGATGAACTAGCTCTTTTCGATTACACCGAAACTGACTTAATGAATGGAGTGATTGACGAGCGCTGGCGCGAACTGATGCGTTTTCAGATTCAGCGGGCTCGTAAATTTTATGCTCAAGCAGAGCGAGGCATTCAAAAGCTTAGTCCGGATGCTCGCTGGCCCGTATGGGCAGCACTGATGCTATATCAGCAGATTCTAGACGAGATCGAACGCAACGACTACGACGTTTTCAATACTCGTGCCTACGTACCCAGTTTCAAAAAGCTGAAGACGGTTATCTTGGCACGGATTTATGCCAATATGCGGTAGTTCATTCGGGGTTGCAAAATAACTATCGCAGCTTGAATGCTGGAAGCCTATGGCAGTCACTATTAGGAAGCTCGCAGAGTACAAGAGAAACGGGAAGCCCATTGTTGTGTTGACGGCGTCTGATTATGCTTTCGCCCAACTGCTCGACCAGACAGACGTCGATATGATTCTCGTTGGCGATAGCTTAGCGATGGTCACTCTCGGATATGACACAACGGTGCCCATTACGCTAGACGAAATTCTGCACCATGCCAAAGCTGTGCGACGAGGGGTCAAAAACGCTCTAGTCGCAGTAGACTTACCCTTTTTAAGCTATCAAGTTAGCATTGAACAGGCTATTGTCTCTGCTGGACGAGCGTTGAAAGAGGCTGGAGCAGAGGCTGTGAAGCTTGAGGGCGGACATCCAGCGATGGTTGCCACAGTCGAGCGTTTAGTGCAAGTTGGCATTCCCGTTATGGCTCATATCGGGTTAACACCTCAGTCTGTTCATCAATTTGGAGGGTTCCGGCAGCAGGGGCGATCGCGCCCTGAAAGTGAGCGGCTCCTTAAAGAGGCGATCGCTCTAGAGTCTGCTGGAGCCTTTAGCATTGTTTTAGAGCATATTCCTTCGGATCTGGCTCGGACTATCTCTCAAAAGTTGACGATCCCAACCATCGGGATTGGAGCTGGAGAACATTGTGATGGGCAGGTGCTCGTCACAGCAGATGTGCTAGGTCTATCGGAGTGGCAACCCCCGTTTGCGCGTTCGTATGCCAACTTGCGAGAAATCGTCACCCACGCGGTGCAGCAGTACAGTGACGACGTACGAGAGCATCGCTTTCCGGAAGCTAAAAGCTAAATCTTTGGCGTGCAAAAATTATTGCCTCGTGAGAACAATTCAGATTCGTGGTCAAATGAAATCTGTGATCAGACGATCAACGGTGACTTTCTCAGCGATGCACGATCTCGTTCTTTGTTCCCTTGAGTTGAAATCCAAATGACGGTGCCATTGCCTTCTCTAATGCTCAATCACCCGATTGTGATGGAGAGCTTTCAGATGATTGATCAAGAAATAGGAAAGCACTCCTTGAGTTCTGAGGAGTACTCGATCGTTCGCCGTGTCATTCATAGCACTGCCGACTTTGAATTCAAGCATCTCTTGCGGACGAGTCCAGAGGCGATCGCCCAAGGCATAACAGCACTGCGTCAGGGCTGCCCGTTGATTGTAGATGTCAACATGCTGAAATATGGCATTCAGTCTATGGTTTCTAAAACCTTCGGCAACCCAATCCATGTTGCTCTTGATTATGCGGTGTCTCCGTCCCTAGAAAATCCCAATGCAACTCGCAGCGAATTAGGAATGCAGCAGTGTCTCAATCGTCATCCGAACGGGATTGTTGTGATTGGCAATGCCCCCACTGCTCTCATGGCGCTGTGTCAAGCGATCGCCAAGGGCGAAGCCTCGCCGACTTTGGTTGTGGGAGCCCCTGTTGGTTTTGTTTCGGTGTTGGAAGCCAAAGCTGCTCTCGCCAACGCTTCTGTTCCCCAAATTCGAATTGCAGGCCGCAAGGGCGGATCATCGGTCGCTGCGGCCATCGTCAATGCTCTCCTCGTTTTAGCATCTGATGTCTGATCTTCCAGAGAGATTTGTTCAGGAGCAACGGGGGCAAAGTGCGGATGCGAAACCTCTCATTCATGTGGTGGGAATTGGCCTGGATGGTAAAGCAGGTCTGAGTCCAAAAATTCAACATCAGATTGCAACCGCGACTCTACTGGTAGGGAGCGATCGCCATCTCAGCTATTTTCCAGAGCATCCTGCCCAGCGAGTTGTGCTGGGCAATTTTCACGACGCCTTTGAAACCATTCGCGATCACCTTGTGTCTGATGGGAGTTCTCTGCCAAAAGCTAATGTAATTGTTTTGACTTCTGGAGATCCGCTATTTTTTGGGCTTGGGCGGTTGTTATTAGCAGAGTTTTCGCCTATAGATCTCGCCTTTTATCCTCATCTCAGCTCAGTTCAGCTTGCCTTTAGCCGCATCAAAGTTCCCTGGCACGATGCTCACATCATTAGTGCTCACGGGCGATCGCTCGATGAATTGGTGCAAGTCTTGCAACGGGATGTCGAAAAAATTGCGATTTTGACAGATGCGACGAATACACCTCAGGCGATCGCTCGGCTAATCGAAGCGCTTGAACGGCCCCAAAACTACATGCTTTGGGTCTGTGAGAATCTTGGCAGTAGCGAGGAGTGCATCACCGCCTATTCCGTTAGTGACCTCGCCCATCCTTCGCGGAATCTCTCGGTAGCTCCACTCAATATCGTGATCGCTCTGCGAGGAGCCGCTCTTGAGCAACTGAATTTTGATCATTCAAATCGCCAAGGTCTTACGACAGACTCAAACGCTCAGTTTTACTCTGATCTCCCTTCAGATCTTGCACTTCAAAACCTTCCAGCCCTTGGAATTCCTGATTCTGCCTTTGCCAGCTTTAGCGATCGCCCTGGGCTCATGACCAAAAGAGAAATTCGGCTTCTCGCCTTAGGAGAACTCAACCTCAAACCCGATCAGATTCTTTGGGACATCGGCGCTGGTACAGGTTCAGTCTCGATTGAAGCGGCGCGGCTTTGTCCCACTAGCCAAATTTTCGCGATCGAGAAAACAGCCGCAGGCATTCGACTCATTCGCGCTAATGCCCACCGCTTTCACACGGCTAATGTGACAGCCATACCGGGACAAGCTCCAGACGCACTTGCATCTCTACCTCGCCCCCATTCAATTTTTGTGGGAGGTAGCGGTTCCCACCTCGCCAAAATTCTGACTTGCTGCCGTGAGACGATTCAGCCGGATGGAACTCTGGTTTTGGCCGTGGCGACTCTCGAACATTTGGCGATCGCCATCCACTGGCTACAGACTCCTGAAGCAGCATCACAGGTTCAATCCCACCGCCTACTGGCATGCCAGCTCTCCCGCTCTGCTCCAGTTGCATCCTTGACGCGCCTCATTCCTCTCAACCCCGTTCATCTTCTCTCGATTACGTTTAAGGCAGAAAACGGCTGAGTTCAGATGTTTTTTTATAAGTCATCAGTAACTAGCAACGGGGTGCAGAAATTTATGAATCTGCACCTTCCAGGAACTACAACGTGGGACAAACAACTGCTTGACTAGAATAACTAAGGAGCTGAGCCGTTGGAGTCTTCTGACGTGTCTAGCTTAATGAGTTGAATATGCTTATATCCAAGCTTGATCTCAAACTCATCTCCTGGAAGTAGACCCATCTTTTCGGTGTACGTAGATCCAATAACAATTTGCCCATTTTTGTGAACACTAACTCGATAAGTCGGTTCTCGCCCACGTCCGTCTTTTGAGGCATCAGTCCCAATTGGAGTGCCGCTTGCACTCAGTACGGCTTCTAAAAATTCAGACAGGTTAACACGAACCTGATCATTTTTACCTACGCTGTAGTAGCCGCAAAGCTTTGCAGTCTCACGTCGAGATAAGTGCGAAAGTTCTTTTACTTTTTGAAGTAATGCCTTCCCAGTCAATGGATTTGATACAGGCTGAGTCATTGTATTCAGGTAATCCTTGAAAGTAATTTAGACATCTAATCTAATTCTATGGTGTGAGCACGAAGTGCGGCACAAGTCTAAATCATATCAAACGACTCTGTCGTTTATCAATTGATAGTCTTTTTATTTTTGTTGGCTTGTTACTTAAAAGATAGAGGCCATTTTCTCTAGAGATTTAGTGGGTGTGCTGATAATACTCCAGATTATGGCTAGGAAAATAAGTTCTATCACATGTCCAGTAAGGTTTTTGGTCTATAGCTGATAATTTTCCTTCTTCGTTCCATGGACATGAAAAATCTCTAGATCATCTAGAGATGATTGATTGTCGCCTAAATTTGCAGCGTCCAATCATTCTGTCTAGGAGTGCCAAAATCAGTATTGTTAGTGTTTCTTGAGAAAGAATCGAGCTGAGAACGAGTGTAGTGTAGCTACTTTTCTACTATTCTTGCTATCACTGTCTACGTTCGTTCAAATCGCCATTGATTTTGATAGTCTTTTCAAATGATCACTCGTTCTTTTTAGCAAAAGGACATGCGACCATTTGTTTTTTTGATCAGTCTCTAATATCCAGATGCAAGCCCAAAAATGGCCGAGGTAAGGGCAGCAAAAACCATGCAGACTGGCACAGCATCTAAAACTGGCTTCGTTTCTCGCAAAATCAAGTTCAAAAATTCTCTTTTTCGAAAACTTAATGATGCAGTTCCACTGCATTTTATAGAACAGGGTACCTTGGCGAGAACATTTTCAAGATTTGAGATTCTTACAAGAAAAGCGGGCCGGGACACCACTCTGTTATCTCATTTGCCTATGTTTTATCAGTAGAGCTTTAAGGGCTGAAGATGAAAGAGAAGGTTATCCGTTATGAATACAAACTTCAGTCCTAAAGAATGAGAAAGATGTTCGAAGAATGTTGATGTGTGTGCTCTTTTGCATAGAGCTGTGTGAAAAGAAACTGCGATCGCTCGCCGAATCTCCTCATTGCTTATAGATCACGTAAGATACGTATAGCAGTCAGGGTCATAGACAACGCCGATCTTCAATCTTAGAAACTGAAGTAACTCTACGTGGTTTTGTCGCCAAAGATTGCTGATGCTACATCACTGGTTGTCAATTTCTTAGAAACTTTGAGCCTTTACGCTTATGGACGTCGTATTCAATATTCTTCGCCAGCAAGATGGAGGAGTGCCCTATGCCCAGCAATACACGCTTGAGGTAAGTCCGAGAAGCACGATTCTCGATTGTCTGAATCGCATCAAGTGGGAACAAGACGGCACCTTGGCTTTCCGGAAGAACTGTCGCAATACCATCTGCGGCAGCTGTTCCATGCGGATTAATGGACGATCGGCGCTCGCATGCAAAGAAAATGTTGGTCAAGAGCTAGATAGGCTCAAGGCGATCGCCCATCACACCCCGGAAGCCGTTTCCCAGCCTGTATTTCCGTCAACGTCACCGACTGTCGAACAGGCTAAAGGAAGTGCCCCGGAAGCTTCGCACCTTCCCCAAATCACGATTGCCCCGATGGGCAATATGCCTATCATCAAAGACCTGATTGTAGATATGCAGCCGTTTTGGGACAATCTGCAAGCGGTTGAGCCTTACGTCAGTACCCAGGCTCGCAATGTACCCGAACGAGAATTTTTACAATCGCCTGAGGAGCGCGATCGCCTCAACCAAACGGGCAACTGCATCCTTTGTGGAGCTTGCTACTCTGAGTGCAATGCTCGCGAAGTAGATTCTTCTTTTGTGGGCCCCCATGCGCTTGCTAAAGCCTATCGCATGGTTGCAGATACCCGTGATGGTCAGACAGAAGAGCGACTAGAGCTTTACAACACCGATACCCAAGGCGTTTGGGGCTGTACCCGCTGCTACTACTGCAACTCGGTCTGTCCTATGGATGTTGCTCCCATGGATCAAATTAGCTCCATTAAGCAAGAACTCCTAAGCCGCAAAAGCAAAGAAGAGAGTCGTCAGATTCGGCACCGCAAAGTTCTGGTTGACCTTGTCAAACAGGGAGGATGGGTCGATGAGCGTAAATTCGGCATCCAAGTCGTTGGCAACTATCTGAAAGACTTACAGGGCTTAGCAAGCCTTGGGCCTCTGGGGATGCGAATGTTGATGCGTCGTAAGTTTCCGCTATCTTTTGAGCCTTCCGAGGGCACAGAGACAGTCCGCTCTCTCATGGAGGCGGTTCAGCGGAGTGAGAGTGACCTGTAGAAGGCGAAGCCTCCGGAACAGGATCGTAGCCGCCAGGATGAAAAGGATGACACTTTAGGATGCGCCGAATTGCCAAAATGCTCCCTTTCCAGGCACCGAAACGACTGATTGCACCCATTGCATATTGAGAGCATGTCGGGCTGAAGCGGCACGACGGAGGAAAGAGCGGCGATATGAACCACCGATATAGCTGAACAAAAACAAGCAACAACCTTTTCATAGATTTATCCTATCAAGGTTGCTGTCTGAACGGCCTTCAGGAAGATAATGAGGGGGAAACTTGAAGGATTCTAGCGTTGTGGCTATTGAGTAATGTTGATTCTCAGCACGATGTTATGGATCATGCCTTTTGGAGAGAGTACTGTACCTATCTAAGCAAAACTCTCCGTCTTCGCAGATTCGTAAAGCATTGGAATCAGGTGAGAGTTCATACGGAGATATTCTTCGTAGATAGCACGACCCTCAGCTTCGTTATTGATGGGATACTGGGCTTTGGCCCCGTTTCCCAAAGGAATAATGACACAGAGCCTCATTCGCCGTTCTGCCGTCCTCAACGCTTTTTGCTTAATCAGCATAACTAATCAGTCCTTATTCCTTGTAGTCTGATCTTCACTAAAGTTTTACGCGAAACCCTCTAAATATCAGGAAGCGTTCAATATATCTTTGTATCAGTTCAGCGAGCAATATGCGTGGAACCATAGACACAAAGAGCAAATCGAGTATCTATACTTAGGGAACATTACGCATTGTTTGCTTATTTGTTACTCAGCTTATGTATGGATTCTCATATGCTTGTTCTTCAACTCTGGCCTCTCTGAGCCTCAAATTCTTTAGCCCCGCACGAAATCATGTCTGTTTTTCTCAAAGCCGAACACGTTTTGCCGATTAGAGAGCGAGACTGGATCTGGCAAGGATGGCAAATTCGCTATGGATTTGCGCGATCGCCACAAGTTTCACCTGAGGCGGTTCCCATCCTGCTGATTCACGGATTTGGTTCATCGTTACAACAGTGGTCGCGCACCATCGGGGCTCTCAGTCAAACTCATCCAGTCTATGCGTTAGATTTGCTCGGTTTTGGTGCTTCAGAAAAAGCTGCGACAACGTACAACGTAAACTTTTGGGCTCAGCAAGTCTATCAGTTCTGGACACAGTTTCTGCGCTGTCCCATGATTATCGTGGGGCATTCTTTAGGAGCTTTAGTCGCGGCTACTGTGGCCGCGACCTATCCAGAAATTGTTCAGAGAGTCGTTTTGATGACGCTTCCTGCAACCCGACAGGACATCGTCTCTTCTCCCCTCGCCCAAAAAACACTAGGTCGCATTGAGCAACTCGCGATTCTTCCACCCACAGTGCGCGCTATTTTTACAGTGGCCCGTCAACCGAGCTTGATCCGCCGAGTCTTGCGGTCGGTCTACGTTCGTTCCGATGATGTGACAGATGAGTTGGTTGAGCAATTCGTCACCCCCACACGAGATCGAGGAGCTGCTCAAACTCTTTGCCGTTTGACTCAAGCTGCGACAGATACTGACTACAGTCAAAGTCGAGTCAAGTTGTTGAACAAACTGACCTCAACACACCCGACGTTGATTCTGTGGGGTGAGTGCGATCGCATCATTCCCTTTAACCAAGGGGTGGAGCTTCATCGCCAATTTCCCCGCATCACCTGGCATCCCGTACCCAATGCAGGCCACTGTCTCTACGACGAATGTGCAGACTTTGTGAATCAAGCTATATTGTCTTGGATTGGCGATCGCCATACTCCGTTACAGCCTGAGCCAAAGGAAAAGATCTAGCTGACATAGCTAGAATCACGATAAGAATTTGAGCTTATATCTTTCGAGCTTATATCTATAGGAAGAGGATGGTTTCTCGAGTTGAGACGGTTCTTCCAGCCTCGAATCGAGCGCGCCGTGCGTGCCATAGGAGAAACATAAGAATCTGACGGGTCGTCGTCATCATCGTCAGAAGGCTTTGGGGGCTGAGTGCTCATGCAGTTTGCCAATTCGTTGAGGTGAGGCTCCAACTCCAAAGCTCGTTTTAGTTCTCTCACCGAACGGTAACGTTCGCGTGGATTGACTCGCATCATTTTAGTGAGAACTTGGTCAAAATATTGACTCACGTCCACAAATTCCTGCCACAGAACTTCACCTGTAACCGAATCATAGTCCAGCTCAAGGGGAGGTCTCCCAGTCAATAGATAAATACAGGTCAACCCCAGAGAATAAATATCGCTAGCGAAAGTAGGACGCAGTGCTAGCTGCTCAGGAGGAGCAAAGCCTACTGTTCCGACAAACTGAGTAGACGCAGCCAGGTGAGTTTGATCTCCAGCCTGGACAATTCTCTCTTTAACTGCGCCGAAATCAATCAAGACTAAACGCCCATCACTTTTGCAACGAATGATATTGGGAGGCTTGATATCACGGTGAATCACTCTGTGCTGATGCACATAGTCTAAGACGGGCAAGATTTCGTTCAAAAACTGCCGCACTTCGGGCTCCTTCAAAGAACCTTGCTGTTTAACTTCCTTCGCTAGGTTCTCACCTTTGACGTACTCTTGTACGAGGTAAAATTCTCCCTCATTCTCAAAATAATTGAGCAGTCTAGGAATTTGGGAATGGCTGCCCAACTGCCCCAAAATCTTCGCCTCTCGCTCAAAACGCTCTCGAGCCTTCGCCAAAATCTTCTCGTTGCTGACTTTAGGGCAAAGCTGCTTGATCACACAAAGTGGCTGCCCAGGCAGCGTAATATCTTGAGCTAAATATGTGACACCAAATCCACCTCTACCCAAAGGCCGAACGATTCTGTAGCGATCGCGAAAAATGGGACTTCGTTTCATCCGCCGACTTAAATTACTCGGAGACTGCTGAGAGCGACGATACTGATCAAGCGATAGCAAATCGGCTGAAGATTTCATCAGTGCATCTGACTCTGTAAAAGGGTTGAGGTTGAAGCCTCACTGGGCAGCTGACACCCGCTCGCAGGTAGAACTTCAAAGAGTGAAACTAACTCTGATTGTGGACTTTGTTCATGGAACGCGGGCAATTATGTCCCATGAACAAGGCTTACGAAGTCGCGTCTTTACCGTAAAGATGACAGCGTTGAGTTCATGTTGCAGTAACTCATTCACCGCTCAAAGGGGTCAGTAATATGCCCAAGTTGTTAACTTTATACTAGCGTTATATATCTCGAAAATCGAGGGGAAAGTATGGAAGTTATGCTCTCAGGGATATTATCATTTTTCTTAACCTAGTGAAATGAAGTTACTTCGGGGAGTTTCTAGAACTTTTCGATAGATCACTAGAATGCTGCAATCCAGTCATAGGGAAAGCGATCGCCGGGAATTTCCGGGGTAATAAGTAAATCTTCAATGTATCAAAAAACACATTGCGTCTTATTTTTTCACGCAACGAAGGCTGAGGTTGTAATTCTCATCGTCAAACCCGTCTAAGTTTCGTGACGTAAATTGTGAACTTGGTAAAACTCCTTTGACACAGGCAGATTCGTTATGCTTGATGTTCCCTAGGCCAAAAATCGACAACATCAAAACCCATGTCCGTTATCATGCGACGTAACAAAGGCAAGCTCAGGCCAATCACATTTGTGTGGCAGCCAGAAATCTGCTCCACAAAAAGTCCTCCTTTTCCTTCTAGGGCAAAGCTACCCGCACATTGAAGGGGCTCCCCTGATCGCACGTAGGATTGAATTTGGCGATCGCTCAATACCGCAAAGGTGACCTCAGTAACCTGGCATTCCACTTGGGTCTTGAGCTGTTCCTTTCCTGTCTCAGGAGAGAGCTGAATCGAAATCAGAGCATGTCCGGTAAAGAGCTGTCCCGTTTGTCCAGACATTCGTTGCCAGCGAGCGATCGCCGCTGCCTCATCGTTGGGCTTACCGTAGATGTCTCCATGAAGATCCAGAACCGAGTCGCATCCCAACACCAAAGCTGAGGGATCTGTTCGACCAATACGACTCGGATTGGCCACGATTTTTTCAGCAACAACTTCAGCCTTTTTTCGAGCTAGAGTCTTGACGAGCTGCTCTGGTTCTTGAGTTTGGACGGAAGATTCATCGAAATCGCTCGGGCAGGTAATCGGGTTGATGCCTGCAAGCGAAAGCAAGCGCCGACGAGCAGGCGATGCTGAAGCCAACACGAAAGGTGGCACAGATAGAGCTGTAGACATTGAAACGTCCAAAACTTGTCGTTTTCAATCAGCATTCAGTCAGCTTATCTTTAGTAGACCGAGAAGGAACGGACAACGGTGCGGAGTTTTTCCGACATCTTGTTCCAGCGATTTTGCAGTGTTGACGCGTTGAAGGTGTAGAGCTTACCTCGTGTCACGACGACGCTTGCTAGATTGTGGCGAGTCTGTTCAGGAAGCCGAACTACGTATTCCAACAGGTAGTAAGTGCCCGACTCAATTTCACGAGAATCAGCGCTGATGAGCTCAACTTGGCGATCGCTCTCTTCAAAGTTTGGCCCTTGAGCGAGACGCTGACCCACCTCAGCAGGAGTTCCCAAGTCTTCCAAAGACTTACCGTCTGGAACGTCGCTAATCACCACGCTGACGTTTTCTGAAGGCTCAACAAAGTCATGGAGCACAACATCAGGCCCATCTGCCACATTGATTTTGATCCAGCCATTTGGGTAAGCAAACTCGTAGCCATCATAGGCATCAACATAGCTTTTTAGCCCCGAAGTTGCCGAGACACAACTCTGCAAACTCAGGCTCAAAACCACCAAAAAAACCGCTGCAACTCGCTTCAGCATTATTCCCTTCCTCGGATATCGACTAGATTCAGGGACTCACTCCTCACCGCCAGGATCTTGTGCTGGAGTCAAACCATCCTGAACCGTTTGGCACATTAGCCACTCTTTATTGTGCCATTATGTGATCCTCAAACCTCAGATTCTAAATATCCTTAGGCATGATTCTCAGTATCCTTAGGCGTGAAAACCGCGAAAGTGAGGTCTAAGAAGAGATGACATCTTTGGCTTCTAGCCAGTCTGGACAGGAACTTTCACTCTGCCACCCGTAGGGATGAAACCCGCAAATTAGCATAGTACGGTTTGCTCTCGACTGACCATAGGCAATGCCATGATAGTGAACGCAACCTTGGCAAGCTGCCGGACGGCCTTCGATGGCATCCACAAACCCGAGCTGCGATCGCAGAATGTGGCGCTTACTCTGGAGACGATGCCAGCGGTTATGAGCAAGTGCCCGGAGGCGATAGTTTGCCGTATGGAAATGGTCGTGTTCTGGAACAGTACTCATGAGACATTCTCATCGTCGAAAGTGTGAGGAGAGGCGCAAAATTAGCC
>CAKZMO010000300.1 GCA_937128595.1 uncultured cyanobacterium | reverse complement strand
AGTTTGGTTTTCTACTCTCTTTGCGGTTGTCGTTACCTTGACCACGAGGTGACAGGTCTACTTCCACCCACTGATATTTGCGAAACTGCTGATTTCTGGGTCTGTAGCGATAGTCAATCGGGTAAAGCCTGACCCATTCATAATTCTCGGTAATGCCAGCCGTGCAAACCAGTTCTTGATACCCTTGCGACGGATGAGGATAGGTCATCACTGTGATCAAGACCTTAGTTTTAACGGACTGATCGCTCATGCTCATAGCCAAGATGCAGAATGGGCAAATCAATCATTCCCGCTAGGTGCTGAGCCAGAACATTTCGGTGGCAGAAGTCTGGGTTTGCTTCCATACACACCAAAACGCTAGGTTCGGCTTTGAGTAACGATATGACAGTTTGCATATCATTACTGCGATCTATTAAACCGCAGCGATATTCTTTGAATAGTGTTAGATAGCTGTCTGTTGAGTCTAAATCTGCTCGGGCTGAACCTGGAATACCTAAACCTGGTAAATGTTGATAGTCAATATCTAAGGCATTGCATAGTCGCTTAAGTGTGCTCTTATGAAATCCATAGCGACGAGAAATGGGGTTGAAGCGAACATCAATTAATCTACGAATGCCCGATCGCATCAGCAGATTCAAAAACTCATCAACGGTTTTGCCTTCGTATCCAGCCGTATAAATTGCCTTGTCGGCAATAGGGCGCTGTTCTCTACGCTTTTCAGCCCAATCGCTGTTGACAGTAAACCAAGGATACTTAGCGTAAACCTTATCAATCAGTTCTGAGCCAGACAATTGGCCGTACTGATTCGTTAAGGCAGTGATATCCTGAGCAATTTGTTTCGGCAACTCAACAGATTGCTCTCGCCCACAATCCGTTAGTTCCCACGTTTTCTTATCCGCCTTCTCTACGAATCCATTTCGGATTAACGTATCTGTCTCACGGTTGAGTGTGAATGAGTAGGGGCCATATCGATAGGGAATGAAATGATAGAAGGTTTTGCCACCATGAGACGGCGTTTCTTGACCCAGGAGAAATGCCCACTTCATCATTTGCAAAGTAGAGGCTTGTCCTCCAACCTGCTGAAGTATTGATAGTAGAGCTTTCTGGCGATGAAGCACTTAAATTCTCCTTGGCAGTTCCTCTGTATTATATGTCCAAGACCTCTGACACCAAACAACTGATTTTTTACTCACCGCCATCACGGTTGGTATACTTGGGTCGCTGTTGATTTGATTGCGCTTCAGGAGTTTTTTTATGCCCCTCATCAAAGTTCAAACGTCCGTTGACTCTCCTGCCAAGACTGATGTTGAAGCCATGCTCAAGCAGCTTTCATCAGGTCTTTCCAAGCATTTAGGTAAGCCTGAATCTTATGTGATGACGGCGTTTGAGTCTTCCGTGCCCATGACCTTTGGCGGCACCACCGATCCTGTATGCTACGTCGAAATCAAAAGCGTCGGCTCCATGAGTTCGGATCAGACTCGCTCCATGAGTTCTGACTTTTGCGAGCAGATTTCAAGCCTGTTAGGCATTCCAGCCAACCGCACTTACATCGAGTTTGCGGATGCTAAGGGGTCAATGTGGGGATGGAACGGTTCTACGTTTGGATAAGAAGGGGTTTGAGAAGTCGTCGCTATGATTTCTAGCTCCCTCTGCTTCCTTTAGAAAGCTACAAGTCTACTGTTTCGATATCTGCGTGGTTTGATCCTCCCTAGCCCTCCTTACAAAGGAGGGAACCGGATCGGAAGTTACCCTTTTTAATCGAAAGTCCCCCTTGAAAAGGGGGATTTAGGAGGATCAATCACGCAAAGCCCATTGTTCAGCAATTTTCCCATCGCATTTCTCATCTATGACATCTGCCTATCCCCGTGATCTGATTGGTTATGGTCAACACCCGCCCCATGCCCAGTGGCCGAATCAGGCTCGCATTGCCGTCCAGTTTGTGATCAACTACGAAGAGGGCGGCGAAAACTGCATTTTGCATGGCGACCCGGCATCGGAGGCGTTTCTGTCTGAATCTGTTGGGGCAGAGCCGCTGATGGGGGTGCGGAACCTCAACATGGAATCGATGTATGAGTACGGCAGTCGAGCTGGGTTTTGGCGGCTGTATCGGCTGTTTCGCGATCGCCAACTTCCTCTCACGGTTTATGCAGTGGCAATGGCGATGGAGCGCAACCCAGAGGCGATCGCCGCACTGGTCGAAGCCGACTGGGAAATTGCCAGTCATGGCTACCGATGGATTGACTACCAATACGCGGGCATTGATTTAGAGCGAGAACACATTCACAAGGCGGTTTCCATTCACACGAATATTGCGGGGTCGCGGCCTCTGGGATTTTATCAAGGACGGCTGAGTCCGAATACCCGTCGCTTGGTGGTGGAGGAAGGAGGGTTTCTCTACGATGCAGATAGCTATGCGGATGACTTGCCCTATTGGGACTACGACTACGGCAAGCCTCATCTTGTGATTCCCTACACCCTCGACAACAACGACATGCGGTTCGCGACCTATCAGGGCTTTAACTGCGGGGATCAGTTTTTTGCTTATCTGCGGGATGCCTTTGATGTGCTCTACGCCGAAGGAGAAGCGACTCCCAAAATGATGAGCGTCGGGCTGCACTGTCGATTGGCGGGGAAGCCAGGACGCACCGCTGCTCTAGCTCGGTTCCTAGACTATATTCAACAGCACGAGCAGGTTTGGATTTGCCGACGAGTCGATATTGCTCGCCATTGGCACAGCACCCATCCTCCGGTTCCATCTTCCTAAACATAGGCTTTGAGGGGGCGTTGCACAGCATGGAATGATGCGGAAATTCTCCGTTCATAGATGACCTGCTGTAGGGGCATCGCAATGCGATGCCCCTACCAAAATCAACACCCTTTGGGGCATCTTGTTCGGAGAACCCCACTGGGTTGGTACTCTGGTTCAGTTTTGTTGGGGCGCAGGTTGATTGCATTCAGATTGCATTCAAATTTTTAGGACTATCTGTGTTGAAGACGGTCTATCGGTTCGATAAGCAATGGCCATAAACATGCCATAAACGACTGAAAATAAAGGATTACAGCGTTTTGCATGAGAGTGTGGCGGCATGTTGCGCGATCGCGCTCACTAATTGTTTGAGTCGAATCCTTTAGCTTTTTTTCACGGATGGCTGTGGCTGAGCATTTTCAACCCATTGATACATCCACAACCAGCAACTCCTGTCGCAGTAAGGGTTTCCTCACTACACATCACCCAGACAAGAACGATAAGGTGTACTTAGAAAAGGCAATGCTCGCATTTTTCTAGCTTGGTTTTAGACAAATTGTTTTAGACAAACACGCATTCAGACTCTTCCCACAGTTCACTCACGGGTGAGGCGTTTGGCGCTGCTATTGTTCAAAAGCCGCGACGCGGAAGGAAGAACAAGAAATCCAAATCTCGCTTGAAAGTAAAGTATAGACGAACGAATACCTACAGAATTTTAATCTTGCTAATTCATGACGTGATGGCGGTTTTGTTCATGCTCACCGATGCATAAAACTGCATGAGTTACTCCCCCATCTGAACACGACGTATTGTACACAGGAGATGAATATATGGCTTACACAGTCGCAAAACCAACCGCATTTGATGTCGATGAAGACTTGCAACGTGCACTAGACAATGCCCACGCTGTTTGTTCTGCCAATTCTGAGTCCCCTGAGTGCGCCAATGCATGGGATGAAGTCGAAGAAATTCAGGCTGCGATCGCCCACAGACGGCAAAGAGCGCCAAAGAGCAGCTTTGAGACGTACTGTGACGAAAACCCTGATGCAGACGAGTGTCGCGTCTATGACGTGTAGATCATCGCTGATTCACCACGACAGGCGAGAGCGCTAGAAACCAGTCGTGACAAGCTAAACAAAGGCAGGGAGCAGGTAATTCTGCTCTCTTTTTTTGCCTAGTGATGAGTAGGCCAAGTCAAGGGTAGGAGATTCTGAAATAATGAATCAACAGAATCTGCCGGAGTGCTGAGATGGTAAAGTCTCCCGACTTCTCACCCGTTGATATTGTGATTTTGTCCAATGGCCCAGGGGAGCTGACGACCTGGGTGCGGCCTGTGGTGAAGGCTCTACGATCGCGCTTAGGAGACGACCGGGAGCGGGTACGGATTTCGTTAGCGCTCTCTCCTTGTCCCAATGCTAGCGGGCAAGAAGTGGCGATCGCCCAGCGATATCCCGGCATCGATCGGATTCAATCTGCCAGTGCTTTTTTCCCATTTCTGTTGTTCGGAAAAACTGAGCAAAACTGGGACTGGCGCGATCGCGGCGTGGTCGTGTTTTTAGGTGGGGATCAGCTCTACCCCATCGTCATTGGCAAACGGCTCGGCTACCGCACGGTGATCTATGGCGAGTGGGACACTCGTTGGCATCGCTGGGGCGATCGCTACGGGGTGATGAAAGCGGAGTTGATTCAGCAGGCTCCGGCTCAATATGCTGACAAATTTACAGTCGTCGGAGACTTGATGGCAGATGCCGCTAGAGACGATCAGTCCGCTTCCCAGTCTGTTGAGACCCAAGCAGATGATCTCTATACAATCGGTTTCCTGCCGGGGTCAAAACCTGCCAAGCTGGCTCAAGGCGTACCCCTTTGTCTGGCGATCGCCCATCACATTTACCAGCAGCGTCCCCAGACTCGATTTGTGATTCCTGTGGCTCCGACCCTGAAGCCCAAAGATTTGGCAAAATTTGCGATCGCCACAACTAACCCCCTCATCTCCAAACTGGGAGAAATTGAAGGGGAGTATGTGCAAACTGCGCAGGGAGCGGAAACGGCTCCATCCTTCAATCCTGCAACTGGGGATACTGCAACCAAAACGAGGCTTTCAAACCAGTCCAACCCTGTGGCATGGCTCAAGCATCCACAAGGTTGGGCGATTGAGCTGCATACGATCTCGCCCGCCTATGCCCTACTGCGCCAGTGCCAGATTTGCATTACCAGCGTTGGTGCAAACACCGCTGAGCTTGGCTCCCTCGCGATCCCGATGATTGTGCTTCTGCCAACTCAGCAGCTCGATGCGATGAAAGCGTGGGACGGTATTCCAGGACTGTTGGCAAATCTTCCCGGAGTGGGCAGTCTATTTGCCACCGTCATCAACCGTTGGTTTCTTCGGAAAAAGCGGCTGCTGGCATGGCCCAACATTTGGGCAGGAGAAGAAATCGTACCTGAACGAATTGGAGAATTGCAGGCCGAAGAGATTGCAGCGGAAGTATTGCAGTACCTCGATCAGCCAGAAGAACTCGAAGCAATGAGCGATCGCCTCCGTCATATTCGTGGAAAATCTGGAGCTGCAACCCGCTTGGCTGACATCATCATCAGTGAACTCGGGATCGAGCTGTAGGCATTGATTCACAAACTATATGAGGTTATGGGCGAATAGCTGAGAGACTTGAGCGTTCGACAGCCTTCGCACTGACAAAACGTTCTTTGGCGATCGCCCGTAGCTGCTCCAAGTCCTCTCGTCTTGACACAGAAAGCGGCACGGTTGATTTAATTTCGTCAAGCAGTAAACCCGTGCTGAGGGATTGCCTCAGATAGAGAGAACGATAGAGTCCTGAAATGACAGCCTGCTCAATCTCTGCACCGCTGAATCCTGCCGTTGCGGCAATTAAAGCCGACAGATCGAGTTGGGTAGGATCTTGCTTCCGTAGCTTCAAGTGAATGGTCAGAATCGTGTTTCGCTCGGCCTCATCCGGCAGATCAACAAAGAAGATTTCGTCAAAGCGTCCTTTTCTCAACAACTCTGGTGGAATCTGAGAAAGATTATTGGCTGTAGCCACGACAAAGACATCCTGAGATTTTTCTTGCAGCCACGTCAGAAACGAGCCAAAGAGACGACGGCTCAATCCTCCATCAGAATCACCGCTACTCATTGCACCCAAGCTTTTCTCGATTTCGTCAATCCACAGTAAAGCGGGAGCCATCGATCCCGCTAACTTTGTAGCTCGATGAAAGTTCTTTTCTGACTCACCAATAAACTTGTCGTATAGCTTGCCCGCATCGAGTTTCAGCAGCGGCATTTGCCACTCGCGGGCGATCGCCTTTGCTGCCAGCGACTTGCCACAACCCTGAATGCCGACAATCAGCACTCCCTTTGGCGGATTGAGGTTGAACTGTTTTGCTTGTGGACTAAAGCCTACCTTGGCTCGATTGAGCCAGTCTTTGAGACCGTCGAACCCACCCAACTCAGCGGTATTTTCTTGAAACGGTAAGTACTCTAACAGGCCATCATCGTGGAAGACTTGAGATTTACGATGCAAAATTTTGCTCACATCGTTGACAGAAATTTCGCCATCTTCCAAAGCGGCATACGCCACCACTTGTCGCGCTTGCTTGAGGGTCATGCCCATGAGCGCCTGCACTAAGATGGGCACCTCATGTTTTTGAATGGAGACCTGAATTCGGTTTTTCTGCTTGAGGTTGCGCACCACATCTGACACCACCTGATACAGCTCATCCCGTCCCGGTAGCGGTAGGTCATAGTAGACCGCATCATGGGCGATTTCCTTGGGTAGCGCGATCGCATTTCCAGTCAGCACAATGGCTGAGCGATTTTGAGAAAATAGCTGCAACACCTCGCGAAACTGTCGTGTCAGCGTCGCATCTTCTAAATGGCAGGCAAAATCTTTCAGCAGATAGATAGCCTTCTGGGTTGAGTCAATCAAATGGTCGAGCAGTCCTGTCGGTTCATTGGTGTTTTCAAAAGGGGTCGGCTTGGTTGCTCCAGGCGGAGCACATTCATTAATCCAAGGCGCATCAAAGGTTCCGGGCGATCGCACTAATCCTTGAGTCACAGACCACTCATAGATCGGCATATTCATTTCTTGGGTGGCTTGCTTGAGCAGCACCTGCACCCTTTCTTCTTCCACCGTCTCCACCACAATGAGGGGATGAAACGACATCACTAGGGTTTGAATATCGCGAATGCTGCACGGAAGAGCCATAGAGGCGTCCCAGATAAACGAATCGAAACGTAAGAAAGTATGTCCAGTATGGCTCAAGGCAATGACTGACGCTAGAAATCTTGAGCATTATGGAACGGGTTCTACTTGAGCGATAACTTGAGTTTTTCTGAGTTTTCGCACCAGTCGATGAGCCTGATGATGAAAGAGGGGCATCGATAATGTTGCAGGCAAGTGAGCCATCAGCGATCGCGCCGTTTCGAGACCACAACCTGTGATCAGCGCTAGCTCAGTCGCTCCTTCAAACACCGCATTGTCAGTCAGCACTCGCTCAACGTAGACCTGCCAAAGACGAGGCGCGGTTTCCCCTTTCTCAATCCGCTTCAATCCTCCAATGGTTGCCAGCACCACTAGGCGATCGCCCACATGCAGCCGTAAGTCGTCGGAGGGCATGAATGTGGTGATGTCGTGATCGGCTCGTCGATAGGCCAGCGGCAACACCTCATAACCATAAGCAATATCAGCTAGCAGGCGATCGTGGAGGGTATCGTTGGCTTCGATGGTGTATTCCGTCACGAGAACGGTCTGTTGGTCGAGGCGAAACAGACTCAACACATTCTCTCCAAAGGCCGCTGCCACAAATGCTTCTGCGGAGAGCGCTGAAGCACACAACACGTGAGCATAGGGAAACAGTTGAGCAATGCGATCGCTAAATCGCTGATCATAGGTGCGAATCACCATACGACTTTCGGAGTTGGCAGAGTGAACTTTTAAGCCCCATTCCAAATTCTCCATCTCATCATCTGTGACCGCGACAATGCTGCGAGCCTGAGACAAGTTTGCCTGAGACAGCGCCGTGTCGATGTTGCCTGAAATCACTGGAATCGGCAGATGGAGTTCTGGATCAGGAGCTTCTTCCTTAATCCCAACAATGGGCTGATGGAGCTGCCGCAACAGTCCTACCACTCGCATTCCCACTCGTCCCAGACCGATCACGACCACATGATTTCGCTCAGGAATCGGTAAGCGCCGCTTGAGAAAAATAATTCGCATGGTCAACAGCTTCTCAGTCAACAGCGCATAGAGCACTCCTACAAAGGCTGTTCCTGCCAGAGTTAGAACCAAGCCAAACAATCGCAGCCATCCTGGAATTGGAGCATTGACCCCGAAGTCATCGAAGCGATCGCCATACCCCCCCAACAGCAACACCATCGTCGCGAAGAAAGCATCAATCAAAGAAATATCAGGATAAAACTGCCAAAACAGAACCGTACCGATGCTCCATAACACCAGCACTGTTGAGCCACACACTAAGGCCAGTCGCCGTAATTTATGGTCTGGGCTGACGCTGCGCTGTATCCAGGCGATCGCATCGGCAAAGGTCAAATCTTGTAGGGTTGCCCTCAGTTTGGACAATTTTGAGGCAGGCTTTTCGCGGCCATCCAGATCGGCATCGGCAGGTAGCCAATCGGTAGCTCCACCATGAGATGCTTCAATCGTAACCACGACATCTCCCGCCGCAATCTTGGCATCAGGTTGCCACAGATAGAATGCGTTGAATTTGTCCTGAGATTGAGTTCGAAATGCAGCAGGTTTGTGACTGAGAACTCGTCGCGTCCGACTATTGAGTTCATGCAAACAGCGCGTTCCACACCAGCGATGTCCCAGTTCGATCGAGTGCTGCTGCACCTGAAAAAGCTGCTCATTGAGTTTGAAGAATCCTAGGATTCGCTCATCTAGGGCTGCGAGGGCAAAGGCCGAGGCGGAAAGCTGAGTCGGCTCAAAGGCGACAAAATTTCCCAACTGCTCCGATAGCAGCTCATTCAAGTTATGCTTTGCCGATCGCACGACAAGCCGAACGTTGGGGTTGAGTAGACGCGCCGCAAACGCCGCTTCGACATTGGCTCGTTCGTTGTCGGTTACAAACAAAATGGCGCGACAGTGTCGCACGCCTGCTTTTTCCAACCATTCGGTATGACGACAGTCTCCTTGCCAAATCTGATCAAATAGGCGAACTACGGCAGGGAGTTGCCAGTCTTTATCCAAGTTCTGTTCAATTCCAGTGACTCTTACCCCAAACTCCTTAAGCTGCACCGCGCAATGTTGCCCTAAACTACCCAAGCCACAAATCATCACTTGGTCACGAACCAAGGAATCAGGGTCGTTTGTTTCGGTACCATCGTCCAGCTCTTTCGAGACGTGGTGACCTTTAGGAGTCAACTCTGTGAAAGCATTTCGCTCTGTCAGGTGGGTGGAGTTGTGCCAAGCGTGACCTCCAGATTTTGCATCCTCTTGCACAGAAGACCCACAGCCAACCCGAACCGCTTTTTGAGAAAACGGTTCAGTTGAATCAGGATTAGCACTAGAAGTCATGGGTTTTGTTTGCCACGGAGAAGTCTAGGTTGATCTATCGTTCCCCAAATTGCGCACCCATGGACTCAAAAGTCCACTCGCTGAGTCAGCGCATTTTGCAACTTTTCCATCACGGTGTCGAGCGGCATGGCTCCGAGGTCTTGAGTTTGCTGCCCAGCATGACGCACCCGCAAACTGAGACTATTGTTCTCAACTTCCTCAGAACCCACAATCGCCATTACAGGAATCTTCGCCTTCTCCGCATTGCGAATCATTTTGCCCAGGCGATCGCCCCCCAAGTCTACCGTTGCCCGTGCCCCCATCAACCGCATCTGCGCAGCAACTTGATTCGCATAGGCGATATGTTCCTCAGTCACAGGCAGTAGTCGAAATTGCTCTGGAGCTAGCCACAGAGGAAAGTCTCCGGCATATTCTTCAATTAAAATGCCGACCAATCGCTCCAGCGAACCAAACGGAGCGCGATGAATCATCACCGGACGCTGGCGGCTACCATCTTCCGCGACATATTCCAGCTTG
Source organism: uncultured cyanobacterium (assembly GCA_937128595.1). GTDB lineage: Bacteria > Cyanobacteriota > Cyanobacteriia > CAKZMO01 > CAKZMO01 > CAKZMO01. The sequence continues at coordinate 5,478 of CAKZMO010000300.1, read as the reverse complement.
AACCGCTCAGGCAAGTTGTAGTCCACTTGGAAGGTTCCCAGTTGCCACTCCCGATCGAGGGCATCGCTAAAGATGAAGTCGAGCTTTGGCCCGTAGAATGCGGCCTCGCCCGGAGCTTCAAAGTGATCCATCCCCAGAGTCTCTACCGCCTTTCGAATGGCGTTTTGAGACGTGTGCCAAACCTCATCAGAACCCATATATTTATCAGATTCTGGGTCGCGAAAACTCAGCCGTGCTTTGAAGTTTTGCAGACGCAGACTCTTGAATACTGACAGAATCAGATCCACCACCTTGAGGAACTCATCATCCAGTTGCTCAGGAGTGACAAATAGGTGAGAGTCATCCACCGTAAAGCCTCGCACCCGAGTTAGTCCGCCCAGCTCACCCGACTGCTCATAGCGATAAACGGTGCCAAACTCGGCCAGCCGCATCGGCAATTCGCGATAAGAGCGCAGCTCGCTCTTATAGATCTGAATGTGGAAGGGACAGTTCATCGGCTTCATCACAAAGCCAATTTCACCTGCTCGCTCCTCATCGTTCTCTGCCATCATCGGGAACATGTCTTCTCGATAGTTTTGCCAATGCCCCGATGTTTTGAACAAATCAACCCGTGCAATATGAGGAGTGACGACAGGAAGATAGCCCCGCTTGATCTGCTCTTGCTTGAGAAAATCTTCCAAGGTCGAGCGCAGCATTGTGCCTTTAGGAGTCCACAAAGGAAGTCCTGGCCCCACTTCATCCGAGAAAATAAAGAGTCCCAGCTCTTTCCCAAGGCGACGGTGATCTCGCTTTTTGGCTTCCTCTCGACGGCGTTTGTACTCCGCCAACTGTTCAGGAGTTTCCCAAGCCGTGCCATAGATGCGCTGAAGCTGTGCCTTCGTTTCGTCGCCCCGCCAGTAAGCTCCAGCCACGCTTTCCAAATCAAACGCTTTGGGATGAAGGTCTGCGGTGGTCTCGACATGGGGCCCAGCGCACAAATCCCACCAGTCTTCTCCGAGGTGGTAGAGCGTGATCGGGTCTTCGAGGTCTTCGAGAATTTCTAGCTTGTAAGGCTCTTCCAATTCTTTGATGCGACGTGTTGCCTCTTCGCGGCTTACTTCTTCTCGCACCACGGGCAGCTTTTTGTTGATGATCTTGATCATCTCTTTTTTGATAGCTTTCAAGTCCTTTTCAGTAAAGGCATCAGAACTATCAAAGTCATAGTAAAAGCCGTGCTCAATCCAGGGGCCAATCGTCACTTGAGCCTTTGGGAAAAGTCGCTGCACTGCCATCGCCATGACGTGAGACATCGTATGACGGATCTTTTTCAGCGATTCTGACTCGCTTGTTTTGGGCAACCGGATGGGTTCAGAAGCGACAGTAGATTGTTGAACAGATGAGTCTGAGCTAGGCATTATCGATGGGATTCAGGAGACACGACAGCTGTGATAATAGATCATGCTTTAGCCACTATACTAGCGACTTCGTGACCAACCCACCGCATTCTGCATTGTGTCAGTTGTTTAATTTAATCTGTTCTTGATCAAAAATTCGAGCCAAATTCGGGATTAATAAGGTTAGAGCATATCGTTTGAGCTCTCAGCTTCAGCAGCGTTGAGAGTTGAGTTGAGTCAAATCTAACCAGAATCAAAACAATGCCGCGACAGCGGGTGGAAGTTTCATCTGTAATCCACGCGATTAAGATGCACACCAAGTTACCGACATCAGGGTTGTCGCTACGTAATCACTGCTGCTCCATCTACTTATGGTCAGCGACCTCATGTTTGACAAAACTTAGTTTCAGAGCTGTATTGACCATCAGACGCTACCTGCATTGCAGATACAAGGCATATGATATTTGATCGATTGATTGAAGATGCACTGAACTTTATCCGACGATTGCTGTGGTGGAGAAGCGGTAAAAACAAGGAAAGTGAGCCTAAACCCTTTACATCCATGCGATCGCACCCTGGAGAATGGGGAGTTGTTCATCTCGTTTTGGGTCGAGACACCCCCCGCGCTGTACGCACCTGGATTTATTCACCAAAACGCTGGCAATCCTCTGAATCAAGGAAAAGTGTTGGCGAGTCGCCTAGCGATCTGCATTTCTATCTCGATTTTCTTGGCCCTCTGCCTCATCTCAAGACCCAGCGAGCCCTCAATGAACAGGAGTTTCGGGAACATCAACGAAAGCGGGGACTGCTCGTACCGACTCATCGCATCCAAATTCTCAGAGCCAGTCATTTCATCAACGAAGCAGGATTTTATGATTGTGAGCTGATTTTTTGGGGAGATTTCGATTTTCAGCTTCAGAACAGCATGGATGCGAAAAAAGAGGCGCTTCTAGTAATCGACAAACTGGTCACTCAATGCCTCCGCATTCCCGATCCGCTTACCCTGACACAAGATGAATGGAACCAGAAAGTGAATGGAATTTGGAACCTGATTCGCGGGGGCGATCGCCAATTTAGCCGCACTCCGTCTTATCGTACTCCGTCTCGCTCCAAAGCCATTCGCACCACTGAGCACACCACAGCAGAGCCGTAGTTGTTACAAGGAATAGCCTGCACGAAGAACAGACGATGGCAATAGCGCGCTGAGACAATCACAATTCATCACCCAAAATCCTCAATTTGATCTCATTTCTTTAACCTCTATCTAGAGATCGAGTCGAATTCAGAATCAAAATGCTAAGCTTGAGTCTCAAGGCAAGATTCAGGTTTTGATGTGAGCAACGACGACGGTTTTCTGTTCTAACCTTGCTCAGGAGCGATCGGCTCAGGCATCAAGCTCAGCTAGATTTTCCTGATTCTGTCTGCCCATCGATTTAATCACCAGTTCAAGCGTGTCATTCACCTTTATCCTATGACAGCAATCGAAATGGAGCCTTATGACTTGATGACGGTGGAGCAAGTGCAGAAAACTCTCAACCGCTCAAGAGCTTCAGTTTATCGCTATGCCAACACCGACCCTGTCGATTTTGACCCGCCAATCGACCCAAAGCGGTTGAATCCTGAACCGCGTAAAAATCGGGAAGACCCCTTGCTATTTGCAGCGGCTGAAGTCGAACGTTTTGCTAGAGATGTTTTGGGAATTCGTGGGATCACAATGCAAGTCCAGGAGTCGTCAGAGACAGCCGCTCAGAAAACTCTTGAAGCCATTTTGCAAGAACTGCAAACGATTCGTACTCTTTTAGAGCAGCAATCCAACCCATAAGCTCGACATGAGCGGTCTAAAACCATCTCTTCAAAGCCGTCGTTTTGCGATCGCACGAAATTTAAGAAACTTCAAAGAAAATAAAGACAATGTAAAGATTAACCCCATTTATAGCGATCGTTTAGCACCCTACAGATCATTTAGACATTTTTGAGCCATCCTAAAGAAGAAGCGAGACATTAAAACATTGTTTTTTCTAATTCTGTAGTGATTTAGGTCATAGCTGAAGCAAGCCGATTAGTCTCTGACAAAAGCTTTCAAACTTCTGGCTATTCAAACTGTCAAATGACCTTGCCCATCAAAAAGAGCCTTCGAATTTGGCATCATGCGCCCACCGATCCGGCACTTTTTGATCCCCGTTTTAGTCCTTTTTTAATCTGTCATCACCAAATTCTCGTATGGACTCTAGTAGTCAACCCGACAAACCTCCGCAAGAAACATCCCAAGCCCTTGCCAATCTTGTAGGAACGCTCATCGCCTTGCTGACCCTTGTTGCCCCGATTCTGGCGATCGCCGCATTTTCGTCTCCAGCCAGCGAGTGGATTCAGTCGCCGTCTTCCTATCCGATGGTTATCCCGCGTGAGTAGTCCCCTTATAGCGATTCGCTCCGTGTCGTGAGTCTCACGTGAAGATAGTGGGCGAACCGCGTTGCGGTACTCGTTTGAACACGTGGCGCTATACAATCGAAAGGGCAAAACTTACTGACCAAGGATTGGAGTTAAAGACTGTGGATTTATCGCTTATTCCACCTCAGCCCAAACCAGGACTGATCAATGTTCTCATTGAAATTCCTGCAGGAAGCAAAAACAAGTACGAATTCGATAAAGACTTGCAAGCTTTTGCACTGGATCGAGTATTGTATGCGTCGGTGCAATATCCCTACGATTATGGGTTTGTACCCAACACCCTGGCTGATGATGGAGATCCTCTAGATGGCATGGTGCTGATGGATCAGCCAACATTTCCTGGGTGCGTCATCGCAGCCCGCCCCATTGGAATGCTAGAGATGATCGATGGTGGCGATCGCGACGAAAAAATCCTCTGCGTGCCTGACAAAGACCCTCGCTATAGCGAAGTGAAGTCGCTCAAAGATGTTGCACCTCACCGCTTAGACGAGATTGCTGAGTTCTTCAGAACCTACAAGAACCTAGAAAAAAAGGTGACTGAAATCTTGGGTTGGAAAGACGTTGATCAGGTTTCTCCCTTAGTCGAAGAATGCATTAAAGCAGGCAGCAAATAGGTAGACCTGTAGGGGGACAGCAGTGCTGTCCTCCCAATCTTCGAATCAGACTTGAGCGTGAGTCGAACTACTCTTCAAGACCACAGTTTCAAGTCTCACAATCACCGCGAGTGCTGTTGTAGACGGTGACACCAGCGCAGTAAAGGCACAGTGACATGGGTCAAAGGCACTGCCATCGAAAGTGCCGCGCGGTTTCGAACAACAAGATTTTGAGCCCCCAGGTCGATGGAATGGTCAGGCTCTCCTAGATGGTCGAGCACCAGCACCGCTTCAGAAAAATTTTGATCCCAGGTGTAATCGTTTCGAGTGACGATGGTGGCAAGTCCCGCCTGAGTTGCGGATTGGAGTCCGTGCTCTGAGTCTTCAAACGCGAGACACTCTTCAGCATCCAGACTCAGTTCTTGCAGCACAGACTGATAAATATCAGGCGCAGGCTTCTTATGGGGCACAATATCCCCTGCCGCGATGACTTCAAACCAGCTTGGACTGTCAGGGGCAAAAATCGTTTCGATCAGGGCGATCGCATTGTCGTAGGCACTGGTGGTGGCGATCGCCAACCGCAACCCAGCATCACGAGCGTCTTGAATCAAGCGCACCACTCCTGGACGAGGAGGAATCTTGTGAGCGCGGATGAGTTGAGCATAGTGGTGATTTTTGGCTTGATGCAGCTCAGCGATCCATTCGTTTAATTGGGGGTTAGGATCAGTTGCAACATCAGAGGATTGAAGACGGTGAGCGATCGCCTCAGGTAGCGAAGGCGAGTCTCGCCCCACGAAAAACCGAATCCGCTCTTTGCCGCCCGTAACTGCTAACAGCTCAGCGTACAGGTCTTCTGACCAATGCCAATCCAACCCCGCTTCAGCAAAAGCCAGATTGAAAGCGACCCGATGACCATATCGCTCTGTATCTGCGAGCGTACCGTCAATATCAAAAATCAACGCCCTGAGTTCGACCATGTAGAAACCATAAAACAAAAACCACCGTCCTAAGAGGATGTTTGAAAAGTATTAGACAACACGCTGGAACAATACAGATCCCCCTAA
>CAKZMO010000299.1 GCA_937128595.1 uncultured cyanobacterium | reverse complement strand
GTAACTCATAGATCGCGATGTCTTCCGGGGCATCGAGTGCTGGTTTTTCAACACCCATCCAACCCTCCGGCATGAATGCTGGGTCAGTCAAGTCTACCAGTTGAGAGCGTTCGCTATCCATTGATAAGCTGTAGGAATAGGGGTCCGTCACAAAGTTAGTGACCATATCGTTGACCGTAGGCGCGAAGACATCAACCTCAAACAGATAATACTGATTGCGCCAGTCGGCATCGCCTGTGATGCTCCACACACCCGTATTGGCATCATATGCCATCGGTAAAACCTCAGCCACAGCCTCAGGTGAGGCATCGGCAAACAGATGGAACTGTACATTTTGCGCAGTAGGTGCCCACACACTGATCGTTGGTACGCCATCAGCATCAAATACACCACCAAGTTCACCAGCAAAGGTAAACAGGTCATCTAACACACCGGGGATTTGCAAGCCCGTTGCATTGATCAGCGTGCCTTCAGCATCCGTGGCGGAAATAACGAATTGTGATCTCAGGATTTCCGGAATCAGTTCCAGATCTGCCTCGGCGATGGTAAAGGCCGGTAGATTAGCTAAATGCGGGAACTTAGCGATCACCTCTTCAGAGAGACCGTCAGGGTTTAAGGTCAGCGGAATGGATGCGCTGTTCTGTAAGCTGGCTGCCGTGCCTTCTAGCCCCGCTTCCGGCGAGTAGTGCAGTACGTAAGTGATACTCTCATCAGTATCGACATCCCATGCGATTGTATCTGCGGCGACCCAATGCGCACTTCTGCGACGAATGTCCAAGGTGATAATCCTCCCTACATTGGCCGGTTCACCTACGCCGATTGCCAACAAATTACTGCCGGAGTTGAAAGCAAAGTTAACCTGCGTCCCATCTTCCGGTACGGTGAATGGGATGTTCTCACCGCCAGGTGTGCCATCAAGCCCGTAATTCTCGTCCCACCCTTCGTTGATGGCGGCTTTCACTTCATAGTCGCCAGCAGGAATGTCTACCGTGCTAAACGTGAAGACGCCGTCCTGGTCTGGGTCTTGCAGCCAGGTGAGCATGCATTCGGGTGCCCAGTCATTGGCGCAGCCGATTTCATCCTGGTAATCACCAGGGGCGGTAACGATACGATCATTCAGGCTATCTGCCAGCCAATTCGTAGCATGGTCATAGTAGAATTTAACTTTTGCATCTGCACGTACATTCAATGGAACGTTCGGCCCACCGGGGTCTGCATTGCCCCCATAGTTTTCATCCCAGGTGCCGCCAACAGCTACTTTGTACTCATAGCTACCCTCAGTAAGGTCGAATTCGCCTCGCCAGATGTTATCAATTTCGTTGAGGGTCAGCGCAGTGGCATCACAACCGGGTTGCCAGTCGTCAGAACATCCCAAATCACTTTGGAAGGTGCCAGGTACCACAACGATGTCGGGTTGTTCGCTGACTACTTCGCGAGGGGCTTCTTGCACCAGGTTGGCTGGTGCCTCATCAATGACGGTTGAATCTGTTTCGATGGTAAGCAGGTTGGTCTCAGTATCGAAACGAAACGTCACTTGCTCATAATCCTGGCTGACTTCGAAGGGGATGTTTGCGCCATCTACAGCACCATCTACCCCGTAGTTGAGATCCCAGGTTTCGTTGATGGCAACTTTGGCCTCGTACTCACCAGCAGTGATAGCTGTGGTGACAAAGGTGTAGGTGCCGTCACCATCCGGGTCTTGTAGCCAGGAGCGCAAGCAGCTTGGGAGCCAGTCCTCAGAACAACCAATTTCGCTCTGGAAATTGCCGGGGACACTTGCAATAACATCGCCCACACTATCCGCGACCCAATTTGTGGCATGGTCGTAGATAAAGGTAACTTCCGTATCTTCTTCTAAATCCAGTGGAATATCTGGACCATCCTGGTCTGCATTCCCGCCGTAGTTTTCGGTCCAAGTGCCATCAATGGCAACCTTGTATTCGTATGAACCAGCAGGAAGTTCAAAGGTGTTGCCCCAAACTAAGCTTTCTTCATCGAACTCAAGCATGGTAGTTTCACACCCAGGTTCCCAATCACCGGGGCAACCTAGTACACTTTGAATGGTCCCAGGGATTGTCACCGAAATGGGTTGAACAACCTCCTGTGCACTGACCATCCCTAATGATAGCAAGAGGGTAATCGGTACAAAAAACAACAATTTTTTTAATGATCGGCTCACTCTTCAGCTCCTTAGCTCTGTAAACATCTGATGAAGTTGGGTTTAAACTCCATACACTTTGATTCTAACTCATGTTTTATTAATGTGTCTATTGTTTTGTGCAATCTGCTGAAATGCGTCAAAATTGGTATTAAGCATATGTGCTGGTCTCTTAACGAACACTTAAATATAATTGTGTGTATCGTTTGGTTAGCTATGCTACCTTTCGTAATTATCAAAAGTGTAACTGTAAGTTCGCTGACCTATTTTAGGAGAAACCGTTTTGAAAAGACTATTTCCTTATCTAGTTGCATTG
>CAKZMO010000298.1 GCA_937128595.1 uncultured cyanobacterium | reverse complement strand
GTGAACCCCTTTTTGCTGGTCGAGGCGTCCGATAAAGGCAACCAGAGGGCGATCGGAGGCAACTTGAAGCCCCAAGCGTTCTCGGAGGGCTTTCTTGTTCTGAGCCTTATCTTGAAAATTGTCGATGGAGTAATTGACTGGAATTTGAGAATCGGTTTCAGGATCCCAAAATCCGTAGTCGATGCCGTTGAGAATACCCTGAAACTTATGTTGGTTGAGATGGAGGGTGTGACCTAGTCCGTAGCCAAATTCTCCGTGGTGAGCCTCCCAAGCGTGATTGGGAGACACCGTGGTCACCGCATTCGAATAGACGATCCCTGCTTTCATGAGATTAAGCGCAAAGGGATTGAAGTTATCTCTCATGCGCTCATAGCCAAAGTAGTAAGACTCACGATTGAGACCTGTGGCTCTGAGATGTTCGGCTCCGACAACTCCCTGATGCTTAAAGTTGTGAATGGTGTAGCAGACCCGCTGGTCGCCCATGCCGTGATGCTTGTAGATTTCGTACAAAAGCACGGGGACGAATCCGGTTTGCCAGTCGTGGCAATGGATAACGTTTGGACGTTTGTTGCTGTGCTGGAGAAATTCCATGGCGGCTTTGGAGAAGAAAGCAAACCGCATGGCATCGTCGTCAAACCCGTAGTATTTACCCCGGTGGAAAAACTGATCCTGAGAGTGGGGTTCAATGAAGAAACAGAGACGACCATGAACCCATCCGCAGTAAACCGATGTATGCACTGCGCCGCCATACCAGGGAACCCACAGGTCAACGTAGGCATCGTGCAGTCCCCAGATATGGTCGTAGCGCATGCAGTCGTACATGGGGAGAATCAGTTCGACAGTATGTCCTCGAATCTCAAGCTCTCGACTTATTCCATAAACAACGTCGCCAAGTCCTCCAGCTTTGATAACAGGAGCGCACTCCGACGCAATCTGCACGATGTACATGTTTCGCTCTCTCGCAATAAAACTTTATGATCTATGCTTTCACTGATTATCGGAAAGTTGTGGTTTTGACAAGCACATGAGTTAGAGGAAAACCTTCTGGTTGCAGGTTAGTATTGGGTTTCATGGGGCATGATGATCGTTGTGATCATTTGCAGTTGTGATCTGGTTGCCTAGCTAATTATTGTGCTCAGTCTAGATGGCTCAGTCTAGATCAAGAGAATGAACTGCGGATCTGCCTATTGTGTTCAGCTTGTGTTCAGCCCATGACGTTAATTGAGTAAGATCGTGGGTCTCTCACACAGACAGGCTAACCTTTGGGTTTCTAGACTATTGAGACAGCTTGGTCTTCAAGAAGCGTATCGAAGAGGACAGATTCTGTGCAAATATAAATGGGAAGAACAGCGGTTCTGTGGATTCGCTGCGCAGTGTCTGTCGCTGCACATCTGCACACCAGGTTGAGAGTAAGGTCGAAAGTATGAAAGTTGGCGATCGCGTTCGCGTTCGAGAATCTGTTATTGTTTACCACAATCCCCAAAACCGGAACAAACCTTTCGATATCAAAGGGTTTGAGGGAGAAGTATCCGCAATTGCCAGCGAGTGGCATGGTAAGACGATCAGCGCAAATTTTCCAATTCAGGTCAAATTTGACAAGCGCTTTAAAGCTCATCTGCGAGAAGACGAGTTGGAAATTATCACAGACTCATAAAAGTTTGGCACCATCCACAAAAGCGCCAGTCTCGACTAGAGGCTGGCGCTTCAGTGTATTTCAAGGCTCTGGACTAGCGAATCGAATCGGTTAACCCCTTACGCGTCCAGCTTATTGAGTCCCCGCAGCAGCACGAGGCTCACTTTGATAGACCGCAATTTCCTGAGCCAAAATTTCTAAAGCTTCTGCATATTGAGGGTCGGAGACTGTTCCGATCTGATCTCGATTGTCAGAGAGGAACAACTGCTGATCCTCAGACAGCTCAATTATATAATCAGGCTCAATTCCTGCCTGATTGATGTCCCGCCCATCTGGGGTCAAATACTTCGCAACGGTAATTGCTAATCCTGAACCGTCTCCCAAAGGACGCACCGATTGCACAAGTCCCTTTCCAAAGGTTTGGGTTCCGATGAGCACCGCTCGATCTTGGTCTTGAAGGGCTCCAGACAGAATCTCACTAGCGCTTGCTGATCCGCCATCTACCAAGACAACCAACGGTTTGTCGGTCAAAGCAGAACTGTTTGCAGCTTGTTCATCGGCAACACCTTGACGATTGACGGTCGAGACAATCGTTCCGTCTTCTAGCCACATTCGGGCAATGTCGATGCTCGAATAGAGTAACCCACCTGGATTAGAGCGCAGATCCAAAACGTAGCCCTGAACTCCTTGATCCTCTAAATCTTCGATCGCCTCTTCCATCTCTTCAGCCGCATTAGCACTGAATTGAGTCAGACGGATGTAGCCGATTCCTTCGTTATCTCCTTCACTGCGATATTCGTATCGCACAGGATGAATCTCGATACGGGCACGCACGATCTCAAAGTCAATCTGCTGCGCTCCACGCTGAATCGTGAGCGTTACATCTGAATTGACGGGGCCACGAATGAGGCTCACGGCTTCATTGATTTCCATCCCTTCAGTCGTTTGACCATCAATAGCCTTAATGATGTCGCCCGACATGACACCAGCCTCGAATGCAGGAGTATCTTCGATTGGAGAAACAACGACTAGATCATTTGTTTCTTCCTCTTGAGAAATCTGAATACCGACACCCGTCAGTTCGCCAGAGGTGTCGATCTGCATGTTTCGGAACTCTTGAGGATCCATGAAGCGAGTGTAAGGATCTTCCAGTTGTTCCAGCATCTCGCGAATCGCTGTGTAGGCATCTTCGCGATTTGAATAGTCTCTCTCCAAGTAGTCTTGTCGAATAGCTTGCCAATCAGTCTGGTTGAATGTGGCGTCAACATAGGTACGATCGACAAGCTGCCACACTTCGTCAACTAAATCTTTTGGACTGTCTTGAAAAAAGGCCTCGCTGCGGGATAAATGTAAACCACCGATAGCTGTACCAATGACCGTGAAAATAAAGGCGGTTGAACCCAAAACGAGGAAACGCTTCACAACTGTCATGCTCCGAAGAATGTACGACGACTTAAGGTCATAAGGTAAGCCCAATCTAGCATACCCCTTTAGAGAAATGGTGCCTGACTACTCCTGTGACGCATTCCGTCACGATGCTTGATGTGCATTTACCGTCACCGATTCCTGAGTGACGCAGGGTTTCCCTAGTACGGCGTGAAGTTCAATCTGCATCCACTCTTGATGAAGAGTTTTCTGTGTAAGGCTTCTTTTGTCGCTTTTGACAGCCACACAGTCACTCAGTTCCGCATCTCAAACGTCTATAGATAGCGATCGCCATCCACCTCTTTATTCTAGAAAACTTCACCCAAAACCGGGGCAAAACTTGAGTCTTATGGCTTCGTTCTAAAGATTTAATGTTTGATGCTGGTTTAATCCTGAATGTAAGGCTGTCCAGTAAGCAAAGCTATTTCAGCCCGAACAAACTCACGCCCCAGATAGAGGGCATGTTCGAAGCGAGTTAACGGACAGGGATTGGCAGTTTCTGTAATAGCAATGCCCAACTCTTTGGCGGTGCGTCCGGTGTAAATCGCAGTAGGCTCACGCTGAGAGGGGCGATCGCACGGAATTGGCTCTCCCGTCTCAGGGTCGATTGCTTCACCCTGCTGATTGATGTCGTTGCTATAGTGAGCGGCACAAATGAGACTTTTCTCAGCGTCAATATAAATCAAAAAATAGCCTGCCGGATCAAGCTCGATATATCGATTCGACAGTTCTTGGTCGGTAGTGGCCATTGTTTTGGCATGGTCTTGAGAGACTCCGTCCAATGGACGAGTTGCAGAAGTGAAAGGATGTTCAATCGCCTGGGCCATAAGTCAAATCGAATCTGGACTACAAAATTTTGAATGATTAAATTTTGAATGATTGTGAATCACTTTTTCTCGGGGTGCTCACCGGTAGAGGGATAGGCTGCTCCCAACTGATTGATGGAGCGGATGAGCTGACACATCCGCCCAAAATCGCGCTGATTGAAGTGGAGTACCAACCGAGGCAAGTCTTTCGTCTCAGGATTTGTTTCTTGTGGAAAAGCGCCACTCTTGACGATTTTGCCCTTGACTAAAATGTCGCTGAAGCTTTCGTTGAGCTGCTCGACATGGGCATCTGTTAACTCAGAGCATAGTCGAATCACCAGCCTTTCCCCGACATAGCGACTGGAATGAAAGACTCTATAGAAGTGAGTGACCGCGCTGCAAGCATCTTCGATATTGTCCACGATGGTGTAGATGCTGAGGTCATCAGGACTGATTAGCCCTGATCCCAGCAAATTTTCGCGGATATAGCGATCCCAGTTTTCCCAGTATTGATGCCCTGGCTCATCAATCAAAATCACGGGCATGGGTTCAGATTTTCCAGTCTGAATCAGAGTCAGACATTCGAACGCTTCATCTTGGGTGCCAAAGCCACCGGGGAAAAGCACCAACGCATCAGTTTCTCGAAGGAAGAATAGTTTTCGAGTGAAGAAGTACTTGAAGTCAATGAGTTTGCGATCGCCTTCGATAAAGGGATTCGCTCCTTGTTCGAAAGGAAGCTGAATGTTAAGCCCAAACGAATTTTCTGCTCCAGCTCCCTCGTTGCCAGCCTGCATAATGCCGCCGCCGCCGCCCGTCATCACCATAAACCCAAGTTTGGTGATGCGACGGCCAAACTCGACGGCCATTTTGTATTCTGCTGTTTCGGGTGAAATACGAGCAGAGCCGAAAATCGTGACTTTGCGGGTATGACGGTAGGGATAGAAAACGCGGAAGGCTTGCTCCATGTCCTGAAGCGAAGAGTTGAGGATTTTCCAATCAAGCCGATCGGCCTCCACCTCAGCCATGCGCACTAAGGTCGTGAGTGCTTGCTGAATCAAGACTCCGTGGTTAACGTCTGATAGCTGGTTGAGCAAGTCATCGATTTCAGCTCTGAGAGAAGATAGGGCTTGAGATGAGGAGGATGGAACCATGAACTTCACGTTTCAGCAGCACTCTATTCTAGCTAGAAATTGTAGATTGTGAGTCATCTCAGCCCAATGAACTAAGGTCAAAATAGAACTTCCAGTCCAACTCCCCAACGATAGTCTTGACGATCGGGGGCGAGCTGAAGCTGAATATCGCTGGAGAGGCGCAACGTCTGAGTCAGAGCATAGCCTGAAGATAAGGTCGTCAGACTAGCCGTGTTGGACTCACTTCCAGGATTGATCCAAGTCTGAGTGAGGGAAAAATCGACAGCCGCCGTGCGTGCCGGAATGAGCATTAGCCGTCCTCCTAGACTGATACCATCCACAGTCTCATCTGGAGTCGTGATAGAACGATAGCCAACTTGAGGCGCGAGATTAACGCGGTTTCCCAACGGCAGTAAGTAATAGCGTAAATCTGCCCCCCATTGGGGGCGATCGCCCTCAATTTTATTCGAATAGTCAGCGCTGAGGGCAAGTCCGGTCGTGCCTACGTCGCCTAGCAGTCCATCTTCAATGCCGATGTAATATCCTGGTGAATCGTCGATGTGAGTGTAGCCCGCGCGAACACGGGGGCGAAACGCCGGATCAGTGCGAATATCTTGCAGCACGTCCGGTGGATCATCCAGCCAGCGCTGCAAAACAGGGCTATTGAGGATACTCGGGTCGAGTTCCAGATCTTCGGCATCTAGAGATTGAGCCAGAGAACCAGCCGGGAAATTTAACCCATCTAAAGGTTCTAGGAGAGTAGAATTCTCTAAACTCTCAGCACTCTTCGAACGATCAGACTGAGAGAGGGAATCGAGAGAGAACTGAGCCGAACCGATTGGAATGCCTGAAGTGGTCTGATTCGTGAGTAAAAGCAGCAGCGGACATAAGACGATCGATGCTGCAACCCGAGAATGCTGAAAGTTGAGTGTCATGAAGCTGGGAAATAGAGGCCGAGATAGGCAGAGAGAATGTCATTGCCCCAGATTGTAGCCAAAAACGCAGCGAGAGCCAGAAATGGGCCAAACGGAATCGGCTGGCGTCTGTGAATCAGTTTGAGGGCGATCGCCCCTCCCCCAACCACAGCACCCAAAATGCAAGCTAAGAACGAGGCTAACAACAACAATTTCCAGCCCATCCAAGCTCCCATCATGGCCGCAAGCTTGGCATCACCGCCTCCCATCACGGTCTGTCCATAAACCATAGAGCCGACGATGGTAATGATGTCAAATAGCCAAATGCCCAGCACAGCAGCGCCGATACTTCCTATCAGATGCAGGGCTGCGCCGGACAGTCCGCTGCTGTACCAGCCGACAATTCCTTGAAAAATGACACCCAACAAAAAGCCGGACTGAGTGAGAGGATTGGGTAGTGTCAGAGTGTCGAGGTCGATGAACGCCAGAGCCATCAACCAACTGACAAAAATCCACCCGCCCACGATGGTGAGGGATGTTTCAAACTGCCACAGAACAATCAAAAATAGAATCCCGGTGGCAAGTTCGACGAGGGGATAGCGCATGGCGATCGCCGTACCACAGTGGCGACACCGTCCCCTTAGCCACAGCCAGCCCAAAACTGGAACGTTGTCATAGGGCCTAAGGCGATGGTGACAGTGAGGACACCGTGATGGAGGATGTAACAGCGACAATCCCTCAGGTAGCCGATAAATCACGACATTGAGGAAACTGCCGATCGACGCCCCGAGAAAGAACACGATAAAGGCGATCGCCCACGGCAACATGACAACCATAGAAAAAATTTTCCTTTTCTTCCATCAAAACCGATGAGCTTCAATCTGGTCGATGGAAATGAAGCACTCATGGAGCAACAGCGCAGGATAGGTATTGAAAATCAACTGCCCCCGATGGCTAATTTGATGAACGACCACTCCAATGGGTTGTTCTGCCTGTTTGTGAACCTCGAAATGAGTATCACAAATACGCTGCGCGATTCGAACTAAGTTCTGATCAGGTGCGTCTACAACCTCTACAGGAGATTGAGCCACTGGCTTAGTCGCTGACTTTGATAATGATGCAGATCGCTTTGGAAAGTGACTTTGACGGTTAGGTTTAGAAAGGGGAACGTCCACGGAAATATCACCGATTCAACAGCTAGACTCTATTCGATCATCTGAGCGACGACAAGAAACCCGCCATTTCTTCATCTTTCTACTTGTTTTTCTGCTTGTGCTTTTACTAGGCGTTGCGTCTTCACAGCTATAGCAATGCGCAGATAGGTTAGGACAGATATTGATGGAGAAGCCGCGCACCGCGCGGCTTCTCCATCAACTATTGGTTTCATATCAGCGCGTAGCACTATATGAGACTTCTTTTTCGCTCACAAAGAACCGGGCG
>CAKZMO010000297.1 GCA_937128595.1 uncultured cyanobacterium | reverse complement strand
AGCTTTGTGATTCGCCAGCACGGCAATCTTCCCTATCAGGCTCGGGCTGAATTGCAGGAAGTAGGTCGCACTGAGTGTGGGGTTGTGTGGGAGCACCCGATTATCCTGCAACAGGAGGGGCGCTCTATGACCCTGCGCCGGATTGTCATGCGATTGGATCAACCCACCCGCGATGGGGACACGGAGGTAGCGATGCTCACCCCCCTTGCCCAGGAAACGGCTGGTGCGCTGGAGGTTGCCCAGATGTATCGGCGACGCTGGACGATTGAAGGCTTCTTTCAGTCCGTGACGCTCAACTTTGAGGGTGAAATCCGGACGTTGGCTTATCCCAAAGCTGCCTTGTTTTGCTTTGCGATGTCCTTGGTCGCCGCCAACATTTTGGCAGTGGTTCGAGCGGCATTAGGGAGCGTGCATGGATTTGGCAAAATTGAAGCGGGGTTATCCGACTTCTACTTAGTCGATGAAATCCAGCATGTGTATCGCGGCATGATGATTGCCATTGAACCCAAGCAGTGGGTCGTGTTTGAAACGCTATCAAGCACTCAATTGGCCGAGGTGTTACAGCAGTTGGCGTCCCCTGTTCATTTAGCATCGGTTCAGAAAACGCCCAGAGGATCCAAGAAGAAAAAGCCGCCGCGCAAGCCCAATCCCAAAAAGCCTCACGTCTCCACGGCAAAACTCCTCAAGCAACCTCCACTACCACCTTGAAAGGGCTGCTGTTTGACCCTAAATATAGCGGTGTGCAGCTTTATGCAGTACGCTCATTTGTACTGTACTGGTCATGCCTATGCGTCCTCACTCCGCTGATTTACGTCATCGCATCGTTACTCTTTACGAGCAAGGTAATGGGGCAATTCGACAACTCGGCAAACGATTTCAAGTGAGCCAAGATAGTGTCCGATTACTAGTCAAACACTATCAAGCCACTGGCAGCATTGCTCCTAAACCCTGTGCTGGGGGATCTCAACCCACGCTTCAATCTACTCATCATCAGGTGTTACAAGAGTTAGTCGATGCAGATAACGACGCCACGTTGGTTCAACTGGCTGAGCGCTTAGCTGCTCGAACAGGAACCCACGTCAGCGGTAGCACCATCAGTCGGATCCTCAGCAAACTGGGCATCACGTGAAAAAAAAGTCTCAAGGCAAGTGAAGTTTACAGCGACACCAAACAGCAACAACGCAATGACGATTGGCAATGCATTGGAGAGGTGAGCGCTGAAGATTTCGTGTTTCTTGATGAAACGGGCGTTAACGTAGCCATGGTGTGCCTTTATGGGCGGCCACAGCGAGGTCAACGGGCGTATGCTAAACAACCGAAGGGTCGAGGCAAAAATCTCACCATCCTGGGTGCAATGAGCCTCAAGGTAGGGTTTCTTGAGGGGCTGAGCATTACAGGCAGCATGACTGGCGATGTGTTTTTGTGGTTTATCGAAACGCTCCTGTGCCCTTGCCTGTGGTCTGGAGCAGTAGTGGTTATGGACAACTTGCCGGCTCATAAAGTAGACGGGGTGAGGCAGGCCATTGAGGCGGTAGGGGCACGACTGATTTACCTGTCACCCTATTCACCAGACTTCAATCCGATTGAGAACTTGTGGTCGAAATTGAAAGGGTATTTGAGATCGGTTGAAGCACGAACTTTGGGTGCGTTGCATGAAGCAATCACTCAGGCAGCAATTCTCAGTATGGCGCAAAGCTGTTCAAGTCCTGGGAATGCCTGTATTATGATGACATCTAAGAGAGCCAGAACCGTTGAGAGAACGGGGTTTGTTCGACACCATAGTCGGTTCGTTTCGCCAGCGTTTGTCCTCGCTACCGGACAAGCGCACAGGCAAAAATACCCGCTACGGGATGGAAGATGCAGCCTTGAGCGCATTTAGCGTTTTCTTCACCCAAACCCTCTCATTTCTGGCCTATCAGCGCATGATGGCGGGCCGCAAAGGCAAAAGCAATGCCCAAAGCCTATTTGGCGTGCATCAGATTCCCAGCGACAACCAAATCCGGGACCTACTAGATGCCGTAGCCCCTAAGCACGTTTTCCCTGTGTTTGAGGAAATCTTGCAGGTGCTAGAATAGCGGGGGCAGTTGGAGGGCTTCCGTTCGGTAGCGGACACCCTGTTGTTGGCCATCGATGGCACCGAATACTTCAGTGCGAGCAGATCCACGGCTCGCACTGTTCAAAGCGCACCCTGAAGCCGGGGGAGACCCACTACTTCCATAGCGTCATCACCTCGGTGATTGTCTGTCTGGGGCGAACTCACGTGATTCCGTTGGTGCCCGAATTCATCAGCCCTCAAGATGGCCATGACAAACAGGACTGTGAGAACGCCGCCGCAAAACGCTGGTTGGCGCAGCATGGGAAACGCTTGAGTGATCTGAACGTAACTGTTTTAGGGGATGACCTTTATTGCCACCAACCCCTGTGTCAGCAGCTTTTAGCCCAACAATTCAACTTCATCCTGGTATGTCGTCCGGAATCCCACACTACTCTCTACGAGCATCTGGAGGGCATTGACCTGCCGACCGTTATCACGAAGCGGTGGACCGGCAAAGTTGAGGAGACCTACACCTATCGTTATCTCAACGGAGTGCCCCTGAGAGATAGTGATGATGCCCTGTTGGTCAACTGGTGCGAGGTCACAGTCAGCCGTCCTGACGGTAAGGTGACCTATAAAAATTCGTTTGCTACCCATCACCTTCTAAGTAATGACAATGTAGCAGACATCGTTCTAGCCGGGCGTACCCGCTGGAAGGTGGAGAATGAGAATAACAACACCCTTAAAACTAAGGGCTACAACCTGGAACACAATTTTGGGCATGGAAAGCAGCATCTCTTCTCGTTGCTAGCGACTCTCAACATCTTGTCTCTGCTATTCCACACGTTGCTAGAGTTGCTCGACTTGAAGTACAAGCTGCTGCGATCTCACTTGCCCACCCGCAAGACCTTCTTTGATGACTTGCGGGCATTAACCCGATACATGTATTTCGACAGTTGGGATCACTTGCTCACCTTCATGCTCAAAGGTCTAGAGCGAGACATCCCGCCCAATACAAGTTGAATTGCCATACTGAGAATTGCTGTCACTCGGGGGATCGCTCTGATTACCTAACAGGATGTGCATCATTGGTTCACCCATGGTTGCTACTGTGCTTGACCAACCTGCATACCGCTATACAATGGCTATTAGGGCTATTGGACATCTGACTGTTTAGATTGGATTGTCTATGCTTCTCATGAAGCCTCCGTCACCGTGGGTGGGTGGATGCTAGAGAGTATTAAGGCTCAGTGGTCAGACTGGGAACAGCATCTCTGGTAACTATAGTCTTTGAAGCTGCTCAACTACCCGTGCGATCGCCTGAATGATCGGTTGGATAGTTTTCTGCTGATCATTTTCCAACATCTTGATAACCACCCCTCTGCCCCGCTGAATCATTCCGAAGATGGGCGGTTTCTCTTTTTCGAGCGTCCCTCTCCCCCAAAACCCCTTTGAGTTTCCGCCGTCGCCCGTGGCGACCTTTTTTAACCTTCTCAGGCTGGCCTTGATGACCCGCCGTGTCTAGACTTCATTGAACTCAACCGTTCCTGATAGCTGAACCTCTGGCCGGTGCTCTGCTATCGCTTGGCGCAACTCGCGGGTCATCTGATGCACATCATCTTTGTGCAGGCTCAACTCTTGGGCAATCTGTTGATTCGAGAGATTAAGAGTAGTCCAACCAAATAACCATCCGTTAAGATACTAAATCTATGTTGAGCGTCTTCAGGTAAAGCTGTCAGGTGTTGCTCTAGAATTAACAGCCCCTCTGAAAAGTATCTTCAAAGACACGGCCAAACGACTGAAAGGTACTGAGCGACGTCAGTTTATGGCGCAAGTCGTTCAAGCCTTAGGCCCCGGCGGTCAAGCCTAATCCGAGCGAGAGCTGGGGTGGAACCGAGGCACGATTCGCAAAGGTCTCTACGAGCTGGAGCATGGCTCCATCCGAGATGCCTTCGAGCACCGGGGTCGAAAGCCTGTAGAGGCCCGCTTACTCCAGTTGCGGGATGACATCAGAGCCATTGTTGAGCCGCAACCCCAGGCTGACCCGAGCTTAACGAGTTCGCGATTGTATACCCGTCTCAGTGCCGCCGAGGTGCGCCGTCAACTCATCCGCCAAAAAGGCTATTGTGATGCGGATCTGCCGACCGAAGAAGTGATCCGGCAGCGGCTGAATCAGTTTGGGTATCGTCTCAAGCGGGTGGCCAAAACCAAGCCTCAAAAGGTGATCGCTGAAACGGAAGCGATTTTTGCCAACGTCAATGACGTGAATCAGGCGGCGGATGCCGATGAACACACCTTACGACTCTCCATTGATGCCAAGGCGACGGTCAAAATCGGTGACTATGACCGTGGGGGAAAAAAATCGGAGGCCGATCCAGGCGGTTGACCATGACTTTAAGCCGACTGAGACGCTAACGCCATTCGGCATCTTTCTACCTGCCTCCAACGACCTGTGGTTGAGTTTTGTGTACTCTAAACTAACGGCTGATGCCATTGTGGATCGCCTAGAAGACTGGTGGCAGCAGGTTAAAGCTCGCTTCCCTCACATCCATCGTTGGGTGATCAACGCGGATAATGGCCCTGAAAATCACTCCCGACGCACTCAATTTATGGCGCGATTAGTCGCACTTGCCCAGCAGGAGCAACTCACGATTCAGTTGGCCTATTATCCGCCCTATCACAGCAAATATAATCCGGTCAAGCGCACGTTCGGTTGGTTAGAACAGCATTGGCAGGGTAGCCTATTGGACTCCGTCGAAACGGTGATCCGCTTCGCTGAAGCACTCACCTTCAAGGGACATCATCCTACGGTCAGCCTGGTCACACAGACTTATCACACAGGCGTGAAACTCACTCAAAAGGCCATGATGGAATTCGAACAGAACCTGCAGCGAGTACCAGGGCTAGAAAAGTGGTTCGTCGAAATCGTGCCGACGCCTGCCTAGCTAGGGGATGGATTTTTCCTTGGATGTCCCCTAAAGCGGTGACATTGTGCAGCAGATAGGCGTGCCCTGCGGCGGGGAATAGGGATTTCACTGAGCGAGTGACCCCACGGGCAAGGCGCACCTGCATGTCACACTTGAGCCGAATCGCCCACTGCCACTGGCATTGCTCTAGTCAAACTAGCAAGTCCTTGTGGGCGAAGCCTCGGTCAGCCAGCAGCGTCACAGCGCAGCTTGGAGGCACCAGCGATTTGGCCGCCGCTAGCACCTGTTGGTAGTCCTCAAAGGCGACACTGGCGCTCTTGTGCTCTAACACCACCTGAGCCAAGGTGAACGAGCGTCCGCCCCAGACGAGGGTGACTTCGACCAGGCAAAACTGCTCCCATAGCATGCTGGTGTCTAGCGTCAGGGTCACGGCGCTACCGTCAAACGCTTGCAAAGCGTAGCTTAGAAGCGGTGCATAGAATCGTTCTGCACTGATGTGCGGGTTGTGAACCAAGTTGCTCAGACGCTCCATGTGTGCCCTAGCTTCGCAGTCTCGGTGGCTCAGGTAGCTCATCCACTTCCCGAAGCAAGCACTTTGCGACTGCAGAATGGCAGCGACTGCCTCTGCAACGCCCTGCAGGTGGCGCTGGTCTTTGGGCACTACCCATTGACTCAGTTGGTTCATCAGTTGACGATAGAGGTGGGGTGTTTCCATTGAGCTAACTTTGAGTTGGGGAACTTAAGCTTCTCATGGAATACCCCTACTATCACCTCAGTCCTAGCTTGAGACTCTAGGAATACCAGGAATTTCAGGACTTCTCTGCACCACTAAGGTTGGAGCCCTAGGAAATTCTTGAGAAAGGCCAAAAATGATCTACAAGACATGCGAGTTTTTCACTTTTCGGCTAGAACTGTACAGATAGAGGTTTACGTAATATTCGCTATAAATATACTGAACGTTCATTAATTTTAGATGACAACTTTATGAGAACTTGTTGCTGCCAGTTGAAAATAACGACAGTTAAGGATTTCAAGTTCCTTCAGCGCTGGATCTCTGAAGCCGTTGTCGTATCTCTAACGTGCTCCTCTTTATATTTGCTATATGTGCCGAGGGCGATCGCACAGGCTGATGGGCGTGCAGCGCCCGAACGTGTCAGTAGCGTATCTCGGATAGAAGACCCTTATACGCTAGGTGCAGGCGATCGCATTCGAGTTGATGTTTTTCAATTGCCCCAGTATAGTGGCGAGCTTGATGTTTTGGTTGGTGGTGTCGTGAACCTTCCTGTCATTGGAGCTGTGTCGGTGGACAGCATGACCCTCGAGCAGGCTACAAGGGCGATCGCATCACGCTATTCCCAAATCTTACGACAACCCACGGTATCTCTTAGTCTGCTGTCTCGGCGCTCTTTGCAAATTGGTGTTTCGGGAGAAGTGAATCATCCTGGTTCTTACACTATCAGCTCATCAGACACAGAATTTCCGACACTAACTCAAGTTCTTGAAGAAGCTGGAGGCATTCGTTTATCTGCAGATCTCAGTCAAATAGAGATACGTCGCCAAGGTTTGAACGGTGCCAGTGCTATTACTGTGAACTTGCTAACGTTGCTCCGAGTGGGAGGTCTAAGCGAAGATATTACTCTTCGCGATGGCGATACAATTGTTGTTCCTGCTGCTGATCGTCCCGATCTTCAAAATTTGGCTGAGCTACCAACCCTAAGCTTTGCTGGGGACGACAATCAGGAAATAAATATTGCCGTAGTTGGAGAAGTATTTCGTCCAGGCTCGCATACGGTAACGGGTAGTGCTCAGACTGGAGAGGCAGGAGAGACAGGGCAAACACAGGGAGCTGGCAGGCTTCCAACTGTTACTCGAGCCATCCAAGTTGCTGGAGGCATTAAGCCACTGGCTGATGTGCGGAACATTCAAATTCTTCGGAATACTCGAGAAGGAATTGATCAAACAATCCAGGTTAACCTATGGCAACTGCTGCAAACTGGTGATTTAAGGCAAGATTTAGCCCTACAAGAAGGGGACACAATTATAGTACCAACGGCTGAAGAAGATAATATGGAGGAGTCTGCGCAGTTAGCATCTGCAAGTTTTTCCCCAGACTCTATTAGAGTGAATATTGTTGGGGAAATCGACAAACCAGGGGTTGTAGAAATTCCGCCAAATTCATCATTGACTCAAGGACTTCTATCAGCTGGAGGGTTCAACAACCGAGCAAGCCGAGGGACTGTAGACTTAATCCGTCTCAATCCAAATGGAACTGTTCTAGCACGCTCAATTCCTGTTGACTTTGAGCAGGGGATTAATCAAGAGTTAAATCCGGCTCTTCAAAATGGTGACGTGATAATTGTTAGGCGATCTGCTATAGCTAGTGTTTCAGATGCGTTAGAAACTGTTGCTAGTCCAATTGGTCGTTTTTTCAGCCTCATAACTGCTCCGTTTTCGATTATTCGATTATTTGATTAAAAATAAGGAGTACTGATGCTCTAAATCTTTTAACCAATCTCTGACTATTCTAGAACTCAATAATTTAATGATACGAATGTAAATATGACTGATGAACAGCTAATTTCAGCGAAAGGTATTGAAGAGGAAGGAGGCCTTGAACTCGGGCAAATCTTTTCTGTTTTTCGTCGGCGCATCTTTTTAATTGCTGGAATTACAACAGTCGTTGCAACTGGAGCAGTTCTTAAAGCACTCGTAGATAAACCAACGTACGAAGCAAGCTTTGAAATTTTGTCCGAATCCGTAACGCTGGAAACACGCATCATTTCTAATTTAAATCCTGAAACTTTGAGCAATCAAGAAAATCTTGAAGCATCAGTTGATGAAGCAAAATTGAGAATTCTTAAAAGTCCTCGTGTTCTAGAGCCGATTGTTCAAGCTCTTAATTCTCAATACCCTCGCATCACCTATAGAAGTTTATTTAATAATCTAACTGTCAAGCCAACGTCAGAAGATATTTTAGTAGTTTCGTATCGAGGTTTAGAACCCGGTATCGTGAATGATGTGCTTGAGGAAGTTTCAAATGCGTATATCGAGTTTAGTCTTCGCGATCGCCAAAGCGATATTCAGCGTGGCATTACATTCGTAGACGAGCAACTGCCTCAGTTAAGGGACAGAGTTAATTTACTCCAGTCTGATCTCGAATCGTTACGGCAGGAGAATAACTTAATTGATCCCTTACTAGAGGGAGAACAACTTTCATCTCAAATTGGTGGGCTTCAGCAAGAAAAGACAAGCTTGAATGTTCAACTGGATGAAGCACAGCAGCTTTATACTAGCCTTCAGCAAGAACTCAATCAAAATGGTGCTTTAGCCGCTGCAACAGTATTAGTTGAAGATCCTCGATATAGTGAGTTACTAGATCAAGTTTTAGGTGTAGATAGCCAGATCGCTCAGCAATCTGCCCTATTACTCGAGGAAAGCCCAGAAATTCAAACCCTTCAAGCTCAACGAGAAAATCTTATTCCCCTTGTTCAGCAAGAAGGTCAGCGAATACAGCAATTGCTGGCAAGCCGAATAAGAGAACTTAGTTTTCGTGGTCAGGCTGTTGATGATGCTATTCAGTCGCTTAACCAGCGTATTCAGCAGCTTTCATCCGTTGCCCGTCAATATAGTGACATTCAGCGAGAGCTTGAAATTGCAACCGATAACCTAAATGAATTTCTTACTCAGCGAGAGTCGTTACGTATCGAAATAGCACAACGTCAAGCCCCTTGGGAATTGCTAACTCAACCTGGAAGACCACGCGCATCAGTGGCTAGTGCTAAACGAAATTTAGTATTAGGCACCGTACTAGGGCTACTTATTGGAACCGGAGTTGCTCTTGTTATCGATAAGTTTAGCAGTTTAGTTCGAACGCCAAAAGAAATTAAAGAGATAACGCGGCTACCTTTGTTGGGTATAATTCCTCTTAATCAGCTACTACGAATATCTTATTTTTATCAAGAAAATAGTTTGTCTTCTAAAAGTGTCGAATATTGGTTAAATAAATCTGGTTTAACGGTAAATAATCAGAATTACTACGAAGCAAACGACAAAGAAAACTCTTATGATTCTATATCTTTTACAGAATCTTTTCGCTCTCTATATATAAATATTCGTCTAAGTAATCCTGATAATCCTATTTCCAGTCTAACAGTTAGTTCTTCTACTCCTAACGAAGGTAAAACAACGATTGCAACTAACTTAGCAAAGGCTGCAGCTTCAATGAATCGTAGGGTCTTGATTGTTGATACCGATTTGCGTCGCCCAAGCATTCATAAATACTTAGAGTTGGACAATCAAAGAGGTTTAACTGATCTGGTTTCTACTAACCTCACCTTATCAGAAGTGGTTCAGAAGTCTAGTTTCAATGACAATTTATTTGCCTTAACATCAGGTTCTATTCCACCGAATCCTTCTTCCGTGCTTGCATCTAAAGTGATACAAGATTTACATGAAGAGGCTCAACAGGAATATGATCTTGTGATCTACGATACGCCTCCTATCGTTGGCTTTTCAGATACGTATCTGGTAGCAAACTCCACTCAGGGACTTTTGCTAGTAGTCGGTCTCGACAAAGCAAGACGAGGTGACCTAAATCAAGTAATTGACGAGTTAAGAGTGGCTAAAATACCTGTCTTAGGAGCCGTTGCTAATATGGCTGACGAGCAAAATAACACTTCTTATAGTTACTCTCAACAGGAGAAAGTAGCTCGGCCTAAACCTTGGTTGATTGTTCAGGTGAAGCGAAAAATCTCACGATCTGTATCTAACTTGATCTCTTCAAAAAGAGATTGAACTATAAATTTAATATTTGATTTTGGCTTAACAGCTGTTTCAGAGGATGTTTGATAAGGGCACCTCGAAAAATGGGGATTGATCTCACGATGAGAACGATGAGATCATGAA
>CAKZMO010000296.1 GCA_937128595.1 uncultured cyanobacterium | reverse complement strand
TCTTTGCGATCTTCCATGTTTTGGCCTTTGTTTTGCAACTGAACTCTTCATTGCAAACGCGTCTACGAGGGTTACTAATTCTCTTAAAAATAGGGCGATCGCAACATAAGAGCACCTGTTGTCAGGTTAGTTGAAGGTGATGCTGAGCGCATCGTGTTTAAGACAGAGGCCAATAGATAGAGATATCCTAGGAAAAGACTATCAAAAGGCGCAGACTGTAAGCTTTATTGGGCATTTTACAGTCTCGGACGAGAGAATAAAATGACGGCATCAGTTTTCCTTAAACACGAATTAAACAATTATTAAACAATTCATTTCTAAAGCTTAACTTGGCGCATTTTCTCGAAGTTTTGCTGGAAGACTTTCCAATCGGAAAAGTCCGAACACACTAATAACTCGATCGATCATGATGGAGATTTTGAAAGCATATGAAGAAGCTCCAGAACAGTATTTTGGACAGCGTGATGAGGAATATCAAGACAACGGCGATCGCTCTGCTCACGATTGTTGTGAGTCTTGGCCTTTGCTCTTATTCCTCAGTACCTTCCAGTGATGAGTTTGGACAGCAGGCGGCAGACTCTCAGCAGGTGGTTTCGTTTCGGAGTCCAAACTGTGGGTGCTGCGAAGGGTGGATCGAACACATGCGAGCGAACGGGTTTCAGGTTGAAGATCATGTCGTTGACGATATCGAGGCCGTGAACCAAGAGCATCATCTCCCGGCTGACCTGACCTCTTGCCATACGGCGATCGCCAGTGGATATGTCATCGAAGGCCATGTTCCTGCCGCTGATGTCAGGCGATTGTTGGCAGAAAAGCCAGATGTTGTAGGCATCACTGTCCCTGGAATGCCCATGGGTTCTCCCGGTATGGAGTCAGGCGACGTTCGACAACCCTATACGGTCTACACCTTTACTGAAGAAGGAACACCCGAAGTTTTTCAGGAGCATTCCTGATGAAAGTGTTGCGACTTGAATCAAATCGCAGCACTTTGGGTTGACTTTGATTCACACGTTTTTAGTTGAAAAAGTAGCATTCAACTTCATCGTCAGCCTGGAACATCTGAAGTTGCAGACTGTGATGTTATTGGAGTGGCTTGAGAATCAGGTGATGCACGATCGAACGAATTGAGCAGTCTCAACAGGCTCAAATTTCACTGCCCCAAATCTCACGGCCCCAATGATGGATCACCCGATGGCATGAAGCGTATCAGAGCTGTGAAAAGACATAGTGTCGCCAACGGGTAAGTTTTATGGTTTCTAGACAACACATTTATTCTTTGAAGTTGCTACTTTCTTGAACAGCTGTTTCAGCTTGAAGAATATTTGAAGCGCTCTAGGTGACCCACCGGAATCACTAGCTTCTTAAAAATGAGATAACTTAAAACTGATTGTGGATCACTCCAATCGATCGAGCACACTCAAGCATCTGCGAATCACTAGCTCTGCATAATGGCACAGTCATGACTACGGAATCGACTACTCAAGCCTCTGACCAGGCTCAACCTATCAGCACTGGAACGTTGAAAAAAGAGTCTTCGGGGAATTGGCTCTGGGGAATTTTGATGGTTTTGCTTTTGGCTGGAGGCGGTTATTTCATCTGGCGCACCTTTATGTCGGGTGGGCCACCGCAGGGCATGATGCAGGGTGGGCCTGTCCCGGTTCAACTCGACACCCTGGAGTCTGAATCTGTTCAGCAATCCTCTGGATTTATTGGAGTCCTGGACGCCCAGCAGGGAGTTGTGCTCAAGCCTGAAGTCGACGGACGCATCACGCGTATCTTTGTGTCTTCTGGTGCGTCAGTTTCTCCTGGAACTCCTATTTTAGAAGTCAGTCCCGACCGCAGTCGAGCAGAGCTAAATGCTGCTCAAGCAAACATCGGCGCGTTTCGATCGGCACTTGCAAATGCTGAGGCTCAACTCCGAGCGGCAGAAGCTGAGGAAGTGAGCGCGAAGGCAGAGTTGGACTTGCAGAATGAAGATTTAGGTCGAACAGAAACCCTTGTGGAAGAAGGGGCTCAGGCTCAACAGGCGCTCGATCGTGCGGTTCGCAACCGTGATACGGCTCAGGCTTCTCTAACCGCTGCTGTTGAGCAGGTCGAGGCGTCGAGGGCTGCCGTTTCAGAATCAAGAGCTGCTCTGCAACAGGCGGCATCTCAGGCTTCAGCGGTACGAGAAGATTTTGAAAATACCCAGGTTGTAGCCCCTATCGGCGGCGTTTTGGGCAATATTCCCGTGAAGCTGGGAGATTACGTTGAGGTCGGTGATGAGCTTACAACTATTACCCAAAATCAAGCCCTTGACCTAGAGCTAGAAATCCCAATTGAGCGGCGAGCTGATTTGCGATTG
The DNA here is from genome assembly GCA_937128595.1 of uncultured cyanobacterium. GTDB lineage: Bacteria > Cyanobacteriota > Cyanobacteriia > CAKZMO01 > CAKZMO01 > CAKZMO01. The sequence goes on along the minus strand of CAKZMO010000296.1, from coordinate 7,506 downwards.
GGGCTCCCGGTCGAAATTCGGCAGCCGAATGGCGGAGAGGCGATCGCCACGGGTCGCATTAGCTTCATTTCACCTCAAGTCAATGCGGCGACTCAATCGGTGTTGGTAAAAGCAAATTTTCAGAATGCTGCGAGACTGTTGCAGGATGACCAGCGGGTCGAGGCTCAGGTCATTTGGTCAGAAGGGTCTGGAGTGCGAGTTCCGGCGACGGCGGTATCGCGGATAGGAGGACAAAACTTTGTGTTTGTTGCTGAACGACAGCCTGATGCCGCTGAAGGCGAGCCTCAACTGATTGCCCGTCAACGCTTGGTGACTCTAGGCGAACTGCGAGATAACCAATACCAAGTGATTGAAGGAGTCGAGGTAGGAGAAGCATTGATTGTCTCTGGATTGTTGAACCTATCGGATGGAGTTCCGATCATGCCCCAACAAGAGGGCGAGTCAGCTCCTCCAGGAGGGCCTCCGACTTGAGTTTCGATTTGTGTTGGGTGTTTGCTTGAGAGTGTTTGACCCTACAGGCTCGTTCTCATGGCTCGTTTTCATATTGATGTCCGCGCCGCTGTTGCCTGATTAATATTTTGGCGAAGCTGTGGGCGATCGCCCAATTGATTGATCCATTGCTGCTCATCCCCATTCCCCATGTTTGTCAACTACTTTATCAAGCGCCCCGTTTTCGCAACCGTTTGTGCGCTCATCATTTTGATCATTGGTGCGGTTAGCATTCCGACGCTGCCCGTTGCCCAATATCCCAACATCAGTCCCAAGCAGGTGACGGTTAGCGCCAACTACATTGGAGCGGATGCCCGCACGGTAGAAGATGCTGTCACTACAATTTTGGAGCGGGAAATCAATGGCGTAGAGGGGATGCGCTACATGACTTCCTCTAGCAGCAACAACGGCAATAGCTCCATCACTGTGACTTTTGATGCGAGCCGCGACCAAGACATTGCCGCTGTGGATGTTCAAAATCGAGTGTCGGTGGCGGAGGCTCAGCTACCTGAAGAGGTAAACCGCAACGGAGTCACGGTCACCAAAGAATCGAGCAGTATTCTCATGGGTTTCGGGTTGTACAGTCCCGAAGAGAGCTATGACAGCACGTTTCTGAGCAACTACGCCGATCTGTATGTTGTCGATGCGCTGAAGCAAATCAACGGGGTTGGTAACGTTCAGATTTTTGGTGAGCGCCAATATGCCATGCGAATTTGGCTGAATCCAAATCAGCTTGCAAGTCGAGGGCTAACGGCAGAAGATGTCGTTGTGGCTCTGCGAGAGCAAAATGTGCAGGTCGGAGCCGGACGACTGGGACAGCAGCCTGATCCCGATACTCAATATCAGATTGATTTGAGGGCGATCGGTCGATTTACCGAAGTTTCTCAGTTTGAAGATCTGATTGTCGATACGTCAGAGACAGGAACCCTGACTCGCCTCACCGATGTTGGACGAGTTGAGTTGGGTGCAGAAAATTATGGTTCATTTTTGCGATTTCGAGGCAACGATGCCGTCGGCTTAGGAATTTATCAGGTTCCAGGAAGTAATGCACTGCAAGTAGCGAGTGCGGTCAAGGCCGAAATGGCAGATCTATCGGAAGAATTTCCACCTGATATGACCTACGACATCGGCTTTGACACCACCGATTTTGTGCAGCAGTCGTTGGTCGAGGTGGTGAAGACCCTAGTGCAAGCCGTGTTGCTGGTGGTCTTGGTGATCTTTGTGTTCTTACAAGACTGGCGCACGACAGTTATCCCAGCAGTGACGATTCCCGTGGCGCTGATTGGTACGTTTGCCTTTGTGAAAATTTTCGGGTTCTCGATCAATAGTTTGACCCTGTTTGGCTTGACCCTTGCCGCAGGAATGGTCGTAGACGACGCGATTGTGGTGGTGGAGGATATTTCCTCCAAGATTCAAAAGCGTGATATGAATCCAGCTCAGGCGGCGATCGCCTCCATGCAGGATCTGACCGGAGCCGTGATTGCAACGTCATTAGTGTTGATGGCGGTTTTTATCCCTGTCGCCTTTTTTCCAGGCACGACTGGAGCGCTCTATCGGCAGTTTGCTCTGACCATTGCCTTTGCGATCGCCCTGTCCACATTTAACGCGCTCACCCTCACCCCAACCTTGTCGGGACTGTTGCTGCGACGCAATCCTGAAGTTGGGGGCTGGTTAGGGCGGATATTTGGCTGGGTCAATCAAGCACTGGCTTGGATTGGCGATCGCTACGAAGCTATTCTGGGTCGTCTAGTCAGCTTACGATATCTAGTGCTCGCCGTCTTCGCGGGACTGTTGGCTTTTACCTTCTGGCTCTACAACTTCGTCCCATCCGCATTTTTGCCGGAAGAAGACCAAGGGTATTTCATCACCATTGTTCAAGGGCCAGAAGGCACGTCTCTCAACTACACGAGCGACGCCATGCGCCAAATTGAAAACACGTATCTAGACATCCCTGAAGTGCGGGCAACGTTTGCGGTTGGAGGATTTGGATTTAGCGGCAGCACAGCAAACAGTGCCGTCATTTTCACAACCCTAATTCCTTGGTCTGAGCGCACGGCTCCCAATCAATCAGCACCTGCGATCATCGGTCAGGTTCAGGGAACTCTCTCCCAAATTACAGAAGTACGAGCCTTTGCCGTCAACCCGCCTTCCATTCAAGGTCTGGGAAGCTTCGGAGGATTTGAGTTTCAGCTACAAGACCGTCGGGGCAGCTTAACCATTGAACAACTGGTGCAGTCGATGGGTCAGCTATTGGGTGCAGCCAACTCACAATCTTCCCTGCTGGGTGTATTTAGTACCTATTCAGCCAGCACGCCTCAGATTCAAATCGAGGTCGATCGGAATCGGGCAAAAGCACTTCAGGTCAATGTTGACGATATCTTCTCAGCCCTACAGACGTACATGGGTTCACGCTATGTCAACGATTTCAACTTAGGCCGACGAACGTATCGGGTGTATGTCCAGGCCGATGAACAGTTCCGCTCGACTCCAGATGACATCTCGCAACTCTATGTGCGATCGGAGTTAGGCGAGATGATCCCTCTGAGCAATCTGGTTCAAACCACAGAGACGACCGGAGCCCAAACTATCAACCACTACAACGGATTTCGTTCAATTGCGATCAACGGCAGCGCGGCTCCGGGATACAGTTCTGGCGAGGCGTTGCAAACGATGGAACAAGTCGCCGACCAGACCCTTCCGGCTGGAGTTGGCTACGAATGGTCAGGTTCTGCTTTAGAAGAAATTGAGTCAGGTGGACAAGCTCCTCTGATCTTTGCGCTGGGCTTAGTATTTGTATTTCTTGTGTTGGCCGCGCAATATGAAAGCTACATTGATCCCACCATCATTATGTTTGCGGTGCCGCTGGCGATCATGGGAGCGCTGATTGCTCAAAGCCTGCGGGGAATGTCAAATGACGTGTACTGCCAAATTGGATTGGTGATGCTGATTGGTCTGGCGAGCAAAAACTCGATTTTGATTGTGGAGTTTGCCAACCAGCTTCGCGATCAAGGCTACCCGATTATCAAAGCGGCTCTTGAAGCATCGAAACAGAGATTGCGTCCAATTCTGATGACGGCCATTTCAACACTGAGCAGTATCTTCCCGTTGGTGATTGCGTCGGGAGCAGGTTCAGCCAGCCGTCAGTCGCTGGGAACAGCGGTCTTTGGCGGCATGTTCGTTGCCACTTTCTTAAGCTTGTTCGTTGTGCCGATTCTCTACATCATCATCAAATCGCTGACGGTACAGGTTATGTCAGGCGGTGATGATGGTTCGTCAGGGTCTGGACAGGAGTTGAATTCTTATTCAGAAAATGGGGCTGGTTCAGGCAATGGAACAGGCGCTGAAGCTGGTCGAGGCAGTGAGGCGATACGGGCTACGCCCAGGCAAGCCAACGCCCCGTCTCAGCCTAATGCGTAGGGTAAGAATCGTAGTACTTGTAGCGCGATAGTCGCGAATGCCAACTTCCGCTCTCAATGATCTCGCCGCTCCAATGTCGAACCTGCTTCTCCGCCATGAGATATGTCCAAGCTTTGCCGAATGGGGTGTGTTGTGGCGTGAACACCTCTAGCTCAACTCGTTCGTAATCGTTCTCTGTAACCGAACGATTGGGCTCATATCCCTCCAAGACATCTAGGGTGTCCAGAAGGCTGGGGTCGTCAAACTCTAAGATGACACCATGAACGGGCGCAGATCCCCGAGTCATGGCAGGATAGCCCATCGGCAAGTCGAATAGTTGACCGTAGGCGATCGCCCACTCATGCTGAAGAATGTGCCCCGCACAATATCGCTGATAGTTGATTTCTCCTGGCTTCAGTGTGCCGTAGACAAACACTCTGATCCGAGGATTCTCATCGCTGGAATTTGCCATAGGTTTTTTATGTTCGAGAGGGTTACATGAGAGATCATCTTTTTTGTAAGCCCTCATCCCCTAACCCCTTCTCCAAGCCTTGGGCTACTAAGTGCACATAACTCTCTGATGACCAAAGAGTTTGGTTTGATCCCCCTAAATCCCTCTTAAAAAGGGTGACTTCCAAGCCGGTTCCCTCCTTGTTAAGGAGGGTTAGGGAGGATCAAAGCACGAGAACACCAAAGCAGTAGACTTGTGTGCATCTAGTAGCCCAACCTTGGGGGGAGAAGGAGAACTGGACATCTTGCTCTCCTCTCCAAATTTAGAAGGGGGGGCTGGAAGTGAGGACAGTAATCTGAAAAGCCACTTTCTATTTCTAGATAGTTACGTTTAAATAGGGCGAGAACCTAACTTCTGTACGGCTTCTCCTATGACTCAGCCGACTCAGCCTTCATTGTCCCAAAATTCAGAATCATTCCAAAGTTCAGCGCCATCATCGCCTCAGATACCCATGAACACACGGGATTGTGCCGAGGTTTTGATGGCATGGCGATACGGGCGACGCCCAGGCAAGCCAACGCACGACATCTCCCGCGAAGAGGCGATCGCCCATCTCGTCGAAATGGGTTTACAGACGGCTCCAGCCTTCGGAATTGCGCCAGAGTCTTATCCCGAATGGGTTGACCAGCAGCTCGATCGATTCGATAATTTTTTCGATCCGTTCTGCCAGCTCTGTCAAAGTTCGCTAAAAATCTCACCTTATCCGTTTGCGACGTTGTGGATGCTGTGGTTGCCGTTGGCGTGGAGGCTAGAGCAACTGCGAAATGAGAGCGATCGCCCCATTATTCAAGGAATTCTCGGCGGCCAGGGTACGGGTAAGACGACACTGGCGCTGGTGCTGACGGCGTTGTTGGAGCATCGGGGATATCGCGTCTGTGGTCTTTCGATCGACGACTTCTACAAAACCTACGCCGAACGACAAACTCTGGTAGAGACTGAACCGCGACTTCGATGGCGAGGGCCACCAGGAACCCACGATGTCGAGTTGGGATTAGAGGTGTTGCGTCAGTTTAAGCAGGGCGTTGGTTTATCTGGGCGCAGCCCGGATCGCCAAGAGTTTATCGAAGTGCCTCGGTTTGACAAGTCACTGCATGGGGGAGAGGGCGATCGAATTAGTCCTGAACGGGTCGAAGCGGCGGATATCATCTTGTTTGAAGGCTGGTTTGTGGGGGTGCGACCCATTGCCCCCGACGCGTTTGACACCGCTCCACCTCCGATTCAAACGGAGGGCGATCGCCAGTTTGCCCGCTCGATGAATGAGCATCTGCGAGACTATCTGCCCCTGTGGAATGAGCTGGATAGCCTAATGGTGCTGTATCCCACCGATTACCGCCTGAGCCAACAGTGGCGACAGCAAGCCGAGCATAAAATGAAAGCCACGGGCAAGTCGGGCATGTCGGATGAGGATATTCAGGCGTTTGTGGAATATTTTTGGCGATCGCTCCACCCTGAGCTGTTCATCACGCCTCTGCTCAATCAGCCCGAATGGGTTGATCTGGTGGTTGAGGTGAATTCAGACCGCTCGATTCGCGCGATTTATCAACCCGCAGCATGAACATCCGCTCAACAAGTTACTCAATGAACTACGCTTTTTCTGTAATGAGCAATCAGATATAAAGCGGGTTTTTACGATATAGAAATCCTATTTAATTCATTTATTCAGCAAACATCTCGGCTAAGATATCAAGCAGCATTTTTTGCTCATCTTGATTGATTTGCCCCAGCTTTTTGACCAATCGCCTTTTATCGATTGTCCGAATTTGATCTAAAACAATTTGCCCACTCTTTCCCTGAAATTGACAACGAATACGAGTCGGGTACGCTCTACTTTTTGTTGTCATCGGGGCAATGATAATCGTTGAGATATAACGATTCATTTCGTCTGGTGAGATGACAACACAAGGTCGTGTCTTCTGAATTTCGTTGCCAATCGTAGGGTCTAGATTGACGAGAAAGACATCAAAACGCTTGACTACCAATCCCATTCAGATTGTTCCCATTCAGTAGTAGTGGCTTCATCTAGAAGCTCATCGTCGTGATGCTTCGCCATTTCCGCAAAAGCCTCATCCCATCCTGCACGTAAGCCTTGTGCCGTACGAATCGTAAGGCAATTCCCTTGCACTTCAATTTCAACGTCTTTATCAATACCGCTCTGCTCTAAGAGGAGCTTGGGAATGCGAACGCCCTGAGAGTTACCAATTTTAACGATTCGAGTTCTAATAGCAGTGCCCATAGGATGCTTAGAAAAACAGCATGTAATCACATTGTATTTACGTGCAGGATGTGTTGTCAATGCGGAGTTTTAAAAGACCTGACTTAAGCTAACATTGCCCATCACCCGCTGCAGATAGCATTTGACCTCTACCAGATAACTTCTTGGTGGTCAGTGTGCATGGGCGCTGTTATGCAGCGATCGCCACTATATCTTCTCAATCTGTAAAAACCCTGGAAAAAGATCCGAAGCTACCGAACTATTATGACAAGGCAAGCAGCGATAAATTCTTATCCTCATAAAACAACTTGATCGCGTTAAAATCTCGCCGACGCACATTTTCAACTTGCAATGTTGAACAGTTTCCCAGACGAAGCCAAATAACTTTCGGTGGATTCCCAAATACTAAGCTTAGGTCGTGCATGTCCGCGTCTTTTGAGACAATCATTATCTTTTGCGTAATCCCAAACTATTGGGTCGCTCGTTGCTTTCATGCCCACATCTCGAACGTGAAGCGAATTTGGAAAAAGATCACCCAAATAGCTTGGCAACTTAGGCGACAAGTTTTCATCAAAAAGTAGCTTCATGCAGATAATGGAGCGATCATAACTCGACGCTCACGGTCGGCGGCATAAGCAATGCAGGCTTTTAAATCTTCTCGCGTCAAATCGGGGAAATCGTCAAGAATTTCTGTTTCGGTCATCTCCGAAGCTAGGTACTCAAGCACTTCATAAACTGTAATTCTTAAACCGCGTACACAAGGCTTTCCACCACGTTTATTGGGTTCAATTGTGATGAAGTTTCGATAGTTCATAATTGAAGTAATTGTTATTGAGAGCTTATTCTGAAAAGGTTTTTTGGGATTTTAAGTCAAACTTTTTATCACTCCATTATGTGT
>CAKZMO010000295.1 GCA_937128595.1 uncultured cyanobacterium | reverse complement strand
AAATTCTTACATCAGAGCCATAACCAGGCGGTCAACCGGACGCCAAAAGCGTGCCACTTTTGGTTCCCTCCGCTAGCGCTCCGGTGCCGGTTGCCTGAGCGTTATGAAAAAGTTGTTTTTTCTTGCATTATTGCTCTCCTCTAAGGCGGTCGGTTGGAGGGGCCCGGAAACTACTGTGGTTACACCAGAAAATGCCAACCAGTATCAATTTGAGCTTGAAAAAGAAGATTCAGGAGAACAGTCGATTGACGCCTTTACGCTGAGATTTCATGCGCAATTGGAAAACGGCTGTATGGCTGGGAGAGTTCAGACATAGTTGTTTGATGCTGCCGGACTTCAAATAAGCGGAGCCTCTTTGAGCTATTATCTGCAACAGAGCCAAGTGAACATGCAAGATAACGAATCATTTTTCGGCAACAACAACACTTCTCCCAAAGCCAAGAAATGCGCTTGAATATGAATCATCTAAATAGGCATTTGTAAAGCCAGCATCCATCAGCTTTTCGACAATGTCATTTCCGTAGGTTCTGAAAGCCAGCACCTTCTTATACCCTCTAAGTTGGTCGTTATGATACTCAGGAGGCTCATGGTGAATAACTGCATTTTCTACCATGGAGGCTCGTTCTATGGTTTTATCGCTACCGCTAAGCGGAACAGTAAATATTGTCCTTCCACCAGGCCTCAAAACGCGAACCATTTCTCGAAAGCCCAAAGAATCATTAACAACATGCTCGAATACTTCCGTTGATGTACAAAGATCAAAGGAATCGGAGGAAAATGTTAGAGACTCGACATTTTCGTTTCTGATGCCCCCATACGAAATACCAAGATTGAGATCCTCAATAAATTCAGAAGTTGTCAAATTAACACCTCTCCTGAATTTGAACATTTTCACTAACGCACCTCGAGATGACATTTCAAAGACGTCAAGTTTGGCCGCCTTTTTATATTGTTTGTTGAACACACTGGCTATTGACATATGAACTGGGGTGGCTCTGCACTTAAGACACCGAATTCCGTGCTCCTTCCTCTTCAGCCTGATCAAAAGAGAAAAATTGCAGAGTGGGCATCTCTGTCTTCGAATGCGAAAATCACGTGGTGATAGGTAGGTAATGTATGAAAAGTTCTTCATCTCGGTACATCCGTAGGTAAAGAATTTTGGCCCCGACTAAGGCGATTCAAATATTTCTAATCTGCCTTCTGTGGTGATAGCAAGACAGGTAGTCTGAGCCTCCTTGCATGAACTCACGATCGAGATGGACTCCCTCGGCAGACCCAGACGCCAAGCAAGTCCAGCTATGCCTATAGAGTAAAAGCGCTGGTTCTCTGCTGCAGCCACGGAGAGATGATTTGAGAAATCGATTTGCTCTAGATGCGTTAGGGTTGACTCTGCCCAGTAGGCACGTCCAATAAGGCCAGGATGATCTAACTTCCGCGATAAATCAACGGCTAGCCACGATGAAACGCAGAACAGAAGAGCTATTAAAATGACGTTTTTACCACTTGTCGCTCCTTTGGCCAGCAAGATCGTGGGGAGTATTACGGCGACTGCGGCGTAATATGCATAGCTGTTCCATGCCAAAAATAAATATGGTATGTACGCTACGACCATAAATAGGAACGCAGTTAAGAACTCTCTTTTAAAAGATGCGCTTTTTGCACCAATTAGACCCAAGATCCAAGTTAGAAACATTGGTCCAGAAACTATTATTGCCCACGCGATGCCATGCGCCCTATCCTCTACGGCAATAAATCTAAGCGCCTCACGGGGAATATTGAAGACCCAACTAATTAGTGAAAAAATGTTTCGGGCGACATTGGAGCTTAACTCTAGGTCGTACTGGGGATCGATATCTGTTGTAAACATCTCACGAAGAAAGAGCCATATAAAAATGACTAAGACGCAGAGCATTAGGGTCAGAACATCAGGGAATCGAGTGGCTTTTCTTCCGCTAAAAAACGACAGTAGAAGCATTAGAATTGGCAATAATGCAGCAGATTCTTTGCTCAATAGAGCGCTTATTAAGAAAAGCACAACAAAAATAAGGAGCAAAATCCTCATGTTTTTTTGGGCAAAGGGTGCAACAACCCAAGCAGATAAAGTTAAACAAGTAAAAAGCACCAAGATAGAGCTATTTGCTGCAGCGGCCCAATGCACTGGTAGAAAATGAAGTGAATACCCTGAATAAAAAGTTCCTGCGAAAAGTGCTGTTGCTAAAGGTTGTTGCCATTTACAAGCGAAGGCCACGCTATAAGCAAGAATTCCGACTGACGCTGCCCCGAAAAGAAGCAAGACTAGGTTTGCTAAGTGAGCGAGATGTGCTTTTGCGCCTAAAGAATCATAAACAAATCGCCACCATGTTTCCTGAGAGAGAGGGCGCCAAAATTTAAATTCAATTGCAGGCCAAAAGGCTGACCACCAAGGTTGACCAGACTCGCTTGCAATTTTTGCACTCAGCAAAAATGAATAATCGTCACCCCAGTATGGTGTGTTTATAGCGGGCAACCACATAAATATTGATGAAGTGAGCAAAAGTGAAATTGCTGCCCAAATCAGATAATTATTGTTAGTTTTGGAATCAGTATTCATCCGTGTGCCTGTGTCTTACTCTGTACCGAACCCATTCGGGAATATATAAATCATTATGTTAAGTTGTCGCTCCCATCGATGATATTGGGAGTGTAGATTGAAATCGAAAAGAGATTCGCAAGTGCCTTCCGATTGCCTATGCAAATAATGACGTATCCACGGGGCAACGTTTATTAACGCGAATTTAATTCTTTTCTGGTTAGTGCCGCTCGAATAGTAGTAGGTCCGATTTTCGGAAAATTACTGATTTTTCAGAGCATAGTAGCATTGCCATAATTAGTAGGTAAGTAAAAAATACTCACAGTTTGTGACATTAATTATGTCTGGATTTAAACTGCCAAACAGCAATGTTTGCTGGAACTATGGCTTGATTCCGTTCAGCTGAGTCGGTTGACCAGC
>CAKZMO010000294.1 GCA_937128595.1 uncultured cyanobacterium | reverse complement strand
ACCGCTGTCGAAGGCTTATCTACGGCGCTTGGGCTATTGGGCTGCACTGCTGCTATCTATGATTTGGAACATCAAACCTCAACCATTCGGTATGAATCAACATTACTGAATACGCCATTCTACGGTCGTATTTTATTGATGGATAACTTTCGTGCTGGGTATGACCAATTGCTCAACGGTAATTATTTCCAGTTCTGTGGATTGGTGGCTTATCCAGAACGGGGGCAGCGCGTCGCGATGCTCGCCTGTCCCATCAAAGATGAAAATGCGGTATTGGGCGATCTATGGTTGGTGCATTATGCCGATTTTGGGTTTCAGCAGCAGGATATTCGGCTTGTGGAACAGGTGGCAAACCAATGTGCGATCGCCCTCCGACAAGCACGATTATTTGAAGCGGCCCAGGCGCAAGTGAAAGAACTGGAGCGACTGAACCACCTTAAAGATGATTTTTTGAGTACGGTTTCCCATGAACTGCGAACCCCTATGGCTAACATTCGCATGGCGACTCAAATGCTAGAACTGCTGTTATCTCGCCAGGAAACTAACCAAGACTCCGAAGCCCTATATCGATATATGCAGATTTTGCATGAAGAATGCGATCGCGAAACTACCCTCATTAACGACTTACTTGATTTATCACGCTTGGAGTCTGGCACTGAACCGCTGCTGCTCAGTTGCATCAACCTACACGATTGGATTCCTCATATCGTCCAGCCTTTTTATGACCGGACATTGATTCAGCAACAGACCCTAGAACTTGAGGTTTCCCCTAATTTACCCTGCATCACCACCGATCTCGATTATCTAGAGCGTGTGATCACTGAACTACTGGATAATGCCTGCAAATATACCAACGTGAATGGACAAATCCGGCTAACGGTGCGGGCGATCGATGCGACAGGCAATGCAATTAGTGAGATGCAATATGTAAACGGATTTCAAATTATTGTGAGGAACTCTGGCACTGAGATTTCCCCAGAAGAGTTACCGCATCTGTTCGATAAGTTTTATCGCGTTCCCAATAACGATCCGTGGAAATACAGCGGCACCGGATTAGGATTAACCCTGGCTCAACGGCGCGTCAACCAAATTCAAGGCGCGATCGCCGTTACCAGTCACAATAACTGGACTACCTTTACCCTCAACCTACCGGTCAACATTACGTCCACTGATTCCACATCCGATCGCTCATCCATCGAAACCCCATTACTAGAGGACTGACCCGCTAATTCTGACCTTTGCTTGAGGCGTGTTGTCTATCCCAACAAGGTCTAGCCCAACAAGGTCTAGACCGCCGTCCCGCTCCATCGCTAAGATGATGAACGCTAAGATGATGCACTAGACCCTACCGGCTAGACCGTAATGACTCAACTTTCGACCGATCGCGTTTCTCATGATTCCCCTCAAGTGTGTATTGTGGGTGCTGGCCCCGGTGCGCCGGATTTAATCACGGTACGCGGACAAACGCTGCTGTCCCAGGCTGATGTGGTGTTTTATACGGGGTCGCTGGTGCCAGAGCAGATGTTGGCGCACTGTCGCCCCGATGCCGAAATTATTGATACGCGATCGCTCGTACTGGAAACCTGGCGATCGCAGATTGTGGATCGCGCCAAAGCTGGTAAAACCGTGGTGCGCCTGCAAGATGGCGATCCCTGCCTGTATGGAGCGCTGCATGAGTTGATGGTGTATTTGCTAGACGAGGATGTGAGCTTTGAGGTTGTGCCCGGTGTCAGCGCCTTCCAGGCGGCCGCCGCCCGCTTGCAAACCGAGCTAACCGTGCCCAAACTGGTGCAAACCATCATTTTGACCCGCACCCAAGGCCAGACTGACGTACCCAACCGCGAAAATTTGGCAGAACTCGCTGCCCATCAAGCCTCCCTCTGCCTCTACCTCAGCGCTCACCATTGCGCTAAGGCCCAAGCGCAGTTACTCGAACATTATTCCGCAGAAACCCCGATGGCGCTGTGCTATCGCTTGGGCTGGCCCGATGAGCAAGTGGTCGTCGGGAGCCTGTCGCAAATGGCAGACCTGACCCGTGAGGCGAACCTAACCCGCACGGTGCTGTATGTCATCAGTCCGGCGTTGGCGGGGGCTGCTGACGCCCGATCGCGGTTGTATAGTCCCGATCATGCTCACATTTTCCGCCGCAAGAGCCGCGCATGATTTGGTTGATTGGCGGCACCAGTGAGAGTCGCGCGGTGGCGGATGCGCTGGATGAGGCGGGGCTGCCGTGGGTGGTGACGGTGGTGAGCGATCGCGCCCGGCAGTTGTATGAAGGGCGATCGGGGCAGGTCGTGGTCGGGCAACTGACGGATATCGCCGCGTTCCTTCAGACTTACTCAATTCGCGGCATTGTGGATGCGTCCCATCCCTTCGCTACGGAAATTTCTCAGACGGCGATCGCCACGGGATTGCCCTACATTCGCCTAGAACGGCCGTCGCCCTTGCCAACCAATGCGATCGTGCTGCCTCGGTTGGCGGATGTGTTGCAGGATGGCTATCTGGCGCAGCGACGCGTGTTGTTGACCGTTGGCGTAAAATGGCTGGCTCGCTTTATTCCGTGGTTGGAGAAGGGCGAGTTTTGGGCGCGGATCTTACCGACAGCAGCGTCTCGAAAACTGGCGATCGCATCCGGTTTCCCGGAATCCCAACTGATCCCGATGCAGCTTCCCGTCCCGATTGCCTAAGAAACAGAACTGTGGCGATCGCGCTCGATCGATACG